>DAOUEC010000055.1:0-25892 GCA_034430655.1 Anaerolineae bacterium
TAGAAGTAGGCCGGGGCGGGCAACCGGATTCCCCAACCGGGCACCGGGCCGAAGGTAAAACCGTAGACTGCCCAGACGGTGAGAGCCGCGATGACACCTACCGCGCACCCGACCAGCGCCGCCGTGAACAGGCGGCGCTGGAGGCCATAAGGTTGCCAGAGAGCCATCCAGCACCGGCTCTTCAGGCCGGTGTGGCCAACAGGCCGGGCAGCGTGGGCCAACGTCATCACCACCAACACCGGCACCACAGACACCAGTGTGTAGCGCGTCGCACCGGCCAGCCCCAGCGCCACGCCCCAGGCAGCCAGACGCCGCCACCCCGGCCGTTGCCAGAATCGCCAGGCGGTGTACAGCACCAGGCAGACAAAGGCCGCGGAGGGCAGGTCTAACGTCAACAGCCGCCCGTGTGCAAGCAGGTTGGGCTCAAAAGCATAGACGGTCAACGCCAGCAGCCCGCCCCATTGGCCGTACAGCGCCCGCGCCCAGTGATAGACGAGCGCGCCCAGCGCCACCAGCAGACCGATGGTCGGCAGGCGCACCAGAAAGAGCACCCGGCGCGTATCGCTGTGGAAGAACAGCAGTTCCCGACCACAGCGGCGCGCGCTGCCAGCCTCACACTTGGGGGAAGCCACCGCTTCCGCGAATCCCGGCTCGGTCAGCAGCGGAGTCGTGCCGATGAGCGGTGCCAGGGCTGGATGAGCCGTGCGCAGCCCATAATTGGACCGGAACCAGATTGCCGCGCCCTTGCCGATGTAGGCATCCTCGTCGAAGGTGGCCGACTTGGTACGTGCGCTGGTGAGTGCCAGGCTGAAGGATAGGAGCAGCAACGCCGCCGCGATGTGGCGCGAGACTTCCCCACGTCGCCTCATCGTCATGGCACCACCCGCATCCGCGTCAGCACCACGTGCGTGGTCTGCATGCGACCGCCCTCGGGGATGAGGGGCAGGTGGACGATATTCCCCTCCTCGTCGAAGCGATAGATAGCCAGGCGCACGTCGTAGACTCCAGGCGGCACGTCAAAGATGGTCAGTTCATAAATATCCTCTACCAACTCGCCGGGCTGCCAGGCGGACGTGGGTGCTGCACCACCTACAGGCCAGGTATCCCGCTGCGCCGCCTTGACCCAATCGCCGTCCACAAACTGCACCGAGATGGTGTAGTTAACGTCCATCTGCCGCAGACCTTGCCAGTAGAGCACCAGGCGCACCGTCTCGCCGGGGGCAGCGGCGCGACGGTCCATCCCATACCCTACCAGTTGCATCTCGCCCCCAAAGTTGACCGCCACCGGGTTGGGCAGGTCGCCGGGGCGTGGCTCCAGCAGGATCCGCCCAAAGCGCACGTGGTCGCCGCCACTGCTCGCGGTCAGGCGCGCCCCGCTCGCGGCGTCGTACAGCCCCACCTCGACCTGAGCCGCGTCGGGCGCGCAGGCGGTGGGAGGCACCTGCAGGACGTACCGGTCGGCCCAAGCGTAGCCCGGCTCCAGCCAGGTAGTGGAAAGCAAACCCAGGCCGGGGAAGGTGTCCCGTTGCGCCACCAGCAGGTCATGCTCGCCCAGCAGGTGCACGAAGACGGTGTAGTCCCGGTCGGTGGGGGACAGCGCCTCCCAGTAGAGGGTGACCCCCACCTGCCCGCCCGACTCTACCCCCCCCGCCCCCCCCGATGGTTCGACAGGCTCACCAACCGCGGGGGGGAGTTCCGTCACCAGGTCGTATCCCAGGAGCCGCATCACCCCGCCGAAGTCGGTCTCCAGCCGGTGGGGAATGGCAGCGACCTGGGCGTCCGTCAGCGGCTCGGGCAGCGCGTAGGCTGGCGCGATCCAGGCGAAGGGGGCCAGCGCCGCTGGCAGGAGAACACAGATAACAGGACAGCAACAGATCAGCATAGGAATCGCTTTCAGCCGTGACTTGCTCAACCACTCTACCATCCCAGCCAGCCCATCAAAGCCGAGGACAATGAGGAGCGACCAGACGGAGATGGCGGGGAAGATCAGCCGGCCCTGGGAGGACCAGGTGGTGGAGGCCCAAAATGACCACGGGACGGCGACGCCGAGGCCCCACAGGAAACAAATGACCAATGACCAATGACTAATGACCAAATGTTTATGGGTCGTGAGGACCTGTCTGAGCAGCAGGACAACCAGGCCGAGGGCTGCGACGACGGCCAATGTGTTGAGGACATTGTAGGTCCAGGATGCCATCGGGACGTTGAGACCCCCGAAGTTGCCCCAGTAGCCAGCCAGGAAACTATACCGCTCCCGCCACAATTGTGCCAGGTTGGCCGGCACGTCCCGTGTGCCCAGAATCTCAAAAAAGACGTTGAAACCGGTGAGGTCGCCGTATAGTCGCAGGTTGCGCAGATACCACCACCCGGCGACGAGCAGCAACGGCAGTAAGGTCGCCAGCCCGCCGACGAAGAACTCGACCCACGAGCGCCGCCGCATTGCCCGCACCACGACTACCAGCGCCGTGAGCACCGTCAGCGCCAGCGAACTGGACTTGGTCAGCGCCGCCAACCCCAGCACCGTCCCCAGCGCCAGGTAGCGCCGGGTCATCCCGCGACCTGCAATTCGCCATTCGCCATTCGCCATTCGCCATTCGTCATTCGCCATTCGAATCATCATCAGCAGCGCCAGGCTGCTCAGCGGCACCACCAGGTTGTCGTTGTTGACCGCGCCGGAGATGAAAACGTACATTGGGGTGAAGGCATGAACGGCCGCAGCGCCCAGGGCCAGGGCCGGCTGACTGGGCAAGACCTCGCGCACGATGAGATAGGTCAGGTGAACCGCAACCGCCCCCATCAGGACGGAGAGCAGGCGTACCAGGTGCACCGCCAGCACTGTCCCCCGCCAGGGGAAACGCTCCAGTGCGGGGTTGTGGACGGCCAGGTTGACGTTGCCATCGGGGGTGGCGCCCGGGTCTACGTGGGGGTTGAGGTGGCGCACTTGCTCCATGTCCGACGTATCAATCCAACAGGTCGCCAGCGCGCTGAGAAAGTAGTAGAGTGGTGGCTGGCTGCCCTCCTGTCGCCAGGGGCCCACGTTCGCCGGATCCTGCACGGGCAGTGACCAGTGGTCGGCGATGTGCTTCACCATGGGGTAGTGCCACTTTTCGTCGGAGGCCTCGAAGGGGGGCACCACCACGCTGTAGACGACGCCGAGGACAATGAACAATGAGACAATGAACAATGAACAATGAGGCGATCGAGATATGCCGCAAGATGGTCGCCAGCAATGCCTGCTCATCCTCTCCTCCTCACCCACGGCCACATAGTGACAATGAACAATGTGACAATGAACAATGAGCCAATCGGGTCGGTCATTCTCGCCTCCTGACCCACGGCCACACTATTCCAGCCGCGATGATCGCCAGCCAGGTCGCCGAGAGCGCCCAGCGCCACCAGGGAACCACCGGCCGCACTTGCACCGTCGCCAGCACCACCCGATCCTCCGGGAGACGTCCACCGTCAGGGGCAAAGGCCGGGAGCCGCTCCAGCGTCGTCGGGTCGTACATCCCCACGCTGAGCCGGCAGTTGCCCAAGGGAGCATCCGGCGGCAGCATCAATTCGTAGTAGTCCTCCACCATGACGCCGATCTTCCAGCCACCGGTGGGTCGGGTGCCGTGCACGGGCTGGTTATCTTGCTGCGCCACCAGCCGCCCGTCCGGTCCTTGCAGGTGGACAAAAACCGTGTAATCCCCCTCCACCGGCCCCTCTGCCTGCCAGTAGAGGGTCAACAGCAGTACATCGCCTGGGGCGGCCTCACCCTGCGCCAACCGGTAGCCCACCAGTCGTATGGGCGCGGTTACCGCGCCCATACCCCCCAGCCGGGTGTCCAGTCGGTGCGGGATGACTGGCTCCGCGCCGGGCCGGTGCACCCAGGCGTAGGGCACACCATCGAAGGAGACGGCGAACTCCGGCTCGCGGAACTTGTAGGTCTGCTCCCACAGCGCCCCCCAGCGGGGGTAGATCGGTCCGCGCATCGTGTATTGGACGCCAAAGACGAGATAATCCGCTTCCTCGCCAATCTGCGCGATGTCGTAGACCGGGGCGCGGACGTGCTGGGCCAGCATTTCGTTGGCCAGGAATTGGGCGCCGATGCTCAAGTTCTCTGCACTGGGCCGAGTGTCCACGTATTGCCCCGCCAGGTCCAGCCCCTCGCCGAAATCGGCCGGGGGGAAGACACGCCGCGCCGCCTGGGGGCCGCCCAGCAGTGCGTTGTAGTGCGTGCCGTAGTAGGGATGATGAGAGAGCGCGGCGGCGGCCTGAGCCGTTAGCAGCAGGCCCACCAGAATAACCGGGGACAGGCGCGTCAGCCCGTGGACGCGGTCAGCCCACCAGACCAGGCCGGAGGCGGCCAACACGTCGAGCACGAGCAGGATGGGGAGCATATACCGCCCGTCTTTCCAGCCCCCCAGCGACATCTGCGCGAAGTAAAAAAGCGCGAATCCGCCCAAGAGCAGGAGGGAGAGCCACTCCTCCCGTCGTCGCACCCACGCCGAGGCCAGGCCCAATAAAGCGAAAGGGAGCGTCAGGAAGGTGGTACGGAAGAGCAGGACATCCAGGTAAAAACGGGGGCCGGGGTCCTGCACCGCCAGCACACCTCGATAGAGGAGCGGCTGGTCACGGGGACCGCCCGCGTGCAGGAGCACCCCCCGCCGGATCACCAGGTCGAGGCTGGCGGCCGGCTGCACCCACAAGGACGGCCAGAGGGCAAAGCAGACAACGGCGGCGACGAGGAGCCAGAGGAGGAAATTGCGGACTGCGAATGACGAATGACGAATAACGAATGGTGAATGGCGAATGGCGAATGGCGAATGGCGGAGGGATGGAAGCCAGTCGGTCAGGAAGCAGAGGGCCAGGAAGGGGGCGAGGAAAAGCGCAGTGGTCTTGGTAAGCAGAGCCAGGCCAGCCAGGACCGCCGAGGTCACCAGTTGCCGCAAGCGCCGCTCCCGCAGGTAGACCAGCATCCACAGGGCGGAAAGAAGCATCAACGTGGAGAGAGCCGCGTCCAGGTGGAGGGCCTTCGAGTTTGCCAGGTAGAAGGGGTCGAACGCCCACAGGAGCGCCGCCACCCACGCCACCCGCTGGCCAAAGAGACGGCGCAGGAGGTACCAACCCCAGAGGATGCCCAGAGCCACGAGCAGCGCCAGCGGCAGCACCTCCACCGCCACACGGTCGGCAAAGGCGTAGCCCTCCGTCTCCAACGGCGCTGGCGGGTTCAGTCCGAGCAGAGACTGGAGGCCGTACCAGCCCCACAGCGCCGCCCCCGAAAGCCACATCACCGTCACGCCGGGGTGCTCGGAGAAGAGGGTGCCTGCCCAGTCCCCTTCCAAGATCGCCTGGAAGAACCGCGCCGAGCGGAAGTACCACTGGAGGGGCCGGGAGACCGGGTAAACGGCACGGGGGATGAAGGCCAGCAGGAACAGTAAAAGCAGGAATCCCGCTTGCAGGAAGGTGCTCTTGTGCCCTTTCACCGCTCGATCACCTCCGGCAGCAGCAGTCGCCCGTTGCTACCATCCAGACCAACCGGTGCAGCAACCACCGGAAGGCGCACCCCTGTATCGGGATGGTAGACCCCTATCCCCAACCGATACCGTCCCTGCGGAAGGCCCTCCAACGGGAGGGATATTTCATCGCTCACGATCTCCCCCACCTCCCACCAGGTCGTGGGGTAGGTCCAGTTATGTGGCATTACGTCCGTCTGGGCCACCAGTTCGCCGCTCTCCGCGTCGTAGAGATGCACAAAGAACTTGTATAGCGTCCCCATCCGCCGGAGCGCCTGCCAGTGGAGGGTGATGTGAACTGCGTCATCCCCTACCTCCAGGTCATACCCCAAAAGGCACAGAACGTCGTCGAAGGTCGCCCTCACCCTTTGCGCCATAGGTGGCACAGTGAAACTCCGCTCTGGTGCTAGCATTACCACCTCTCCCACCTTCACCCTCTGCCCCACTGGCTGACCGTCCTCTTCTCTCACCAGGCCTACCACAATGCTGTGCGTTCCGCCCCTTAGCCATGGTTCAATCTGAAGAGAATACCGGTCTCGCACAATGGCGTTGGCCGACCACTCCCCTGTGGGCCAGGCGGGCGAAATTTCAAAGCGCCGCGCTTGTCCCACATTCCTCTCCTCATCCACGAGGGCTACCTCGACCCGGAGGTCTGTCCCCGGAGGAGCCGTTGTCCCCCAGATGACCCGGAGTTCCAAAAAGGCGTCAGGGCTGATGGTTTCCGTAGACAGGCCCGCGTCGATCAACCCCATCCCTGCTTCCAGATCGTAACGCAGAGGACAATCTTGCTCCACCACCGGCGCAGTGGTGTACACCACTACCTCGTCGTCTTCATATCGTGGTGACACCATCAGGTAGGACCGCCACTTGGCCAGTTGCCCAAGGGAGGCCAGGTTTTTATGCAGGATGATGTAACGGAAACCAGCCTCGGCCAGCAGCGAAAGTTGGCGTGAGAGATCGGGGAGATGGGTGTTGATCGTCCCGCTCTCGTATATGCCGTCCACCAGAGGGACAGAGGATATGAACTCCATGGCCTGGGAGGGGAGCCGTGAGACGTGGCCGCTCAGGAGAGGATGGCCATGTACTGTCTGGTAGAACATATAATATTCTGTGTGTTGTCGGTCTCCCGGAAGCTCTACGATGGCGAAGTCGACTGGCTCTTCGGCCAGGGCAGAGTAGAAATCCGGCACATGGGCTGGGATCGTCGCCGCTGGCAGGTTGAGGTAGTCGAACAGGATCAGCGCTGAGAGGATACCCCACAGCAAGATCGGTCGCCGCCACGCCAGCCAATCCCGGAGCATGGTGGCCCCGTACCCGGCCAGCACGGCCACCGGCAGGGCCAGGAGCGCATTGAAGCGGTGGTAGTCGCGCATCAAGCGCAGCGGGGCCAACCAGCCCACCAGTCGGTACGGCATAGGCACGGCCGGGTAGAGGCGGCCATCGAAGCGCAATACTGGCCCCAGCGCCAGCAGAAAAGCCACCAGTGCGAGCGCGATCCACGGTCGTATCGCCTGCCAACGCCAGATCATGGCTACCAGGACCATTGCGAGGACAGCATATCCCAGGAAGGCACTATAGGGGAGGCGTACCGGGCTGCGCACATAGCCCAGGCCGCCGAAGAGGGGGGCTAACGGATGGTTCATCGACGGTACGAAGTAGGCCAGCAGATCGGTCCCTTTCCCCTCCTCTTGGAGAAAGTCGCCCGCTTCGCCTGTGACTATATCACGAGCCAGCGGGTAGAAAGGGACGGCAATGAGCAGCACAGCCATGAGCACTGCCAGCGCCAGCATCTCCACCACCCGCCATGACCAGCACTGCCGTTCGAACAACACGCTGAATAGGAGATACACGCCTATGGCAATAGTGGCGGGCAGCAGCATCTGCCAGCGCGAGAGGCCGGTTAGCGCCAGGAATAGCCCTGCCAGCAGCGTATATCGGACGCTCCCTCGTTCCCGCACTAGCAGGATAACGCATAACAACACCAGCGGCAGCCACTCGGTGGAAATCATGTTGGGATGTTCGTAGTCGGAGAGGCGATAGGGCCAACAGCCATAGACCAATCCGGCGACGAAGGCAGGTCCCTCTGACCTCAGCAGGCAACGGGCCAGGATGAACATGGCAAAAGCACAAAGAGTGACGTTAGCCAGATAGACCAGATTGGAGGCGACGACCCCGCCAACGACTGGCTCCGCCAGAAACCAGCCCGCAATGTTGACCCAACCGAAGTCGTGGTAGATCAGACTGACCGTCTGCGGGTAGAAAAGCAAGCGGGTCGAATAGACGCTGGCTCCCTCAGTCAGCACTTTCTTGACCCACCAGCCATTCCAGTAATGCACCCACATATCGCCACCGAAACCCCCGGTAGCAAGGGGCCGTAGCCAATCTGCTTTGTTGAGCACATTCCAGTAGTGCATCCACATATTGCTACCGAAACCCACCATGTGAGTGTCCAGCCGGGCGACCACTGGATAGGTCATCGCCAGAGTGAGCAGAGCATAAGCGAGGAAGACCCCTACATAAATCGATACCGCCCGTCTCCAGCCCCTCATAGAACCGTCACCTCACTCACCTGAACGCCATCCTTACCGGCCACTGCCTCGCACCTCGATGGAGCCCAGGGTCAGATGGTCAGCCTCGGACCCGGCGGGCGGAATCCGCTCCATCGTGTCCAGACGATACAGGCCCACGTTAAAGGAGTATGGGAGTGTGTGAGTATGGGAGTCGGATGGAAGCGTGAAGAGATGTATCTGAGCGAAGATGTCCCCATTCTGCCAGTTTTCCACCGGAAAACTCAGTCCGTCGGCGATGGCTACCAGCGTGCCCTGGTCGTCCACGAGATGCGCCATCACAGAGAGGGGAAAGTCGGGCCGGTTGAGCACTTCCCAGTAAGTGCGCAAGGTCATTGTACCGCCTGGCACTGGACTGACCGGGTCTGCCTCATACCCCAGAAAACGGGCCACGTCGGCAAAGTAGGGGCGAGGCAACCGGAAGAGGTGGTCTGGGTTCATTCGAGACATGTTTTCCGGCTGCCTCGCTTGCAAATAGACGGTCACTCCTCTGCGCTTGCTGGTCTGGCGGCCGTGAAAAACGATTTGTGCATCGTCGCCATACGTGGACACCACCGTTGGATCGTCAGTGGTCTCCGGGATGATGTACCAGCCGGGGGCCGTGCCAGCCGGGTAGACCCAACTAGAGCGACAGTCAAAATAGACCAGCCGCAGGTCTGGACGTCCCAGCGCGTCCTGGATCTGATCAGCCTCCAGTGCAGGTATAGGGGCGTAACAGACGGCCACCCATTCTCCCTTGATGTTGTCTGCCACGTCATAGATGAATATCGAGTATCCAACCTTGGCCGTCGGCTGGCGACGACGAAACCAGTCAAAGACATCCGGGTCTTCCAGAAGTTGTAGATTGGACGCGCTGATGGCGTACACTCCTGGCTCCGGATTAAAAGGGCTGAAGTCCGAGGGTGGCGAAGGAGGTGGCATGGGTAGCGGATCATACTCGATGCCGTACCGCTCTGGCCTGGCTGTCCCAAAATAACTCAACTTGATCCGGTCAATCCCTTGCTCATCCAGATATGCCCTCAGCCTTTTCAAATCCTGCCCCCAATCCAGATTCGAATCTACCGCATAGCGGTATCCCTGATCTGGCCCGCCGACCAGTTCATTGAAGTAGGCCAGGTAGTACGGATGGATCCACAAACTCGACAGCGCCATCCATAGGACCAGCAAGCAATGAACAACGAACAATGACCAATGACCAATGAGGGTACGCCACCAGGAGCGACGCGTGCCGCCCCCGGGGACGGGGGCTATGAGCAAGTAATGGAAGGCGGTCGCGGCGACCATCGCAGCAAACGGGACCACCGGCAGGATATGGCGGTACCCGATGTTGATCTTGCTGGCCATGCTGACGGCGAAGTAGAGTGCCGGAAAGATGATCATCACGGGAGGCCACGCCAGCCGGCGCGTGCGCCAGGCTGCCACAACAGCCACGACCAGCAATGTCAACAGGGGAAGCGGCGTCTTGATCACAAACAGAACCGGGAAGTAGTACCACCAGCCCTCCTCGGAGAGTTGGCCGATGAAGAAGGCGCGCTGTCCAGAGGCCTGATGCTGCCACAAGCGTTGCAGGTTGTCCCAGTAAGTTGGCATCGGCATCTGGATACCGATCGGTGCCCACACGCCCGTCTCGAAACGGTAGAGAGCCCACAGCACCAGAAAGCCTATGCCCAGGATCGCCACGAACCCGATCAGTAGGGGCGAGGCAACCCTGGGTGCGTTCGAGACATGTTCTCCGGTTGCCTCGCCCCTCCTCCGCCATACATGCCATAAAAGCACCAGCCCCAGCGCCGGTAACAGGATCAGCGCCGACAACTTGGCTCCCCAGGCCAGGCCCAGCGTGAGTCCCGCCAGCAGAAGCCGCCCTGAGGTCGGCCGATCCAGCCAGCGGGAGAAAGCGTAGCACGCAGCATAAGTCAGGCAGGTAACTGGCAGGTCGGTGGTGACGAGACTGGAGTGGGCCAGAATGTTAGGGTCGAAGGTGCACAGGAATAGCGCCGCTAGCCCCGCCTCGTGCCCGAACAATTCGCCGGTCCACCGGCTTACCAGCGCCGATAGCACTAGGCCCAGCGCCAGGACAGCCCAGCGGCCCAGGAACAGCGCCCGCTCAAGGGGCCATCCAGGCTCCCGGAGCAAGTGACGGGTGACGTCAATACAAGAGGCGCGGTCCCAGCCCTTCAGACTGGCCAGCGAGGGAAGATCTGGCTCCAGCGCTATATACGCACCACTCCAAGCGTGGCTCAAAGGAGGGTGCTCATACTGCAGGCGCAGGTCGCCGGTCTGCCAGTATGCTACACCCCGGACCAGGTGAAACGGCTCGTCCATGGTTGGCGATTGATCCCGGATGTTGACCAGCACCCGCCACCAAAACAGCAACAACAGGGCAATGACCAATGACCAACGGCCAATGACCGATGACCGACGGTGCACGCTGATCCTTTCCGTGTTCATCGGACCGTCACCACCGCCAGGGGGATTGCGCTACCGATGGGCACGCCGTCCGGGTCGCAGACCGGTAGTCGTTCCCCTGTGCCCAGGCGATACATCCCGACGAGTAGCGGAATATCTCCCGGGGGCGTCGAGGGGGCAATCGGAATGGTGTACTCATCCCGCACAATCCGGCCCGGTTCCCAAAAGACGGTCGGCGATAGCATACATCCCGGTGTCCCGTCCTGTTGACCCCACATCGCTCCGTCATAGAGTTGGTTGAAAACCTGATACCTGGCCTCTATCGATCTGAGTGCCTCCCAGTAGAGCACCAGGTGGATGCTCCCCCCGGGTCGGGCATCAGCGGTATCCAGGCGATAACCCAGCAGCCGCACCACCTCCCCTAGCGTGTAGCCTGCCGGGGTGTAAGCGGTGGGAAGCGGCGGCATCACGCTTGCCGGAGTGGTCCGAGCGTCGAAATGGGAAATGTAGTCCTCAACGTGATAGACGTTGGGTAAGGCCGCTACCCCCCTCTCATCCCCCCTCCAGGGGGGAGGAGGCACTCGGTGGTAGATCCACAGTTTAGGCTCCCCTGCGACCCGAACCTCTCCCCAAAGGTGATAAGCCGCCTCAATCTCAGCCCGGTCAACTGGCACCTCATCTTGAACGTTCTGCGCAATCAGATACCATTCAGGGGCAGGACAGTAAGTGCGCTCTGCCCCTCGGGTGTACCAGCCCGCGACCTCCTGTTCCTCATTACTGGCGTAGACACCGCTCAATATCTCTTCTTCGACTAGAACACCGACGACCTTCCAGCCAGCCCGATAGGGGAAACCAAAGTAGCCATCGTGGGGTATCTCATCGTCGGGCCGCCAGTAGAGAGCCGGGTGATGAGCGGGCCAGGTGCGCTTGATCTCGGGGTCGTGCTGGATGAACAGCAAGTAAGGATAATAAGCCAAAAGGACGAGAATGGCAAGGCCGGATATGAGGAGTGATGCGTGAAGCATGAGACGTGAGACGTGAAACGTGGTGCGTGATGAGTGGAAGCATGGCCAGATGCGGGCGAGTGGGAGGGAGGCAAGGAGGCAGGCGCCAGGGAAGGCATTGAGCACGTGGGTGCGGGGGACCCTGATCAGGAAGAAATAGAAAAGAAACGGAGCACCGAACCATAGCCAGGCAGCGCGGGCGGCCGGGGAGGAGTGAGGGGAGAGGACGATGAGGATCAGGAGAAGGGCAAGTATGGGGCCGGAGAGCAAGGGAGCAGGGGAGCAGAGGAGCAGGGAAGCAAGGGAGCAGAGGAAGCAGGAGGCAGGAATGAGAAGACCAAAGCGGCGGAAGGATAGGAAGGATGCAATCATGATCAGGCCGGCCAGGCCGATGAGGTAGTATGTAGAGTTATAAAACGTGGCGAGGGGTAGCGAGGAGAGCAGGTTATTGTATAGCGGCCCTTTGGTGCCCACGCGAGTGCCGCTCAGATATTCCAGGGTCTTGGCGAAGTTGGGATGGCGGACATAAGGGAGGTAGAAAAGTGCGATGATGCCGCAGACCAGCAACGCCGCGCCCAAAATGTCCACCCGGAGGGCACACCACTGCGATCGGTCACGCCACAGTCGCCGGCCGACGATGTACGCGGCGGCTGGCAGTGCCAATCCTGCATCATAGTGGGCCAGGAAGCCGAAAGCCAGCAGCGTCGTGCCAGCGATAAGCCACCGGCGTCCTTCCCCCTCCGACCAGCGCCAGAGAGCCAACAACGCCAGGGTCGTCACCGCCAGTACAAGGCTCTGGTACTGCACGATACGGCCAAATCCAACGAAATATCCGTTGATCGCCAGAAGCAGCGCGGCAACCCATCCGCTCCGTTTGTTGAACCAGCGTTGCCCCACCAGGTAGAGGGCCACGACGCCCAAAAGGCCGGTTAACGCGAAAGGCAGCCGGGCCTGCCATTCGTTGATCGTGCCAGAGAGCGTCCAGGTGGCCATGGGGAGAAGGACCTCAGCGGGACCTTTCTGGTGATAGAATAGTTGTGCATCGTCCCCAAGGATGGCACTGGCGGCCCGCACCATCACGACCCCTTCGTCGCCCTGGAACTCACTGTAGCCCAGGTAGAGCAGGCGGAAAAGCGCGGCAATGAGAATGAGAATGGCCAATGACCAATGACTAATGACCAACTTGAGATCAAAAAATGGAGGGCGGGGGGTGACGAGGATGAGGGCGAATATGAGCACATTGACGGTGACCAGCAACATGGAAAAGGTCAGAGGGCCGGGGATATAATGGAGCAGAAGCGTCAGTAGAACGACGGTACCCATCCCCAGACCAAGGCCGACAGCGACCCCCTCGGCAGTTGGTCGGCGATGCCGGTCGGTCAGCAATCCGGCCCACGCCAGGCCGGGCAAGAGCCACAGGAGGATGAACGCCGCCCCGTACCGCGTCGCGGGCATCGCTAGCCCCATGTCAACCAGGCCGGTGAGGAGGATCGGCCAGATGAGATGACTGTGCCGAAAGTTCATGCGCCTCCACGTCCATCTGGTACTTGGCGTACCTCTACCGCCAACTCCACCAACGCCAACGCTGTCTGCCAGCCGCGCCAGTCCGTGGGATGTGTGTCTCCCTCACGCTGTCAACCTCCTGTAGAAGGTCAAGGTACGCTCAGCAATCCGCTCCCAGGTGAACTCCCGCGCCAACGCCGCTGCCCCCTGTTCCAGACGCTGCCGTGCCGCCGAGTCTGTCCACAGCCGTGTCACGCCGTCCGCCAGTGCCTCCACGTCCTGCGCGGGCATCAGCAGCATGTTCTCGCCGTCGCGCAGTTCGGGCGTCTCCACAACAGGGTGTGTGGTCACGATAGGCCGCCCGTGGGCCAGGCAGGCATGCAGACTCCCGTGCCGCAGCGAGACGCCGTCGCGGTAGGGCAGCACGCAGACGTCCACCGCCGCCAGGCTCGCCGATACCTCTGCCGGGGGCACGAAGCCGGTGCGATGCACCCGTGCCGCCAGGCCACGCTCGGCGATGAGGCAGTCCACCCGCTCGGCGTAAGCCTGGTTAGTGGGATCGGAAGTGCCCGCCCGCCCGCCGATGAGCAGCAGGTGAGCGGGGAGCCCTCGCGCCACCAGCGTCGCCAATGTCTCGATCAGGTCCTCGCCTCCCTTCCGCTCGTTCAGAAAGCCGAAGTAGCCCAGCAGGAGGTCGCCCGGCTTCAGCCCCCACCGCATCCGCCAGGTGTCCCGGTCGTAGCCATCCGGCAGGCACAGCGCAATATTGCTCCCGATCGGAATCCGTACCAGATTCGCAATTCGCAATTCGCAATTCGCAATTCGCAATTCGTCCTCACGATTGGTCACAATAACGCCGTCGGCCCAGCGGGCCAACATCAGTACCGCTTGCCAGCGCAGCGACCCGGCTTTGGGGAAGAGGTAGGGCACCTTCAAGTCGTGGAAGGTCACCACCACACCCCTCCTCCGGTCCCTCCCCGCCCCCCCTCGGCCCCCCCCAATCCTGGTGGGGAAGTGGGAGAGGGGAGAAACGCGCCACCGCAGATACCATGGGAGCAAGTTAATCGCCGGGTGCATCCGGTAGGCAGCGGCCTGGTACTGGACGTTCAGTATGTCGAAACGGAGCGCATCGTCCAGGTGAAGAATTTCGCGCCAACAGCGCCAGCCCCACCTGTGGATGCTGCGGTGGACGATCACCGTGTTTCGTGTTTCGTGGTTTCGTGTTTCGCAATTCGCAATTCGCAATTCGCTGGTGAGTACGTGGACTTCGTGGCCGAGGGCCGCCAGCGCCCGCCCCAGTTCGCGGGTGAAGTCGCCTATCCCCCCCTGGTCGGGTGGATACTCCCCGGTTACCAGTCCAATGCGCATCGCCTTCGCTCTCATTCCCCTCGTTCGCGGGGGAGCCCCGGTCGTAACTGCCATTAGCCCCACCAGCGTCGCCATGTCCACTAGCCAGGAGGCCAAGTACGTGCGACCTTGTGCACTATTCCGCGCATGGTTCTATTACCATCCAATCATAGGCTGCGCCAAGGGGACGCTCATCCGGACTCTCTCCCTGGGTCCGCTCATACGGCGAGAGCAGGACCGTATGGACGAACTGAATTTCCGTCGGTTCTCCTGCCTCAATGACTGTCGCTGGAATGGTAGCGGTGTAGGTTTTCCACGTCTCCAGCACAGGGAGTGCAGTGATCTCCACATCATTGACTCGCAAAGTTACCATCTGGTTAGGAGGGTATGCCCACGACCTGAAACGAATATGATAGGTCTGCGGACTTAGACAAAAGCGGAGTGTAGCTGTTGGAATGCCACCCGACCAACGTCCCCTTACGCCACCGATATCCTCTGCCAAGTACCAACCGGTGCTGACATAGGCTGTATCCTCAGACGAGCCAAAGGTGACTCGAAAGGGGCCCCCCGTCGGGAGACAATAATCTTCTGTCTCACCTGGCGATGTTTGCTCCAATAATCTGTAAACTGTGGCCCGTACGTTCAAGGTGATGCGATTGTCCGCTTTGGCTCGCGCCAGGCTCTCGCGGGTAGCCAGAGCAGTCTGCAGCCAGCCCCCCAGGTTGTAGAACTCCAAAGGAAAATCGCTGACAGCAACTGGCACCAAGAAGTCTGCAAAGGCGTGCTCGTATTCCGGCCAGACCTGTGGGTCTGTCAACCCGCTTTCTAGGACCACCACATACCGGGTGCTGTAAAAGCGAATCTGGGACTCCAATTCCTCCGCCTGCTCTGGGGTAAAGGTACGCAAACGCTTGTCTGGCACGAACAAGTCGCCGAAGCGGAAGTCGTGCTGGTTGCTGTGCGTCGCCAGATGCCACTCCATCGCAAAGGTGCTGAATTGATCCCAGGTGTTGATGAAATAGAGGCGTTGCCCGTGGGCCTGGTCGGTAATCCAGGCGGCCAGCTCGTGGGCGCGGGGGTCAGTCTCGTACTCCACTTCCAGCAGGGATGGAAGAACGGCGAATCGTTCCACTAGCATGGGCAAACTCGCCAGCAGGCTGAGGAAAAGGGCCACGGTGTAGAGGACAACCCTGCGCTGGACTTGTGTCCGGTTGCGCGTCCAGGCGGCTGCCAGTTGGGCCAGCATTGCGCCAGTTAGCAGGTGAATGGCCGGGGCTACGGTGGCGATAAAGCGGGGGTTGTTGCTTTCCTTAAGGGTCATTACCAGCAGGCCGATGAAGCAGTAGATGAGAATGAGGCGCAAATTTCGGTGACGCCAGTGTGCGGCCGCCCAGACTACCCCGGCCAGTGTCACCGGCACGAAAAACGGCGAGGGTGTGTAGTGCAGGGCAATGCTGCGCGGATAGAAGATCAGGTTTTCCAGGCTGTACCAATCTGCATGTTTGGGTTGCAGCGTGGCGTAGTAAATAAAGTCGTCAATCTTCTTCTCGCCTGCGAACCAGCCCCCCATCACCAGCGCAAAAGGGATGAACAGCCAAAGCCAGCGCCGTGCCATTGCCCGAAGCTGGTGGTGGGAAGGGCTGGAAAGCACTGCCAGCAATTCGGCGAGGCCGATTGTTGATGAGACAACAATGCCGTAGGGATACTTGGTGAGTAGAGTGAGGGCCAGCAGCAGGCTAGTGGTTACGAAACCCCACACAGTAGGTCGTTTGGTGGCGCGCAGGTACGCCAAGAGCGTGGCTAAACTCACCAACAGGCCGGGCATTCCCAGCATAACCAGAGCGGCATGAACCAATACGGTTTGCGCCGTCAGAGTCAGCCCCACAGCAATGAGGCCGATGAGCCAGCCCCAATCCCCGTCAAGTTCCAGACCGATAGCGTACATGACGAGAGTGGTCCCCAACAAACAGGTCAAACTGCACAGCCGGGCGGTGATGGTGGATGTACCAAAAAGCAAAAACGTGAGGGCTTCAAACCAAGCGAACCCCGGCGGGTAGACGCTTTGTTGGTACGAATGTCGCAGGAATGTGCCCAAATCGCCCCGGCGCAGATCAAAGGCGAGTTCTAGCCCTCGCGTGGCGTGCAAGGCCTCATCGCTATCGAAGGGATAGTGACGGTAGGTGACGATTTGCCAGGCGATGAAGCTGGCGACAAGTAGGTCGAGGAGAATCACTGCAATTAGCCCAAGAATCCTGGGGTCATATTCTTTTGTTGAGACGGACATATCTCTCCGGTGATGCGTAAACAGTACAATCAAATGGCAAACCACCAACAGGAGCGCATTATCAGCCGTGTCTCTCAGGTCGCAGACCGTGCCGGAGCACCTGCCGGTAGGCAGCGATGCGCTCTGCCCGCAGAGGCCGCTTGTGGCCCAGCAGCCACTTGGCCACTTCCAGCCCCAACTGCCAGACGTAGTTCCCCAGGAGGAACAGGCGCAATGCCTCCGCTGCGACGCGCCCATGGTACTTGCGGACATACCGCACCTTGCTGGTCTGGAAGTGGATGTGGCGGGCGGCGACTATCTGCTCGCTACTCTTGCCCCCATAATGGACAATCTGCGCGGCGGGCAGGTAGACCACGCGCCATCCGGCCTCTCGGAACCTCCGGCACCAGTCCAGTTCCTCCGAGTACATGAAGAAGCCCTCGTCCATTGGCCCCACCTGCTCGATGGCCTCCCGTCGTGCCATCAGCGCCGCCCCGTACAGCCAGTCCACGTCTTGCACCGCATCGTCGGGCCGGTCGAGGAATTTGTACCGCTCCAGCAGGCGGCGGGGGGCGTATCCTTCCAGCCAGGTGGACTCGAAGAAGGCGGTCAGCAGCGTGGGGAAGCGGCGGCGGGAGGATTGCACGCTGCCATCAGGGTACAGCAACTGCGGGCCGACGATCCCCACGTCTGGATTTGCGCTGGCGTAGGCGATCATCGTCGCCAGTCCATCGCCGACCACTTTCGTGTCCGGATTCAGGAGCAGGACGTACCGGCCCCGGGCGACTGCGATCCCCTGGTTGTTGGCGGCCGGGAAGCCCTGGTTTTCGGCATTGGCGATGAGGTGCACGCCGGGGAACTCCGCCCGCACCATCGCGGCGCTGCCATCGGTGGAAGCATTGTCCACGACGATGATCTCGATGCTGGATGCTGGTCGCCCTGCGCTGGCCTTAAGCGTCGAGTATCCGGCGTCGAGTATCCAGCATCGAGTATCAAGTATCGAGCGCAGGCATTGTCGTAGGAGATCGCAGACATTCCAGTTCACGATCACAACGGAGAGGTCAATCATCGTGAGGTTCGGGACGGATTATTCAGGGGTGTCCCCCGGTCACAGGACACCAAACAGGCGGCGGGCGTTGTCCGCCGTCGCCTGCGCCACTGCCTCTGCTGGCATCCCTCGGGCGCGGGCCACCGCCTCGACGACGTGCCGCACGTAGGCCGGTTCGTTCCGCTTCCCCCGGTGCGACACCGGTGTCAGGTAGGGGCAGTCGGTCTCCACCAGCAGCCGTTCCAGCGGCACCGCGGCCGCCACCGCCCGCAACTGGTTCGCTTTCGGGAAGGTCACCGGGCCGGAGATGCCGATAGAAAAGCCCAGGTTCAGCACCTGCTCCAGGCGCTCCGTCCCGGCCGAGTAAGAGTGGAGGACGCCAAGACCCCCCTCAATCCCCCCTCCAGGGGGGAAGCGACCCCCCTCGGTTCCCCCTCCAGGGGGGAGGTGACCCCCCTCGGTCCCCCCTCCAAGGGGGAGGCGACCCCCCTCGGTCCCCCCTCCACGGGGGAGGCGACCCCCCTCGGTCCCCCCTCCAGGGGGGAAGCCCGCCCACTCTCGCAATGCCGCCAGCACGTCGTCGTGGGCCTCGCGGCTATGTACTACCACGGGCAGCGCTAACTCCGCCGCCAGCGCCAGTTGGTAGGCAAAGGCGCGCCGCTGCACCGGGCGTGGCGAGAGGTCCCGATAGTAGTCCAGGCCGATCTCGCCCACCGCGACCACCTTCGGGTGGTGGGCCAGGGCGCGCAGTTCATCCAGCACCGCCGGGGTGACTGTTTTCGCGTCGTGAGGATGGATTCCCACGGCGGTATAGATGAAGTCATACTTCTCCGCCAACGCCACCGCTGCCCGGCTGGAGGCCAGGTCGGTCCCCACATTCAGGATGGCGACCAGCCCCGCTTCCTGTGCCCGGAGGATGACAGCCTCGCGGTCGTCGTCGAACTGCGAGGAATCCAGGTGGGCGTGGGAGTCAATCAGGCGCACCGCCTATGCCAGCCCAGCCAGTCTCAGTCCCTCATCCAACAGCGGTTTCACCTTAGTTTCGTCCGTCGTCTCGCAGTAGACGCGGATGATGGGCTCGGTGCCGGAGAAGCGGATCAGGAGCCACCCCCCATCCTCCAACACGTACTTGTAGCCGTCCAGCGTGACGATCTCGGTGACCCGCAGGCCAGCCAGGGTCTCCGGGCGAGCCGCGTCCAGCCGGGCCTTGGCTTCCGGTCGCTTTTCCGAGGGGAAGCGGGTATCTATCCGATCGTAGTAATACGACGCTCCCAGTTTGTCGTACAGGTGGGCCAGTAATTGCGAAGGGGCCTTCCCCGTCCGCACCATCAGGTCCAGGAAGTAGAGGTTGCCCAGGATGCCGTCTCGCTCCGGGACGCTGCCGCGGAAGGCGTAGCCGCCGCTTTCCTCCCCACCGATCATCGCGTCGGTCTCCAGTACCTTGGGGCCAACGTACTTGAAGCCCACCCCCGTCTGATAGACCGGCACGCCGTACATCTTTCCCAGTTTCTCCAGCATCGAGGTGGTGGAGATGGTTTTGACGATGGCCCCCCGCTCCCCGCGCACCTCGAGCAGGTAGTAGGCCAAGAGGGCGTAGACCTGCAACTGGTTGACGAAAGTCCCATTCTCATCACCGATGCCCATCCGGTCGGCGTCGCCGTCCATAATCAGGCACACGTCGGCTCCCAGTTCGACCGTCTTTTGCAGCGCGACGTTCACGTTGGGGGGGATGGGCTCGGGGCGCGTCATCTCCGGGAAGAGGGGGTTGCGCGCGTTGTGGATCTCAGATACCTGCGTCTTGCCGCCGCTGAGGATGCGCGGGAACCAGCCCATACCGTTGCCCCACATCGGCTCGACCAGGACGTTGAGCCCTGCCTCCTTGATCGGCTCAATCTCCACCAACTTCCCGATGTGCGCCAGGTAGGCCGGCGCCGGGTCCCAGATCACGATCTGTCTCTTTGCCTGGGCCTCTTCCAGCAACACCCGCTTGACCTCGCCGATGGACGGGATAAGCGTTTCGATCTTCCGTAGGCCGTCCGGCGCGACGGCTGCGCCATGCTCGTCGCGCACCTTGAAGCCGCAATCCCAGGGCGGGTTGTGGCTGGCCGTGATATTGATGCCGCCGGCGGCTCCGCGCTCGACGATTGCGTAGGAGATGACCGGAGTAGGAGTGGCAGTATGGGTCAGCCAGACGCGGAAGCCGTTGGCCGCCATCACCTCAGCGGCGGCCGCTCCGAAGTGCTCGGCGGCGAAGCGCTTGTCGTAGCCAATCACCACGTCCGCCCCTCCCTTGCCCTGGGCCACCAGATAATCGGCAAAGCCCTGCGCGCAACGGCGCACGTTGTTGAAGGTATAATCCTCGGCGATGCGTGCTCGCCAGCCGTCGGTGCCAAAACGGATCGTCGCTTCCACCCTTCTTCCTCCTGACCCTTTTGTGACTCGTGACCTGATGCTTGCCACCTGGGACCTACAGGCCGTACTCCCCCCGCAACAGTTCCAGGTCGCTATCTACCATCATCCGCACCAGTTCGTGGAAAGAGACCATTGGCCCCCATCCCAGCACCTGGCGGGCCTTGCTGGCGTCTCCTACAAGGAGATCTACCTCTGCCGGCCGCATAAAGCGGGGGTCCTGCACCACGTACTCCTGCCAATCCAGGTCCACGTATCCGAAGGCTTCCTCGCACATCTCGCGGATGGAGTGGGCCTCCCCCGTGGCGATGACGTAATTGTCCGGCTCAGGCTGCTGGAGCATCATCCACATCGCTTGCACGTAGTCGCCAGCGAAACCGACGTCCCGGCAGGAGTCCAGGTTGCCCAATCGGAGTTCATTGGCCAATCCCAGTTTGATCTTTGCCACCCCGTGGGTGATCTTGCGCAGGACGAACTCCAGGCCCCGGCGAGGGCTGGTGTGGTTGAAGAGGATGCCGGAGGTGGCGCGCAGCCCGTAGGACTCGCGGTAGTTGATGGTGATCCAGTGGCCGTAGACCTTGGCGACGCCGTAAGGGCTGCGGGGATAAAGGGGCGTATTTTCGTTTTGCGGCACCTCGCGAACCTTGCCGAACATCTCGCTGCTGGAGGCCTGATAGAAGCGGATGCCTTTATCCACTGTACGGATCGCCTCCAGCATACGGGTCACCCCCAGCGCCGTCACCTCGCCGGTGAAGACCGGCTGCTCCCAGGAGGTCGGCACGAAGGACTGGGCCGCCAGGTTGTACACCTCGTCTGGCCGATGTTCCTGCAGCATATTGATGAGGGAGCCCTGGTCCAGCAAATCGCCAGAGACCAGCGTGATCTTGTCCTGGATGTGCTGAATGCGGGAGAAATTGACGGTGCTACTCCGCCGCACCATCCCGATGACTTCGTACCCTTTATCTAGCAAGAACTCGGCCAGGTAGGAACCGTCCTGACCGGTGACACCTGTGATTAATGCTTTGGGCATAAATCCTCCTTCGAGTCTATCGTCTAATCTACTCAGGCTTGTGTGTGAAATACCTCTCAGGTACGTGCTTCAATACGATTGCCTCCAGCATATCCAGATATTGCAGATTGATGAAGTAGTGACAGTGCTCTACCAGTCGTTCCAGGTCGCGCTTCCTTGCCAGCCAGCCGCCGCCGTCCACGAAGTTCACAAAGGCTCTACTCTCTCTGTAACGGCTATTGTTGTGACAGATCCGCTCATAGGCAGAAAGCATGTCCTTAGCCTTTGTCGTCTGACCGCTGCTCGTCGTCTCTTGGAAGGAACTCATGATAATGACCCAGGGATCATCAGTGTCGGGCACAGCAAAGTCAATGTCCGTCTCAATGATTCTGGAGCGCCCCTTGCCATAGCCTACGCCATACCTGGTTGTGATTTCTTCCAGTTTCTCTCGTATCTTATCCTCCACCCTGTGCCCTTTCCGAGCTCCGTAAGTACCGAGCAGCGCCCTCCTGTAGCGTATCCGCCTGCCGGCCTGAGAACTACCCTTGATTTCGCGATAGTTAAGTGTATCCAGATAATAGCGGGGAATATATTGAGCCAGTTCTCTGTCTCTTTTGCCGTCAACCAGCAGTTCCGCGATCAAGTGCGCAAAGTCTGGCTCGCACGCGATCTTGCTCTTGATTTTACTTGTGCCCCATTCGCGGTCGAAATCGCCCGGAATACGGCGTAGTTTGCGCAACAATTAGATAGTGCGCATGAATTTCTCTTCGGAAAGCCCGATGTCTTTCAAGATCACATCCAGTGCATTGTTCTTCTGACTGAGAAAACTGGCTATGTCAGCCACGTTGATCTCCGCCGTTTCCGATACCCGGTGGTTCTTGTGCGGTCTCCAGCAGAGATTCCACATTGGCCTCGATTTCCTGCTCGAGTTCCTCGTCTACGAAAAACACGACCGAACTATCCCATGCTTCCTGAAAGGAAATTTTGTGTGCTTTCTTCACGATGATTGCACCTCTAGTTTCGCTGCTTTGAGAGCCTTACCCCACGTCGGAAACATAGCGAAGAAGATATCTGGATCATACTTGCTCATTTCTTGCACATCTTTTGGCGTTGGCAGACGGCCTAACTTCGCCGCTAAATCGCGCAGCTCCAATTGCAACTCTTTCTTGGTATATTCTCGCTGTGGCTTGCGTATGCTCTTGCGTTCCACGTAACCCTTCTGCTTTACCTCGGCTATTTTCTCCCTCGTCATCCTGACGTATCTCTCGTCAACATCAATCGCCACATAGCGCCGCCCCAGCCTGACGGCAGTAACCGGCGTCGTGCCCGCGCCACAAAGCGCATCCAGCACGATGTCACCCTCGTTTGTGGAGAGACGGATGATGCGCTCCATCAATGCGTCGGGCAACTGGCAGGGATGATAGTCCCGGTCGCGCTTATGTTTGATGCGGTGAATATCCCACCATAAGTCGGTCAGGCCCATTTTGTCATCGGCGCCCATCGCCTTGCGTTTGCGGATGCACGAGGAACGCAGGCAATAGTAGCGGGCGTCCAACTCTCCTACTTCATCGTAATTGAAAGTGAAGTCTGTGGGATGCTTGGTGTAGAACAACAGGCCATAGTGGGCCGGCATCAACTTGCCCCGTGGCTCGGATAGCGCGTCCCACACGATCCAGTTCTGAAAACAGAGATACCGGTTGAGAAACGCAGCGTGATACATCGTCCAGTGGGGCAGATTCAGAACGTACAGCGAACCGCTGGGTTTCAGTATCCGCACGTACTCTCCCAGCCAGGCATTGCACCACTTGACGTACTCTTCGTCCGCCCGTTCATCGTCGTAGACGTGATACGCCTTGTCGAGATTGTACGGCGGGTCAGCAAATACGAGGTCTATGGAGTTGTCGGGATACTGTTTGAGTATCTCTACTGCATCACCGTGATGAACGACGTCGAACATTTTATCACCCACTTCGTTGACGACGTCGCTGTATTTTACGTCCGGTTCCAGGAAGCCGGGCAATCTGTACTGGGCGGCTGGCTCTGCCACAACTCTATCGCCACCAAGTCCTTCTTTGGGACCAATGAGGCCCTTGACCGTGCTAGCGGGTCTCTGGATGCCTGTTTGTTCAAACAGGTCGGCTTCCTTTTCCTTGTGAGGCTCGAAGTCCAACATCCGCAGGATGGTATCGAGGACAGGAGCGGAGATCTGTGTGTAGTTGTTTGCCTGTGGTAGCCCCGTCCACACGTCGGAGATGACGTAGCCGTCGGGATGCATCAAATGCGCTTTGCCGCCCCAGTCCTTGAGCGTCCTTTTGCAGAAAGCACAATACTGGTGGGGAAAGCGCGTTCGCCTGACATTGAGACGACCGTTGCCTTTGGTGAATAGAAGCACAGCCGCGTGAACTGAGGGCAGGCCGCTATCTCTGTGCTGTCTTGTGGACTCAATCGCAATCCAGTATTTGAAGTTCAGGTATTGGTCAAGATAGACACCCAACTCCGGCAAGTATTCGGGGCGCCCCTGTACGAAAAGCAATCCTCCGTTTTTCAGCACCCGCGCACATTCATCCAGGTTGAGGTTGAGGTTGAGGTTGAGCGGATTGAGCGCAGCGGTGGCAACCACGATAAAGTCGAGAGAGTTGTTATCTGCCTCTCTCAACGTTCGGTTGAAATTTGCTCTGTCCGGGTATACGATGTGCATCACCTTACCTCTGCCAATTACGCCCGTCTCTCTCTGCCCCCTGCTTCTTGCCTCTTGCTTCTTGCCCCCTGCCCCCTGCCCCCTGCCTCCCGCCACCTGCCCCCGCCAATACTCCAAAACATCCCGCAACGTCTGCTCGAACGGAATCTGGGGTTCCCAGCCTGTCTGCTGGCCGAACTTCTCCGCGCTGCCGTAGGCCACCGGCACATCTACAGGCCGATACCGCTCCGGGTCGCGCTCGACGCGAATCTCCACCTGGGAGTACCCCAGGAGTATCTCCAGCAGCCCCCGTACCGGCTGCGGCCGCCCCGACGCCAGGTTGTATACCTCCCCCGGCTCACCCTGCGTCACCGCCAGGTGGTAGGCCCGTACGATGTCCCGCACATCGCTAAAGTCGCGGGCCGCGTCCAGGTTGCCTACCTTCATCACCGGCTCCTGCAGGCCGGCCTCAATGCGGGCGATCTGGCTGGCGAAGGCCGGGACGACGAAGCGGGGGGACTGGCCCGGGCCGGTGTGGTTGAAGGGACGCACCCGCACGACGGGCAACCCGTAGGCCAGGTGATACTGGAGCCCCAGGAAGTCCTGGGCGACCTTGCTCACTGCGTAAGGGTTGTTGGGCCGCAGCGGGCTCTCCTCTGTTTGGGGCAACTCCCCCGGCTTCGGCGCGCCGTACTCCTCGTTCGAGCCGATCACCAGCACCCGTATTTCGCGCCCCGACCGTCGCACCGCCTCCAGCAGGTTCAGTTCTGCACGGATGTTGTTCTCCAGCGTGTCCCACGGGTCTGCAAAAGAGGTGGGGACGAACGATTGGGCCGCCAGGTGAAAGATGTAGTCGGGCTGCACCCCGCCCACGAGCGTGCGCACCCCCTCCGGGTCGCGCAGATCGGCGTGCCGCAGCCGCAGGCGCGGTTCCGGCGGCTGGGCCTCGACCGGCCGGGGGTAGACCGTACCCGTCAACTGCCAGCCGGTGTGCGTCAACAGATAGGCGCACAGGTGCCCCCCGACAAACCCACCAGCCCCCGTGATCAGTGCTCGCAACTTTCTTTCAGTATCCTCTCTTCGACTATCGGATTGAGTCCATACACAAACACGGTCGCTGGGTGCAGTTCGCACAACCAGTGCGTAAGGCGCGCTTCCACTGCCATCGCGCCTCCGTGCCGGGGGGCATCCCATCCCCCTTGCGTTCTTGCGTGGGGAACGGTCTGGCGTCTTGCGCTGACGTCCTGGGGCAAATTATACCCCACTTTCCTATCCCTGCCAACCGGTAACGTAGTCCCCGTACCCGCCGAACCGGAGCCAAGGACTAGAATTTGGGGGCGAACCCTCCCGCAGGTTCTGATGGCGCAGTGAATGCTGCTGGAGTGCCAGGCAGGGTCATATGGAGCGGAAAATGACATTGGCAACCTGCGGGAGGGTCTATTTGCCCCAGGACTGAAATGCACCCCCGCACGCGCGCAGGCCTGACAAGTAACGTGATGTCATGCTAAGATAGACCTGAGCAGGGTAAGCAAGTTCCTCACATTTTCCCAACCTGCCTCAAACTACACAAAGAGAGGCACGCGATGAGTCTTGGTCTTTTCAAGGGCAGCAGTGTCAACATCTCTCTACAGGTAGATCGGCCAGCAGATTCCTACTACCCTGGCGACGTAGTTCACGCCGACATCACGCTGGAAGTGGAAAAAAGCATGAAAGTTCGTGAGGTCCGTACCGGCCTGGTATTCTGCGAGCGTTATCAATGGGCCGACTCGGACGCCGAGGAAGGCACTACTCACCACTGGTCCACCGATGAGGTATGAGCATCCAAAGAAATTCTGGTACCCGAGGGGACCATCCCCGGCAACTTCCGGCAGACCTACAGTTTCGATTGGACGATTCCCCCCGATGCCCCACCCCCTTACGATGGTAAGATCAGCCAGACTCGCTGGCTGACCAGGGTCACAGTGGACCGCAAGTTGAAAAAGGACATCAACGAGGAAGTCGAGTTCCCGGTCATCGTCCCGCCGCCTAGGGCCTGTTAAAAAACAACTTCCTGGTTTAGTCGTTGCACCTGAGTATTCGAAGCAGTATCCGAACGTGGTCGAATAGTGTAGTTCCATTTTGGACAGACCTCGTGACGTTCCAGGTTGAGTTTTTTCAT
>DAOUEC010000056.1:0-1765 GCA_034430655.1 Anaerolineae bacterium
AGAGGATCCTGGCTCGACTGGAGGAGGAGATCGCCGCCTTGGGTGATCGCAGAGGGCAACGACACAACAAAGCAGTCTGCACTCTCATCGCCCATCCTACCCTGGGACGTTACTTGAAACAATTGAAGAGCGGAGCCTTAAGGATTGATCGGGGTAAGGTCAGGGTGGAGGAGCGACTCGACGGCAAGTATCTGCTCACCTCCAGTGATGAGAGTCTCACGGCGGAAGAGATCGCGCTGGGGTACAAGCAACTGTTGGAGGTTGAGCGGGCATTCCGCTCGTTGAAGCAGACCCTGGAGCTTAGGCCGATGTATCACCGTAAGGACGAACGGATTCGGACTCATGTAACCCTGTGTTGGTTGGCGCTGCTGTTGATCCGGATCATTGAGAAGAAGACCGGCGAGAGCTGGGAGAAGACGCGGCGGGTGTTGGAGCGGATCCACCATGGGGAATTTGCGACGAAAGATGGGCGTATTCTACAGCGGACTGAACTCACCCGTGAACAGGAGCAAATACTCAAGGGATTAGGGATTAAGCCCCCTCCCGAGGTCGAAAAAGTAAAGCTTGTAACCCCATAATCTGTAGGCACACGCCTCCAGAACCCCAACGTGCACAATGCAGATCTCTACAGGCTTTGCTGGTTTGTATTCACCCACAACTGTCGAAGCCAGGGACAGCTGACTTCTCCTTTTCAACCCAGTTGTGATATCGTTCTAAACAGGATAAAAGTGAAGGAGGCTCATCATGAAACCGAAAAGAGAAATTGGCGCCATAAACGCCCTTTACCCGACACCGACGGTTCTTGTCGGCACCATGGTGAATGGCAAGCCCAACTTCGCCACCATCGCCCACGTCGGCATCATGAGCATCGAAAACCTGATTTCGATCAGCCTGAGCAAGACATGCCACACCAACCTCGGTGTTCGGGAGAACGCTACCTTCAGCGTGAACATTCCAACAGAAGCGCAGGTCAAGGAAACGGACTACTGCGGCATCGTTTCAGGGAAGTCCGTAGACAAGGCCGCCCTGTTCAAGATCTTCTATGGTCCCCTTGACACCGCCCCCATGATCGTTGAATGCCCCATCAACATGGAATGCCGGCTGACAAAGACCATAGAGTTTCCTAAAAGCGACGTCTTCGTCGGCGAGATTGTTAAAACCTACTGTGATGAGGACGCCCTGGAGCACGGAGGGGTTGATCTGGCCAAGGTAAGACCAATCCTGTTTGACCTAAACAGCCGTTCCTACTGGAGCCTGGAAGAGAAGCTTGCCCCGTGCTGGCGAATCGGTCGGGACCTGGAAAAGCGATAGTGCCAGCAAGACCTCTTTCAAAAGCAGAGAAACGAGCAAAAACCTCAAAGAGTGCGCAGTAACCCTCGAAGCTAAGCTTTAACAAGCTGGTGAAGGCCCACTAGCGGGTGTAACAGGGACAGGCGAAGCCTTTATCCTATGGTGACAATGGGCAAATCCCGCATCGTAACCAGGCCTGGTGCAGCTTCACACACGCGACGGATGGCGTTTACCGCGATAGCTACTGTGGCGATGTCCCCGTTGGTCCCCTCAAGTTTGACCTTAAGGTCCGGCTTGCCAGTGATCTTGATAGTATCGCCATCATTCTCCTCACCCAGCGCGGCGATGAAGGTGAGGGTCAGAAACTCGCCCTCATCGGTATACCCGCGGGCGACCTGTTTGAGCCCTCTCACCAGACCGGGTTTAACCTCGATGGCGTTGGTCCTGATCGGGTGATCGGCCACCACCGGTTCGA
>DAOUEC010000057.1:0-22315 GCA_034430655.1 Anaerolineae bacterium
TGTGGGTCGGGGTGGGGGTGCGGGTGTTGGTGGGGGTAGGGGTGTTGGTGGGGGTGTGGGTCGGGGTGGGGGTGTGGGTGGGAGTGGGGGTGTGGGTGGGGGTAGGGGTATTGGTGGGGGTGTGAGTATCGGTGGCCGCACCCTCAAAGGCGGGGGGCAGGCCGACCACGCGCGCGGTGCGGAAGCGCTCGATCACCATCTCGCGCATCGAGCGCAACGTGACGAAGTTCTCCGCGTTGGCCGCCAGGCCGCGGATGGGAGTGATGAGCGGATGGTTGAAGGTGATGACGATCACCACGCGGTCGTTGGGCCCGCCAGCATCGTCCTGGGGACGCCCCTCATCGTATAAGGCATCGTCAGGGGGGTCCAGGTCGAAAGCGGAATTGGGGTTGATACAGATGTACTCCCCGTACCCATAGTCGTTCTCCTCGTCAAATTTGAACGACTCGCCGCGCACGAAGTTGGCGGGGACGTTTTCCAATCCCAGGCCATCGGGCGGCGCCACTTCAAACGGGAGGCGAGTACTGCAGACGGTGACGTGAAACCAGCCGCGCTTGCTGGAGTCCCCATCCTGGCCGGCAGGAGGGGGGTTCTGATACCAGTGAAAGTCGTTATTCTTGATGATGTCGCCCGACACATCCTCCACCAGGGAGATGCTGCCCGCCGCCGCCTCGCGGGCTGCTTCGCGGATGGACCACAGCCGCGCCGCGTCCTCCAGCCGTCCGGTGACGTTGTCGTAGTACATCCACTGATCCGGGTGCTGTGTATCTATGCCGAGCGTACTGGTGGCCGGCACGCGGCAGTCAATCACGCCATCGGCCCCATCCATCGCCAGGTAATTGGGGCCGGAATCGGCCGCCGTCAGCAGCGCCGCGACGTCGTCGCAGTACGCCTCGTCGTACACCCCGCTGACCGCGTAGCGGGCGGCCTGGCGCGCGGCGTGCTCGATCGTCAGCCAGGCCTGGAAGATGCGCGCAAACTCGACCAGCCCGAACAGGAGCAACAGCAGGAGCGGGAGCACCAGCGCGAACTCGACGAGCCCCTGGCCGCCGTTCCTGCGCCTTCTAAGATGCGCTTTCAGCCACTCTCTCATCGGACACCTCGACTTTCTGCGCCAGCGAGGGCGACCGCGAGGGTCGCCCCTACCTTCCGAACTGTCATCTCGTGATACGGGCGAATACCCGCGAGGCGATTTTCTCAAACACGCGGTCCAACTCGTTGGCGTCGGGCGCGTAATAATAGTTGCCGCAGTCATCCCCTCGATCGGGGATAGGCCACATATGCTCGGGGTCCCAGTAGAAATCGCTCCCACACGGAGCGGTGTGGACGTCCCCGTCGTCGCCCACGTCGGCGACGTAGCGCAGCAGCCGCTCGCCAGCATCGGGGCGTCCCTTGGTGCACGTACCGATATCCTCTGGAGTCTCGCACCCATACCAGATGACGGCGTCGCCGAAGCCGATGGTGTAGAGCGCGATCTGATACGAGGAGGCCAGGTCGGCCATGTCGCGGGCGTAGTCGTCGGCGTCGTATTCCTGCGGCACAAACGGCCCGGTATACCACGGCCGGTCGCAATCGGCCGATGACGGACAGTGCCGGCTGGCGGTGGTGGTCAGCGGCTGAGTAGGGTCAAGGTCCTCACTTGCGGGGTCATCCAGCTCCTTATCACGACAGCGAGGTGTGACATACCGCGTACCGTCGGGAGGAGGGTAGGGAGCGGGTGGACATGCCCACCAACCGGTGGTAGCCCAATCGGCGGCGTTGGCCGCGCCGTCGCCTAGGAGCACGATGACCCAGACAGCAATGTCGCGCTCCCCGTTGCGCACCAGTTCCGTAGTCGCTTCATGCAGCCCGCCGCCGACGTTGGTGGATTGCCACTTATACCCCCTAGTATGGCCTAGATGGTCACAAGGCGCTGGGACTGGGGGGCTGACGTAGACGTGCAGGGTGCTGTTGCTGCTGAGAGCAGTCGTGATTGCCTGTTGGGTCGTCGTCAGCGGGACGACCATCCCGCTCGAGATCGGGATGGGGAGCGTCGTCGTCGGGTTGGTCACCAGGCAGGGATCGCAGTCCACACCTGGCTGTTGCCCCAGAAGATCGCACCCCACGGATACGGTGGGCGTAAGCACCGGCGTCTTGTCGAAGTGGTAGACGGCTGCCTGATCCACCCCCTCGCGCATGTGATCCATGAAGCGAACGGCGGCGTCGCGCACGGATTCAAAGGGCTCGCACCATCCTTCACCATCCGCATGCGTTTCAGTGCCCGGATTATAGAGAGAACAGGCCTCCAGGCAATCAAAGAAACTATTGTACGTGCCGTGGTCAGGCACGGTGATCGGATAGGCAGCCGATGAGGATGGGCAAGTGTCGTAGGCCATGGATTCGGAGGTATCGAGCAGCAGCACCATGTTGACCACGGCAGCCTCCGATTCGGCCTGGGCGAAGAGCCTGACCTGGTCGAAGCCAAGCATGGGGAGGAAAACCAAATCCACGTCCAGCCAGGCCTCCACCCGCACCCGCTTACGGGGGGACTCGTCAGGCCCGCTACAGAGACCCGCATCGTGCGGCGTGTACACCTCTCCCGTGCTCTCTCCCAGGTAGTTCGACCTCGTGTAGCCCTGGTGACCCGCATCCAGATCGCACCAATAGACCTCAGCGTTGTACAGGCCGGCAGGGAGTTGGAGTTGGAGGAACTCCGCGGCGCTGGCGTAGATTTCGTCAATCTCGCGCCTTTCGCGGTACTGATTCACGGCCGCGACGGCGGCCGAGTCCACCGCCTGGCGCAGGTGGCCGTTGTTGACGTAGATAAGCGCGACGTCGGTCACCAACCCCACCAGCGCCAGCAGCGCGACGAAGGTGCCAGCGATGATGATGAGCGACTGTCCACGCTCATCGCGCAGATTGGGCAATCTGTGCATTCTGAGCAACATGTGCAAGACCTCTACTCTTCCGGACAGCGTTACGGGCGCAGCGTCGGGGTGGGTTCGGCAGCCGGGACGGGAAAGATAGCGTAAGGGCGGGTCTGGATCGGATCGGGGATGAAATCGCCGATAGTGAAGAAACCAATGAAGTGGGGATGCCCGTAGAATACCTCGACGATCACCAGACTGCTGGCAGGCGCGTCGGTCCGCAGCAGGGACTGAATCTGCGCATTGTCGAACTGAGAGCCGCGCACGCCGTAAAGCGACCAGCAGCGGCAGTTCTCCGTGTTCGTGATGGTGCAGGTTGGGTTCGTGTCCCCGTCGTCTGCTCCCTGGAAATGGTATGGCCAGTCGGCCGGATTGGCGTGGTCAGCAAGCGGCCACCGGTAGGCGATGGTTTGCTCGACGAAGCCCACGACCGTGACCACAACGTCGTCGCCCTGCCCTGGCCGGAGTTGCCCCAGTGGGATGTTCTGAAAGGCCAGGCAGGCGACCTCGTAGTAGAAATTGGTTGTATCGCCATCCTTGCACAGATTATCCAGATCCTCGGGGGTCATGCCCACCGAGGGGGTGATCAGTTCCGTGGGGCGCACGTCCGGAAATGGGGCGGCAGCGCCCTCGCGCGCATCGAAGGGATACTGCACGGTGAACTCCGGGTCCAGGTTGCTCCCGAAGCGCGCGGCCTCGCGGGCGGCGTCGAGCAGCGTCAGGTAGTCGTTGGCGTACATGCCGACCTCGACCATCCCTGCGATCAAGAGGAGCAGTACCGGCAGAAATATCGCCATCTCCAACATGCTCTGGCCGTAGGGAGAGGAGAAGCGGCGTAGGGCTATACAGGGAGTGCGCCGCCGCGCTGCGGGCCCTGTCTGCCGACAGGCAGGGCTATCCTCGGACACATCCTGGTTCATCGTCCCCCACCAGACGTACAGAACTCAACACCTCCCGCACGTTCGGAAAGGTGCATGCTCATCCTATCTCGACTGTGCATTAAGATTATATCACAGCAGAGGAACATATACAAGCATTACCCTGGTACTAGCGCACTATGAACAGAGCCTCGCGTATACGAGGCTCTGTTCGGCAGTGCGGTCCACTCGCGTGGCTGCGGTGATCGCTGGACTAGATATTGGATACGATGTTGCTGAAGATGTTGCCAATGGCCGGGCCCAACAGCGCCAGAATTACGATCACCACAATAGCCACCAAAACAAGGATCAACGCATACTCGACCAGGCCCTGGCCTTCCTCGCGCGGCAAAAACAGCATTTTTCTCACCTCCCTTCAATCTTGGCCTTATTATACTGGTGACCTCATTATACTGGATTCGCGCCAGCGTGACAATAGGAACTTTGTACCAATTCTACGTCTTTTTTCAAGAGACGGGCATCTCTAAACTGACCTTTGTCCCCCGTCCCAGGCCGCTATCGAAGTGGATCTGCCCTCCCAGCATCTCTACGCGCTCGCGCATCGTCGCCAGGCCCAGCCGATCTTCATCCGGCGAGGCGAGCGCCTCGGTAAGTTCAAAACCGCTGCCGTTGTCCTCGACCGACACACGGACAAGTTCATCCCCCATATCCACGTTGATCTGAATGCTGCTGGCGCGACTGCACTCATACGCATTGTTAAGCAGTTCCTGAACCAGCCGGAAAACTGCCACCTCCTTGTGCGATATCAGCCGCCGCTCCTTGCCGATGACCGTCAGGCGCGTGAGGACGCCGGTGTTGTTGGCGAAACTGTCCACGTAACGCCGGAGGGTGGGAATCAGTCCCAGGTCGTCGAGCATCATCGGGCGCAGGCTGAGGATGAACCCTTTGATTTTTTGGAAGGTCGCCGCCACACCGTTTTTCAGGTTGGCCAGTTCGACCCGTGCCCGCTCGGGATCAATATCAAGAAGCCGTTCACAGATCTCAGCCTGGAGGATGAGATTGGTCAGAGATTGAGCCGGGCCATCGTGCATCTGCCGGCTGAGCCTCTGCCGCTCCCGTTCCTGGGCCTCGATGATGCGAACAACGAGCGGCTGTACGGGTTCTCCCTCCTCCGAGACCTGAGACTCACGCTCATGCCCAATGTGGCCGGCGGTCTCAAGCATACTGCGCAGCAGGTCGAGGTAGCGCGCCATATTGCGCTGGTCGCTCTGCAACTTTTCCAACTGCCCCCGCATAGTGAAGATCCGCTGCTGAGTATCCAGGACGGTCGTATACGCTTCCTGGATATCCTCACGCGGCACAGTGTCCAGTGCCGCCTCGACCTGCCGCAGCCGGTTGGTCGCCTGTGTGTTGCGTTGCGCCAGACGCTCCACCTCGGCAGTCGTCTGCTGAATCAGCAGATCAATCTCCTTGAGTTCGCGCTGGGTCTGGTTGTACTCTTTACTGCACTCATCCAGGAATTGTTCAAACGACGTAGTGCCAGTCTCGGTTGAAACAGCCATTCTACTTGCTCCCAACTCCGCCTTATGGTTTATCATTAATACCGGGCAAGAAACGCCGGCCACGCCTCTGCTGTTCGCGCAACGGCGCCCAGCCGTGCCGGAGAGCGTAGACCACCGCCTGTGTCCGATCCGCCACCCCCAGTTTGCTCAAGACGGCGGTCATGTGATTCTTGACCGTCTGATGGCTGATCCCCAAATGGTAGGCGATTTCCTTGTTACTCATACCATGGATAACCAACTCCAGAATCTCCATCTCACGGGGAGAGAGCGGCGAAAGAAACTGCTCCTCCTCCTCCTCGAACATCTCACCACCGAAGCGCCGAAACTCCTTCAAGAGCCAGGCACCGATACCGTCCTCATCCAGCAAGGTGTCACCGATGACGTAATGTCCCCGATTCACGTGCCGGATGACGTCTACCAGCCGCTCGGGGCTGACGTCCTTGGCATAGTAGGCCGACGCCCCAGCCCGGATAGCGTGGTAGACCTGCTCCTCGTCATCATAGGCCGTGAGCATGATAACGCTGACTTCGGGGCAGAGCGCCTTGAGTTTGCGCGTGGCCTGCAAGCCATTGAGGGTTGGCAGGTTGATGTCCATCAACACCACGTCCGGGAGCAGTTCCTGTGCCCGCTCAATCGCCTCCTGGCCGTCGGTCGCTTCACCGACGATGCAGACACCCTCGTGCGCAACGAGGACGTTCCGCAGCCCCTGACGGAAGACCGGATGGTCATCTACAATCATCACCCTAATCTTATCCGCCATGCCTTGCCCACTCCCAGCGTATATCCTGTCTGGTTGCACGCTTCTAAGTATACCACACAATGGACAAGTAACGCAACCACCGCCCCCAGCCGGGGTACAATTCACAAGTTTGGGGGAAGTCTCCATGGACGACACGCCGGAGTCCCGAACTCATTCGGACCGCTGGCAAACACTCCAATCAGTCACCACGTAGGGCAGGTTTCCATACCTGCCTATGGGCTGGGTTGCACGTGGCTATCCCCCACCACCCAGTGCCCCCGACCAGTCATCTCCTCCCTCCCCTGCTGATGGGTGGCGATAGACCTCGAACTCCCCGAAGCGCCTCTCCATCCCCCATCCTTCCTCCACCTCCCGCACCATCTCCGCCACCTCCGGCATCTGGGCCGAGGCCCAGCCACGCCAGAGGGGGTCCAGAATCACGTAGGTGGCGTTCTCCAGGCGGGGGTCGAAGCGGAAACGAGAGAACGGTATGTCGGCAGGGAAGTGCTGGGTGGCCTTACCGGTAGCGGCGACGGCCATCTGGAAGTCGGCGGCGTGGGCGTGGAGGAGCCAGGCGATAGTGGGAGAGCAAAGGACCAGGTCATCCGGGGAGGTGCGGGCGTTGACGTAGGCGGCAGTCTGGTCGGCAGCGGCCGGGTCGGCCAGGGTGTCTCCAAAGCGGACCAGGTACAGGCCATAGTCGAGCCAGAGGCCCTCGGCAATCATACTGATGGGAGGAGCCAACAGGAGCAGGAAAAGAATCAAGCCGGTCAGCAAGGTCGCCAGACGCATCCGACCGCGCGGTGAAAGCCGAAAGCGCTCCAGCCCGGCACGCCAGGCGGCTTCCAACGGGGACACAAGGACAGGGATGCCTCTGGCAAACAGCACGCCCACACCCAATGCCGCCAGAGGAAATAAGGGGATCAAAAAGTAGGAGGCCTGGCCAAAGGCGGGACTATTACGCACAAAGACAAGCAGGGAGAGACCAAACAGCCCGGCGGTCAGCCATCGCTGCCGGTGGCCGGTCTGGAAGAGCAAGCCCAATCCGCCCAGCGCGAGCCACAGATCCCCCTCCAGGGCAGTGCGATAGAAGACGATGCGCGCCACCTGGACGGGAAGAGAAGCACCGATGCGAGAAAAGGCAAAAGCGACGTCTTGTAGAAAGAACTTGCCTGCAGAGAGCCACATCGCACCGCCCCAGACGAGAAACGGAAGCAGCGCCAGCGGGAGCGCCCAAAGCAGTGCACGCGGACGGACGAGCAGCAACGCCAGAGCAAAGAATCCCAGCAGGCTCACGGCGGCCAGATCGGTGAGCAGCGCAGCACCTGTGCAAAGTGCAGCCAGCACAATCCAGCGCCTGCGCCCATCCTCCACTGCCTGCCACAGGCCATAGGGGACCAGCAGGTAGAGCGGTGCGAGTTGGTTATAGGTGAGGGCCAGGCGATTGTAGACGACGGCGCTGGGGTAAAGAGCGTAGAAAGCGCTGGCGAGCAGAGCCACCTGCCGCCCGCACATGCGATTGGCGATGGTGTACAGGAGCAGCAGGGTCAGCAGGCCGAGCGCGACGGTCAAGAGACGCGCCCAAAGGATATCCACTCCGAGCCAACGGAACAAGAGTGCCATCTCAAGGTAAACGAGGGGGGGATGTCCGTTAATAAAAGAAGAGTGACCAAAAGCCAGATAGGCCTGCTCCCACTGGGCCAGCGAGGCGGCGATGGCAATGTTGCTGCCCTCGTCGGGGTACCAGCCGGGGACGGCGCGCAAGCGGGGCAAGCGCAGGAAGGCGGCCAGCGCCACGACCGCCACCACGACCAGCAGGTGTAACCAGGAAGGACGAGAGTTACTGGAGTGGACGGGGCTCATCATCGTTCTTCTATCGCCGCTAATCGTTCCGCCGCGATGGCTGTATCGGGCGCGGCATCCAGCGCCTCGCGGTAGAGCCGCCGCGCGGCCTCCAATTCACCAACCTCCTCGTACCACCCGCCGAGCGTTTGCAGGCGTTCCAGTATTGCATCCGTATAACGGATGGTCTCCAGTTGGGGCAGCAGATCATCGCTCAATCCCAGGCGGTAAAAGATGGCCCAGCCGTAGATGCTGGTGCCATAGGTGCCAGGGCCAAAGATTGACTGCTGGCGGAAGGCATCCAGGGCTTGCTCTCCCAGGGTCAGGGCCGTGTCCAGGTCGCCCTGGCGGTAGGCGATCTGCGCCCGCACCCAATCAGCGTGGACTGCGGCGGCCGGCTCCAGGTCGCCGACGAAAGTGGCGATGCGGGCGTCGCGGGTGGCCTCCTGGTAGCATCCCAGTTCCACCAACGCCTCTGCGCGGCCAGCATAGCCAGAGGCCCACTGGGGATTGGCGACCAGCGCCTGATCGTACAGCCGCAGGGCCTCATCGTAGCGCGCCGAGGCCAGGGCAGCCTGGGCCTGGCCCGCGACGGTCTGAGGTTGCCGGGGCAGGTGGGTGGTCCGCCACGCCTCCAGAACGGACCGACGGAAGTCATTTGCTCGCCAGCAGTAGGCTTCCGCCCACCAGGGTCGCAGGGTCAGGACTTGCTCATAAGCCTCGTGTGCTCCTGCCAGGTCGCCCATCCCCTCGCGATAGAGGCCCAGGTTGAGCCAGAAGGTGGCCTCGCCGGGCGCGGCTTGTGTGGCCCGCTCCATCGCCGCCAGGGCCGCGGCAGTGTCGCCCTGCTGCCAATAGAGAGTGGCCAGGTTGGCATGGTTCAGCCCGTAGCCAGGCTCACGCCCGATGGCGACCCGGTAGCGGGCGACGGCGACCGGCAGGGCATCGGTGTCGCCCCGAGCGGCCAGGACGCCGTGAGCGTGACCGGAGGCCAGGTTGTAGAGTGCGTGACCGGGGTCGTGGGCGACCGCAGTCTCCAGTTCGGGCGCGGCGGCCTCCCAGTCGCCGACGTTGGCCAGGGCGGTGCCGTTCAGATAGGGATGGTAGGCATGTTGGCTCCAGGCTCCCACTACCAACAGGATCAGAAGGGTCAGCGTGAGGGCCAGCCGCCACCAGGCAGCGTGGCGTTGCCGTTCCACGGGTCGCGGTTGTGTGGTCAGGATGGCCGCCAGCATGGCGATGACGAGAGCGTTGACCGGCACCGCCGGGGGGGTGTCGAAAAGGCTGTGTATCGCCGTCGCCGCCAGCGCGCCGACGACGCCGGCGAGAAAGCGGCGTTCGGGTACCGTCGCTGCGAGCCAGTGGCGCCACCCGGCCCAGGCCACGGCGACGAGCAGCGCGCCCCCTGCGATAAGGCCCAACAGGCCGTTCTCCGCCAGCAGGTGCATGATCTGGCTGTGGGCGCGCACGTAGAGCGGGTGGGGGGGGATGGAGATGTGACGCAGGTAAGCGGTGGCAAAAGTGTCGGGGCCCAGGCCGGCAACGGGGTGGGCCACAAACGCTTCCCAGGCTGCTTCCCAAAAATGCTGACGGGAACTGAATCCAGATCCGTGGGTGGGGCTCTGGAGCAGCCGGGCCGCCACCACCCCCACCACAGCCACCAGGAGCAAGATGGCCACACCCATTGCCAGCCGGATTGCGGAGAAGCGCGGACAGGAAAACCCTTGCGAAGGTCCTTGAGCGGATTTCAGGCCAGAACCGTCTCCATCCACCGAACACCGTCCCGTTGCCAGCATCGTTCGCAACCGTTCGGCTGAGCGCTCACGGCGAAGCCTTCGCAAGGGTGACGCACCCTTTTCCCTGCCAGCCACCCACCACAGTCCAACGGTGACAGGCAGCGCGCCGGCCGTGCCCAACCACGCGCCACGAGAGGAGGTGAGCAGGATCACAGCCCAGGCGAGGAGGAGCCAGAGGCCAGCGACGATGCGCCGGGGCCAGGAGCGACTGGTCAACAGTCCGACCAGAATGACGGGAGAAATGAGGTTGAGGAAGGCAGCCACCATGTTGGCGTGAGTGAGGAGGGGATTGGGGCGGAGGATGACAGGAGGAAGCAGTGGCTCTCCGCCGCTGATAGCCAGCCAATCCAGTTCGTAGCGCACAGTTTGCCAGAGAGCCAGGCCAATGACGCCGGTGGCGACGACGGCCATCACGCGTGTGAACGACTCCGCGGACCAACCTTTGCGGATGAGGTCAGAGACGAGCACCCACACCAGCGCGTAGAGCGTCGTCAGCCAGAGCGCATTGAGGCTGCGACGCGGGTCCAGGGAGAGCGCAGCGGACACGGCATAGGCCGCCAGGTAGACCCCATACACGAGGGCGACCGGCGAGAAGGCGATGGGGCGTCTGCGCAACCAGGCCCAACCGAGCCACGTCGCGCCAACCAGTCCCAGCAGACCCAAGGAGACATTGATCGCCTGGTAGAGCGCCAGTCCGTTGAGGGTACCGCCAGCGAGCAGCAGGTAAGCAAAGACGACGGCGATGGCCGCTTCCTGGATCATTCCTCTCGCGCCCGCTTTTTGCATCGCCTATCCTCGACGTCCGCGACTGTTCAAAAAGTCCCGCAGGTGACCGGCGACGGCCTTCGCGCCGCGCCAGACGTAGTCCAGGTCTTCCCAGGAGCGGATGCGACGCAGGTTGCGCCATACGAAGCGTGGCGTCAGGAAGGAGCCATAGACCTGCGCCGAGAGCGTCATCACCTCGGCGGGGGTCATGTCAGGCACGGCCAGCACCGGCTCCCGCATGTCGTATCGCTCGTAGTCGAGGGGATCAAAGCCGGGGTGGAACCAGTTGTGCTCGACGGCCTGGGCGTGCAACGGGGTGCCCGGGTAGGGGACGACGACGGTGGATTGCAGCATCTCGGCGTGGCCACGGGCCATCAACTCGCGGGCCAGGTCAACCGTGCGCTGCGCGTCGTCCCGCGTCTCCCAGGGATAGCCGGCCATCACCGTCAGGTGGATGTCCAGGCCGGCCGCAGAGATGAGCCGCGAGTCCTCGATGATTTGCTCGACGGTGATGCCTTTGTTCAACCGGTCGAGCGTGGCCTGGTTGGCCGATTCCAGCCCCATCTTCAGTTTGCGGAAGCCGGCGCGCTTCATCAGGTCGAGCAGGTCGGGCTGGCCGACGTAGCCGTAGCGCATGTTGCAGGAGAAAAGCAACTCCCGATTGTAGCCGCGCTCGATCATCCCCTGGCAGAAGCGACGCAGCCAGCCGCCAGCGGGGAAGGTGCCGGTGTCGTCGAAGATCTCGCGGGCACCGTGTTCCTCGATGAGAAAGCCAATCTCGTCCAGCAGGTGCTCGGGGCGGCACGAGCGGAAGCGGGGATAGAGCACCGTCCAGGCGCAGAAGGTGCAGCGGCCCCAGGGGCAATCCCGGCCGGCCATGGTGTAAAAGAAGGGGGTACGTTTCTTCCACTTCTCGCCGTAGAGGTGGGCCTGGGTGAGACTCCGGTCAACGAAGGGCAGGTCATTCAGATCGTGTTCCAGGCGGAAGTGGCCGGTGTCGCGCACCGCCTCGCCATCGCGGTAGTAGATGCCGGGCGGGAGGGGGAAGCCCGCGCGCAGGTGGCGGGCCAGGGCCAGAAGGGAGAAGTCGTAATCCCCTCCGGTGATGACGTAATCCACCGCGCTGTTTTCCATCGTCTCCAGCGGCAGGGCGGTGACGTGGTCGCCCATCAGCGCCGTTTGGCACTGCGGCGCCAGCCGCTTCACTCGATCCACAATCTGCCAGTGCTGGCGCACGACGGGGGTCTTGGTCTCGAAGGCGATCAGATCTGGCTGCTGGGCCTGCACACGCTGTGCAAACTGGTCCCAGGTCCACTTGTTGGTGATACCATCCCACCACAGCACGTCGAAGCCGTCCTGCGCGAGCAACGTTGCAGCGCAGGCTGGCACCACCGGGTAGATGTACGAGGGCGCGTGATACCATTGGAACTGGCGGTTCTGGGTGAGCATGGGACTGCCAGCACCGGTGAGGGGGGGATAAGAGATGGCGATTTTCATAGGCTCAGGGTGCAGGATGCAAGATGCAGGATGCAGAGGTCAGGCATCCACAGTTGTGACGGTCAGGCCGGTGATGCCAGCAAAATCGGCTGTATTGTGGGTTAACAGCGAACACCCGTATCGCAATGCACACGCGGCCACCCACGCATCCTGGACGGAAATGGGGCGGCCTTGTTTGCGCCGCTCAACGCGCACAGCCGCCCACTGCCAACAAACCTGTGCATCACACGGCAACACAGCGAAGCGACGCAGCCAGGCCTCCAGTCGTTCTATGCGCGGCTGCCCCCAATTCCTGATGTAGGCCCACTGATACAGTTCCGCCAGGCTCACAAAAGAAATGAAGAGCGTCTCACCTTCCAGCAACTGAAGATAGCCCGCAATGCGTGTGTCGCGTTTGAACAGAAACGAAACCGCGTCAGTGTCCAGCATCATCATGGCAGCGGCTCCCGTTCCATTTCCAGGTCACGTTGGCGCCACGCGCGGACTGTTTCTCGGAATTCCTCCACCGATTCGTCTTCCGGCCAGAAATCGGCCCACAAGTCATCCACAGACCACACTGGTCGGACGCCCTCCGCTTGAGCGACAGCGTGAGCGTTTCGACCATCCCAGAATGGGTCGGCGGAGGCGGTCATCTGAGACAACAATCGTTCGATCTCCACGCGCGGCACGCGACGGTAGCCGCTGCCAGGCAAGCGCACCAGCCGGATCAGGCCGCGCTTCTCCCAGCCACGGATGGTCTGCTGATGGACACCGAGCATCTGGGCCGCCTCCTTCATCGTCACCGTAGGCGATTTCGTCACCACTTCTCACCTCTCAATCGCTAGACTTTGTAACATTTTATAACATTCCGTGGATTTTGTCAATGTCTAGGAATTTATACGGTGGCAACTTAGTGATGAGTATCACTTCCACCGCGGCAATTTCGTGAAATGAGACCCTTCCGCTACTCTGACCGCCTTTTGCAGCCCGCTTGGATCTAAATGATGGCGACGCACTTCGCCCGTGCGAGGATTGACCGAGAGCTGTTCGGAGGGAAAGACGTACTGCCAGAGCCACTCCCTCTTGGCGTTGGGGTACTTCCGGTCCAGTGCGAAATGGGGTCTGTCAACTCCTTGTGCAGTACTTCTCGATACAGGAAGAGCAGAGCATTCAGTGCCTGGTTCTGGGTCGATGCGGCGACTTGCTGATCCACAGCGAGGTGAGTGAGGAAAGCCTCGACTCGACACCTCCCATCTCTCGCGGATGTCGTTTGCCGTGGAAGAGGATGTAGCGCTTGATCCAGTTGACGTATGTCTTCTCGGTGCTTGCCGCGTAGTGCTTGAGGCGTATGGCGTCACGCACCTGATCCAGTAGTCTCTTCGGACGACGCTGCATAGGATGTACCTCCAGATATGAGGCTTGGGCGCTGGCCGGGCTCTGCGAGTTTGACACAGGGTCGCGTTTGCCGTATACTGACGGACACCGGAAGCCTGGGAATGTGAACGATGGAAGAACAGCACAAATGTTCTAATCTGTCACGTCTCAGCTTACCCGTTCTGTTGAGAGAGATTCCGGATTCCGTCTCGGGGATGCAGCAGTTCTTCAATTAATCCTGTGGGGGGATGATATGCCGCATCGGTATATCGTCCCCGTGGGGGACAAAAAGCAGGGTCAGTAGATTATCATGTTAGGCGCATAACCGTTCGGTAGGCAAAGCTTGGCGTTCTCAAGAATGGATAATTGCATTTCACGGAGGTGAAAATGAAACGGATCGGCGATCTGACCATCCCGCATATTGCCTCGCTATACGCTCAAGTGCCGGCGGACCGATTGGAACAATTCCAGGCTTTCCGCCGGGCTTTCCCATATAAAGACCTGACCCTCGACGGGGTAACGTGGTCATACCTGACCGGCGGACAAGGCGATTCACCTCTGCTGTTGCTTTCGGGGGCGCTAGCCATCCCTGACATATCTTGGGTTACGATCGTCAACTTTGCGGCACGGCGACGGGTGATCGTGCCTGCCTACCCGTCGCTGACTACGATGGATGCCCTGGTGGATGGCATCGCCGCCATCTTGCGGCGCGAAGGGGTAGAACAGGCGCACGTGATGGGCGGCTCTTATGGTGGTTTCGTCGCTCAGGTCTTCGTGCGCCGCCACCCGCAGTTGACCCGCTCGCTGGTGCTTGCCCACACCCAGCCACCGTACGCGGAGATGGCAGCGCGGATGCGCCGCTTTGCCCGCTTGCTGCGCTGGATGCCGATGGGATTGGTGCGCCAGATGATGCGCCGGGTGTTTCGATCAATGATGCCGGAGCGGAGCGAGGAGACCGCCTGCTTGCTGGCCATCTTCGACGAGCTGATTGGATATACCCTCGGTAAAAAGGACGTGATCGGTATCCTTGAGCGCATGGCCGATTTCTCCGTACGGTCGTTTACTCCTCAAGACATGTCCGGATGGCCAGGAAAGGTGCTGCTGGTCTTTGGCGACAACGACCCCTCCACGCCGCCCGACGTGCGGCAGCGGCTGGAGTCCCTTTATCCAGGATGCCAGGTGCACCTATTCGAGGGGACCGGGCACGCGGCCTCGGTGACCCGCCAAGACGAGTACTTGGCCGTAATCGACGGTTTCTTGTCGCAATCGTAAGAGGAGGGCGTTCGATGTTCATCCGCGCATGCCACAGTAGGTTATGGCAGCCAATAAGACTCAGAGCTGCCTATCTCCGGGCGCCACCAGCAGTTATTCGCCCGACGGCACAACGAGCGCTGGAGGAGGAAATCCTGCCAAGTAAGTGGGTGTCACGACTGGAAGCAAGGTGCCGCCCAACATGCGCTGGAGCTGACCGGGCTATCATGCGCCGAAATCGAAGTTGGTTTGGTCTCTGTAGTCGGTCATCGAGCGAGGTTGACGTTGCAAAGCCGCCCGGCAGCTCAGCTTTTTCGTTGGGCGGCCCACGTTGGATATTGGTAGTCCGGACAACAAGCGGCTAGACCGGAGTTCAAAGGATGAGTCACACTATGGTTGATCGCAAAGGTATAGTTTCATTTCTGGTGATTACTTTCGGCATAACCTATGCTATTGAGGGAGTATTGATCCTGGCGGGGTTTCGGATAACAGAGATTCCCCCACTTTACGGCCAGTTCATCATTGCAGGGGTGATGTGGGTTCCAGCATTAGCTACCGTGCTCACGATCAAATCGATCACCCGAGAAGGTTTTGACATCACCGGTTTTCGCATCGGCGCATTGAGGCCGTACCTCACTTCGGCGCTGGTCGTACCAGCTTGCTTCATTGCTGCCTATGCTCTTACATGGCTCTTCGGCCTAGGCCGACCGGACTGGCAGATGGCAGATTTTCGTTCACTTCTGGCGTCAACCGGGGTTGATACTTCAACGATGCCATCACCGGGGTTGGTTCTGCCAGCAGTGTTTCTAGCCAGCCTGTTCATTGGCCCTACGATCAACGGCATATTTGGCTTTGGTGAGGAGTTTGGTTGGCGTGGGTACTTGTTGCCAAAACTGATGCCACTGGGCAAATTCAAGGCTTACGTCATCGTAGGCGTGATCTGGGGTTTGTGGCATGCACCGTTGATTGTGGTGGGCTTTAACTACCCAGGCTATCCCATATTGGGCATTATGGGAATGGTGGGTATGACCACAGCCTTGGGTATTTACATGAATGAGTTAACTCTACGGAATCGCAGCTCGATTTTGGCTGGGTGGATTCACGGAGCATTCAATGGTCAAGCGTACGGAATCTGGCGCATTCTATTCCCAAATGTCAACCCATTGCTTGGTGGATTGACAGGATTGGTAGGGATGGCTGTGTGGCTGGTCGTGGGGTTGCTGGAGGTACATCGCGGGCGTGTAGTTGCAGGAGAGCCTGATGATTAATGTTCTGATGTCACGTTCGGGACAAGGGGGTGTCTACCAATCCGTAACATAATGAGGGGGGCCGCCCAACAATGCGTGGAGCCGACCGTGCCTGTCGGCGCTCGGTAAATCGCGACTTTTTCGTTTTGATGGTAGACTTGTTCAGTGTGGTGGTTTTGCACACCCGGCGCGGCGGCTCACGCTAACCGTTAGGCTGCCAACTGACCGAGTGGCCGAGGAGAAGCATCGTATGCCAGAGATTCCAGCAGTTTATTTTGATATAGTATGGAAATTCATCCTCTCCCTGATCGTTCTGATCATTACGCTGGGGACCAACCGTGCCATCAGTAGCTTGCTTAGAAAGCGCATCAAGGAGACGTCTCACAGGCATACCCTGCGAATGCTGATTCGCAATGGAGTGCTGATCCTAGGGGCCATCAGCATCCTGGCGATCTGGTTGGGGTTCGGCAGCAGCTTCACCGTGGCTATGGGCATCTTGGGCGCCGGTATCGCCTTTGCCTCTCAGGAGGTCATTGGGTCTCTGGCAGGCTATCTGAACATCGTTACCGGTAACCTCTTTCGTATTGGCGACCGAGTGCGAATTGGAAACGTGATTGGAGACGTGCTGGACATCAGCCTCTTGCGGACGATGGTAATGGAAATCGGTGAATGGATCAAGGCAGACCAATACACTGGCCGCATCGTGAGCATTGCTAATCGCGCCGTGTTTTCCGATCCGGTGGTCAACTACACTCAGCACTGGCCCTATTTGTGGGATGAGGTGATGGTGCCTATCACCTATGATAGCAACTGGCAGAAAGCAGCTCAGATCATTTTGGAGCACGGTCAGGAGTATAGCTCTCACTCCCAGGCGAAGGCCAAAGCCGAGCTGCAGAAAGCAGTGGAGCGCTACCCTGCTCTACATGAGACTTCGGTAGAGCCTACGCTATACACCGTGATGACAGACAACTGGATTGAGATGACCCTTCGTTATGTCGTTGATCCTCACAAGCGACGCGCTATGAAAGGCAAACTCCATCGCGGACTGCTGCAGCAGTTCGGGGAGGAACCCGACATTACTGTCGCCTCCGTGACGGTTGAGATTGTCGGTTTCCCGCCGCTCACGGATGCCAGATCAGCCCCGTAAGGAGCCATTTGATGAAAGAGGAAGCGAAGGCCACGTACTCAGTCAGAAGAATAGGAGGGTACCTCCACAAGATAGTCCCTATTGTTGATGGCACAGGAAAGGTAGTCTATCAAGCCGTCACTCCCTTCATGGTGGAGCTGAGACCTCGCGATCTCATGCAGATCATCGTAGGAGCATCTCTGCTTGCCATCCCCGTTGGGTTTACTGAGGAAACCTGGGTGCTGGGGGAACGCCTTCCGCTCAACAACGTCCTTGCGCTGGGGATGATTTCCCTTCTGTTCGTTGCGGCATTTGTCTACTTCAACTTCTACCGATTCCACCTGAGAGAACACCTGGGCGAGTACTTCAAGCGCGTCATTGCGAACTACGTGCTGTCGCTTGCCGTAGTAGGTGTTCTGCTGACCATGATTGGGAAGTGCCCTTGGGGCATCGACAACACTCTGTCGCTGAAGAGAATCATCATAGTCACTTTCCCCGCCTCAATGAGCGCGGCATTGAGCGACACGGTGAAGTGAAAAGGTCTTATGGCGGCCTAACATCGGGTTGTAGCCGACCGCGCTTCGCGCGTGCAAGTCGGCGGCCAAACGTGCTTTGTGGTTAGTCGGTCAGCGAAGGTGATTTTCCCGCACCCGCGCGGCGGCTGAACCCGTGGCCGTTAGCCGCGCCAGCGATGCGGGAGGACGATAGATGACAGATTCGGATTTCAGTGCTATTGCTGAGGTAGTGCCGCAGGTCTCGTACGAGATTGTTGGGCGGATCATACCCGGCATTATTGTCATACTCAGCCTGGTCGTGGTTGCAATGGGGCCGACTCGAGCAGTGATGCATCTGGATGAGGCAGTCATCCATCCGGATCCTGCGCTGAGTGGATGGGCTGTGGTGCTGATGATCATAGCGGCATACATATTGGCGTTTGTCCTGGATGGCGTTTGGCAGATGCCGGCGTGCGTTCGTCGCCGGGGTGAGGAACCTCGCCAGCCTGATCTTCAAGCGCCTTCAACTTCATTGAAGTTCGATGTAGTGAATCAAGAGTTGCCCAAGGCGGGTGCTTGGCTGACAAAGCTGTATGCCGAAACGAATACGACTCAGGTGCTAATCATCGGCTGGGTGGTTAGTGCAGCAATCAATATCTACTTCCTGGTGACTGCCTTCTCCGTCGAGAGACTGTGGTTGGAAATAGGCCTCATTGCAGGCACAATCGGGGTGGTGGCGGTTCGCAACAGTATCACCACGACACGTGAGGACAGTTTGGAGAATCTGTGGGTTCTTTTGCAGGAGCGGACATCTGTGGAGCAGGCCGAGAACACAGCCGGGGAGGGGAGGCGCGGCTAACCCGCGCTGCACCTGACGCGGCTACCGCGCGCGAAAATTGAGAGTTACACCCGCATTGCGGGTGCTGAGGTAGCGAAGTTGAGGGACACGCACCCGGCGCGCAGGTGAGCTAGGCCGTTAGGCCGCTTGCCACACATTAGTTTCGCAAGAGAGTTTTCAATGTACAATCATGCTCCAGAGGGCTACGTTTGTCCGTTCTGTCTAATCATTCAAGGTATTGAAAACGAGCACGTCTGCTCTGTTCAAAATGACATCATATACCGTGATGAGACAGTTACAGCATTTATCGGCTCGCATCAGTGGCCCAACAATCACGGCAACGTAATCGTCGTTCCAAATGAGCATTTCGAGAACATTTACGACCTGCCCGTCCACTATGCTGTAGATATTCACCGAGTTGCCAAGATGATTGCAATAGCAATGAAAGCGGTGTATTCTTGTGATGGGGTATCAACGCGCCAGCATAATGAACCATCAGGCAATCAGGATGTATGGCATTATCATTTGCATGTGACGCCCCGCTATAAAGATGACCAGTTTTACACTACTCATCGGGAGTTTATGCCAACTGAGAAAAGGGCGAAACACGCAAAAAGGATCAGGGACTATTTGGCAAAGCAGTCAGAAAACATACAATCGTTGTAGAACCAGGCAAGAGCTTTCAGCATCAAAGCGCGGCCTAACACCGCTTGGTGCAGCCATCCCATGAAAAATACCCGGCGAAACGCCTCGAATATGCCGAGATGGTATTACGAGGATATCGTTCAGTTCCCCGCCCCGCGTAGTCTACCCCAGGCAGGACGTAAACGTCAGTGTTCACCGGGCGCATCTTTGTCTCAGCACGCGCAGGATGAAGAGCGGGTTGCCAGGCAGGTAGCGACGCCACAGCCGGGCGGGGTCGCTGAACAAGCGGCACAGCCACTCCAGCCCGTGGTCGAGCATCCAGCGCGGGCCGCGAGGCTGGACGCCGGCGACGAAGTCGAAGAGGGCGCCCACGGCCCAGACGACCGGCACGTGCAATTCGGCGCGGTGGGCGGCGATCCACCTCTCCTGGGTTGGGGTGCCCATGCCGACCAGGAGGATGTGGGGGCGCGCGGTGTTTACGGCGGCGATGGCGGCTGTGCCCCCACCCCCCCGGCCCCCCTCCCCTCTCCGCCCCCTCCCTGACCCTCCCCCAACTTTGGGGGAGGGCACCACGAGAGGGGGAGGGGGGTGCAGGTAGCCGTGGTGGGCGCCGACGATGCACAAGCCGGGGTGGCGCGCACGGAGGAGTTGGGCGGCGCGGGCGGCCACGCCGGGCTGGCCTCCCAGGAAATAGAGCGTGACCCCGCCGGCGGCACACGTCTCGCACAGCGGCTCGATCCAGTCGGCGCCGGTCATGCGGCCTGGGAGGCGGTGGCCCAGCAGCCGTGCCCCCAGCGCCACCCCCGCCCCATCGCAGTAGACCAGGTCGGCCCCGTTGAGGATGGCACGCAGTTCGGGGTCGCGGTGAGCGGTGTTGAGGACGTGGACGTTGGCGTAAAAGATGCTACTCCTGGCCCCGCTTCGTGCCCGCTGCGTGGCCTCCCGGATCAGGTCGCCCACACTCAGGCGGTGAACGCCGACGCCCAGGATTTCTACCGCTTCGGACGTCCTCGTCAGCAGCGGGTCATACTCCGCAGCGTCGTTCATTCCCCTACCTGTGGTCGCCTCCCCGCCGCCCGGCGCACCCGGTCGCCGTAGCGGGCAAAGTGGCGCACCAGGTAGCCCCGGTCCCCTTCCACCTGGATCGCCTCCTCCGGGCAGACCTGGGCACAGTAGAGGCAGCGTAGGCAGGGAGGGCACTGGAAATCGAAGCCGGGGGCGAGGATGTCCAGGCCCAGGGGGCAATAGTCGAGGCACAGGCCACAGCGGGTGCAGCGGCCCGTGTCGAGCCAGAGCCGCTCGATGCGGGCATCCTGCGCCTCGTAGACGTCCTGCAGAATATGCAGGCGGTGGAGCAGCCGCCGGGCCCACTCCTGCCCGTGGACGGCGCGGGTGGCGTCGCGCAGGGGGGCCAGGGCGGAGTGGTCGAGCAGGCGGGCGAGCGCGCTGCGTGGGGGAGCGGGGTCGAGCCACAGCAGGGGCTCCAGCCGCGCCACAGCGTCGAAGCCGGCCTCGGTAAAGTGGCCCCGGCGGGCGGCGACGCGCAGGTAGGGGATGGTATTGGGATTCAGGCCGAACAGCCGGGCGGTGGCCAGGTCAAGAACAAAGGGATCGGTCGCCGCCAGGAGCATATCGGCGCGGCGGGGGATGCCGTCGCCGGGGCCATTGCCCTCCATGGCGATCAGCGCGTCGGCGATGATGAGGTGGGGATGGATAGCCTCATTGAGCGCGACGATGTTGGCAGGCAGGTCGGCGTGCACCAGCCGCTTGTCGGTGCCGGAGACGCAGCCGATGAGGGATTTGAGCGCCAGGCTCATCCCCGCCTCGGCGTGGGTCTTGAGTTTGGGCAGGTTGAGAAAAAAGCCGGCCTCCAGGCAAAGGCGGGCGACGCGGACGGGGCCGGTCGCCAGGCGCACCTCCGTAACCGGGGCGTGGTTGAGGTCCACGCACTCGACGCCGTAGTGAGCACACAGCGCCCGCACCCCCAGCCGCTCGAAGACGTCAATGCCCTTGCGGTAGACACCGACGTTGGGGCCATCGCCGACGACGACGTTGGTGTAGCCGCGCTGTTGGAGCACCTCGATGACGGCGGCCAGCAGCCGCAGATCGGTGGCGTTGCCGGTGAGGGCGGAGAGGTCGTTGTTGAGGTTGGGTTTGAGGAGGATGCGCGTCCCTGGGCTGGCAGGGAGGCGAACAGAACAGGTACCTAAGATGTCGGTCATGGCTCGGCGCAGGTGTGTTCGCCCGCTTACCGCGCTGTACCAGGTTATGGGCCGGCCGTCAACGGGCAGAGTATGTTTGTTGATGCCGGTGGTCTTCACGAGATGACCTCGGTATAGACAGCAATGAAGCGATCTACGACTTTCTCCCAGGCATAGCGGGCAGCGGTTTGCTGCGCCCGCTGACCAAGAATAGCCAGAGCGCCAAAGCCAGCCTGCAAAGCACGAATGAGAGTCTGGGCGGCCTGTTCAGGCTGGGCGAAATCGGTCAGAAAGCCGTTACTGCCATCTTGGATAAAAGTCCGAAAGGAGGGCAAGGCGTTGACCACGGGCACAGTGCCGGTGCTCATCGCCTCCAGCACCGAGATGCCAAAGCCTTCGTACTCGGAGGCCGACACGAACAGGTGCGCGCGGCCCAACCAATCGGCCAGAACCGAGTCGGGCACCTGCCCGGCAAAGGTGACCGCCTCAGCCACGCCCTGGGCAGTGGCGAGAGCACTCAGCTGAGGGGCGATGCCCTCGAAATCGCAACCAACGAGAGCCAGGTGGGCATGGGGCACCGTCTGGCGCACGATGGTCAGACTGCGAATCAGATTATCCACTCGCTTGTTGCTGCTCAGGCGGCCGACGTACAGCAGCAGGCCGGACTCGATCGCCTTGTGCACCCCAGCCAGGCGACTGAAATCAACGCCGTTTTCAATAAGAATGATGCCAGGCACCAAAGGAGAGAACAAGTCACGGTCGTGGGCACTGTCGGCGATGACCCGGTCGGCGCGCCTCAGGAGCAGACGTGTAACCGTGTGGAAGTACAGTTTCTTGACCAGGGCCAGCCGTCTGGTATGGAAGAAGCCACCGTGAGTGGATACAACGATGGGCTTACGGTGATAAGGTCTGGTCAGGGTCAAGAAGTCGGCGAAAAAGTCAACGTTGTGGACGTGGAGCAGGTCGTAGTCGGACACGAAACGCAGGATGCCGGGCGCGACAAAGAAACGCTGCCCTCCCCAGTAAGGGACGCGGACGACACGAATGCCATCCACCGTATCATGGGCAGGCAGGATGCCAGGCAGGTAGAAGCAGCGGTTGAGCGTGAGCACGTCGCTGCGGACATCTCGCCGTAGCAGGTGGTGGCACAAGTCCTTGGTGAACCGCTCCACACC
>DAOUEC010000058.1:0-44058 GCA_034430655.1 Anaerolineae bacterium
CTTGGCCAGTGCGGGTCGTTTCACGTTGACCAGGTGATCCAGTTCCTGGCGCAGATTATCCACGCCCTCGGCGGTCAGGTAGACGGGTTCGTATACGTTCATCCTACAGCGTTCCCCCCATAGTAATGTTAGTCCCCAAACACCCACGCCCACAGTGGCGGGCCCAGCACCAGCAGGCCGACGATGACGGAGATGATGGCCGCCAGGAGCACCGCTCCTGCCGTCACGTCCTTGACCACCTTCGCCAGCGGGTGGTAGCCAGGGCTGACCAGATCAACCAGTACCTCCGCCACGGTATTCAGCATCTCGCTCACCAGCACGAAGCCGATGGTCAGTACTAACACCGCCCACTGGGTAGGCGAGAGGCCCAGCCAGAGACCCAGCACAACGGCACCCACAGCGATGCTCAAATGGATGCGCGTGTTGCGCTGCGTGCGCAGGGCATACCACAGGCCGGAAAAAGCAAAGCGGAAACTCTCTACGATGCTTCTACTGCGCATGGCACATCACGCAGGGGGATGCGCTTCGACTCCCAGAGCCTGAAGAATCTCTGCCTGTGCGGCCCACATCTGCGCCCGCTGCCCCTCCGTCACGTCGTCGCATCCCAGCAGGTGCAGCACACCGTGGACGGCCAGCAGTTGCAGTTCCGCCTGGACGTGGTGCCCTGCCTCGGCAGCCTGGGCTTCGGCACGAGGGAAAGATATGATGACGTCGCCCAGATAACGCGGAAAGCCCGGCGCGCCAACAAACGGCCCGCGCGTCTCGTCAGGGAAGGCCAGCACGTCAGTCGGCGCGTCCACACCCCGGTAGCGGCGGTTGAGCGCGTGCAACGCCTCGTCGTCGGTCACAACCACGGCCAGTTCACACGGCTCCTCCACCCGTTGGTGAATCAGGGTCGCCAGAGCAGCCCGGTGCAGCAGTTCGGATTGAACCTGCGCCTGGAACTGCTCGTCAATCTGCACCTCTATGGTATGAAGAGACATCTCTGGTTCCGATCCCGTTCTTATTATGTGCCGGTCAGTTCTGCTGATTGTGGATATTTGATGCGTGGATGGAACACACCCTTCAGAGCAGAGATAAAGGTTTCGCGGATAATCTCGAGATCGCGCAAGGTCAGGTCACATTCGCTCAGTTGGCCATCAGCCACGCGCTCAGAGATGACGCGATTGACAATTTCTGCTACCTCCTCGGCGCTAGTGGGGCGCATGGCGCGCACGGTGGCCTCGCAGCCATCGGCCAACATCACCAGGGCAGTCTCCTTGCTCTGGGGCTTGGGGCCGTGATGGCGGAAGTCGCTCTCGTCAACCAGCGCAGCATCGCCCGCCAGTTGCACAGCCTTGCTATAGAGGAAACTCACCCAGCTGGTGCCATGGTGCTCGGGGATGAAGGCGCGTACACGACTAGGCAGCCGGTAACGCCGCGCCAATTCGAGCCCATCCTCGACGTGGCTGATGATGATCTCGGCGCTGGTGCGCGGGTCGAGCCGATCGTGAGGATTCACGCCTTCGGCCTGATTCTCGGTGAAGAAGTAGGGACGGGCAATCTTGCCCACGTCGTGATAGTAGGCCCCCACGCGGGTGAGCATAGCGTCGGCACCGGTGCGCTCGGCAGCCTGCTCAGCCAGGTTAGCAACCATCAGGCTGTGATGGTACGTGGCGGGTGCCTCGCGCAGCAGTCGCTGCAGGAGCGGGCGGTCAGGACGGCTAAGTTCGATCAGCCGCATCGTGGTGGTGATGTCGAACAGTGGGCCGATGAGGAACAACCCTCCCAGCGCCAGGCTGGCCGAGATGCCCCCATTGACACTGCCAGCCAGGGCCGAGACCAACAGGTTAGCGGGTTGGGCGACGTCGCGTGGCAGCCGAAAGATGACGATGACGCCCACGTGCACCAGGGCAACATAAACGCCAGCGCGAAAGAGCGTACCGATGCGCTCGACGCGGCTCAGCGTGAGCGCAGCGACCAGCCCACCCAAGGCGGTGTAAGTCGCCATCTCCAGGGAGTTATCGGCGATGACACCAACAGCGCCGCCGAGGAAGACAGCAGTTACCACACCCGCGTGCGGCCCCAGAGCCACCGCTGCCAGCATCGCCAACGCTGGCACCGGAGAGAGGTAGCGCAGCACCGTACCCCCCGGCACCATCAGTCCGGCTACGAATACAAAGAAGGCGGTCAGCAGCACCAGCAGGAGAAGTTGCCGCCCGTTCCACAGCACACCGGGCTGAAAGCGCGCCAGGTAAAGGCACAACACTGAGGTCCCCAGCATGGCCAGCAGGCTGGGTCCAATGAAATCGATCCACTCCACCTGGGGTTGCCGCAATTTGAGTTGATCCAGCGCCTCCAGGTCGAGCGCTGTGACACGTTCTCCCTCCCGCACGATGATCTCGTCGGCTTCGAAGGTGCGCAACACAGACGGAACCTCCTCGCGGGCGCGGGCCTGAGCCTCGGCCGTGGCTGTGGGGTCGAAGAAAGAGTTGGGGATGAGAAAATGCTGCGCAAGCGCGATCGTGGCGGCAGTCTCCTCGGCCGAAAGATCGAGACTGACCCGGGCAGGCACCTCGTCAAGGGCATCTTCCAGATAGCCCTCGCGAATCTCGCGGCGCATCGCCTGGTCAACCACGGCCAGGGTCTCCAATTGGACTCGGTCCCAACTAGCGTCAGGCAAGGCAAGCAGGCCGTTGAGCGTCTCAGAGGGAAGAGCAGTCAGTTCAGGCACGGCCAGAATCCAGCCGCGCTGCTGGGCAGAGGAAGCCAACGTATCGGCACGTACCGACCCCAGGTAGTCAAGCACCTGACGAGCACGGTCCAATTGTTGACGGGCCAGTGCAGGGTTAGGAAGGGTATAGACCGGCTCGACTTCGGCCTCGGCCCGCTCCTGCTCCTCTGCACGCAGGATGGCACTCTCGTAAGTTACGCTGCGAGGGGCGCGTATGTCCTGGGGAGCAATGTCCCTTTCCTCCAGCACCACACGGCCAGTAGGCAGCAACGGAAGTACCATCACAACGCCTGTAACCGCTGCCAGCGCCGTTCCCAACAGGATCAGGCGCAGCCAGGTCCACCAATGATGGCTAGCCCGGCGTGGTGAAGGTTTTCCTCCGCTATCTCTGGCGTCGGTCGCGTTCGTACTCATCAGTTGAAGTCGGCAAAAGGTAGGGGCGCAGTAACTGCGCCCCTACGCTCGTACACCAGTGTGACACGTGCCTCAGCGAGCGTGTTCTTAGCCAGACAGCAACTCGCGCACGACTTCGTTCACGACACGGCCATCGGCACGGCCTTTGAGTTTAGACATCAGTTGGCGCATCACCAGCCCCATCTGTCCCATATCAGTCGCTCCGACCTCTGCGATAACCTGACGCGCCTCAACAGCGATTTCTTCCCGCGAAAGAAGCCCGGGCAGATACTCCTCAAGGATCGCCAACTCTGCCTCCTCGGCAGCGAGCAGATCAGGACGGTTGGCTTGCCGCAACTCGACGATGGCGTCGCGCCGGCGGCGGGCCTGCTTCTGCAGTACCGTGGTTACGCCGGCGTCATCAAGTTCGCCGCCGTGTTCAACCTCGGCATTGACAATCGCAGCCAAAGCCATACGGATGACCGACTTGCGGCGCTCGTCACGGGCACGGAGCGCCTTCTTGAGGTCCTCCTGCAGTTTCCGCTTCAGGCTCATGCGCCGCCTCCACTTCCGCAGCCCATCCCTACGATAGGCGATGGTGTTGGTCCCTGCGCGTCTGCCGGCGGCTCTTGCGCAATTTGGCTGCCTTCTTGCGCTTACGGATCACACTTGGTTTTTCGAAAAAGCGGCGGCGGCGCACCTCCGACAACACACGGTCGGACTGCACCCTCTTGTTGAAACGTCTCAACAAGGAATCGAAGGACTCGCCTTTCTCAATGACAACTCTGGTCACTCCCTTCCCCCCTCTCTATACCCAGTTGCAGACTGGTTTTTTTGATGGCAGGCTCATTATAATCGCGCACCGGAGGCTTGTCAAGCAGGGTCTGGCTCCCACACATGCACAACCTGGATACCATCGGCCTCCAGCGCCTGCACAGCGGTCTCCCGGTCCACTCCCTCCAGGCGAAAGGCGATGACCCGATCCTCGGGCCGCTCACCCCAGAACATGCCCAGCGAGTAGATATTGCCGCCCAGCGCCGCAGCACGGCTCGTGATCCGCGCCAGACTGCCCACTTTCTCCGGGACAACGACAGTGATGCGCAGCGAGGGATGCCCGCCCCCCAGCCCCTCGACGAAAACACGGAAGATGTCCGTGTCACTGATGATGCCAATGAGTTTGTCGTCCTCGACAACAGGCAGGCAGCCGATGCGGTGATCCACCATCACTCGCGCCGCCTCCTCAATCGGCAAATCGGGCTTCACGGTGATGACCGGGTCATGTACGATCTGTCCGATCTTCGTGCGCGAGAGAATGTAGTCCACCTCGAAGACGCTAAGAGTGGTGGTAGGAGTGGGAGAAGCATAGACCAGGCTTTTCTCGGTCACAATACCGACCAGTTTTCCGTTCTCGTCCAGCACTGGCAGATGGCGAAATGGCTTGCTCCGGACCAGGTCTAGCGCCTCCTTAAGACTGGTGTCGGTCGTGATGGTGATAGGATCAGGGGTCATTCGATCCTTAACTAACATATTCTCCCTCCTTGGATTGATAGGTTGGTAGACTTGCAGGTTGATAAACTGGTGAGTGCGCGGGGACGACGGTCGTGGAAAGCAGCCACGTCCTCGCCTCGGTAAACGATACGTGCGCTCACCTTGCAACCACCTCGCCCACCAGATAGCCGTTCTGCACGGTCAGCAGCCGCGTGGCGGTGAGCCGGTTGCGTAGGTTGTCCACCGCGTGCGTGACGACCCGCAGGTAGTTATCGGTCAGGCCTGCCCACAGACCATCGCGCTGGTGCTGTTCCCACAAGACCGCCATCTCCTGCCCCACGAACCGCTGGCGGAAGCGGAATGCCTGCTCAGCGCCCAGTTCGCGCATCGTGCGCGCCCGTGCCTGGCACACTTGGCGCGGCACCCGGTTCGGCAAGCGGGTAGCGGCGGTGCCCGGCCGCGGGGAGTAGGGGAACACGTGGAGACGCGCAAATTCCATCGCCGCTACGAAATCGTAACTGGCGCGGAAGGCGGCCTCGTCCTCACCAGGGAAGCCGACGAGGACATCGGTGGTCACGGCCAGGCCAGGGATGACAGCGCGAGCGGCTTCCACCAGCCGGGTGAACTCCGCTGTAGTGATACGGCGACCCATGCGGCGCAAGATCTCGTCGCAGCCAGCCTGCAGTGGCAGGTGGAGTTGGCGGCACAAGCGCGGGTTCTTCCAGAGTCCAAAGAAAGCCTCATCCAGGTCCCAGGGTTCCAGCGACGAGAGCCGGAGGCGAGGCAGGTCAGTCTGAATTAGCAAGGTCTCGACCAATGTATGCAGGCCATCTGGCAACCCCAGGTCACGACCGTAGGAACCCAGATTCACACCGGTCAGCACGGCTTCCTGGTAGCCAGCCTTGACGAGCGCCTGCGCCTCAGCGACGATGCCGGCCATGGGGCGGCTACGGGCCGGGCCACGCAACAGGCGCACAATGCAGTAGGTGCAGCGATTATCACAGCCATCCTGCACCTTGACGAAGGCACGGGTGTGGAGCCCTCCCGGCCCTTCCTTGCTTCGGGGAATGACACCTCCCCTTTCCCTGGCAGGGAAGGGAGTCGGGGGGGTAGATAGAGAGGATACCACGATCTCCACCGTCTGCCCCTTCTCAGCGTTAGGCACGACCCAGGCAACGCCAGGCAGGGTGGCGCAGAGCCGGGGCGCTAGCGTGGCGTAGCAGCCAATGACAGCAATGCGGGCCTCTGGATTAGCGCGGGCCAGCGCCCTGGCGCGGTGGCGCGACTTGCGTTCTGCTTCGGCGGTGACGGCGCAGGTGTTGACGACGCACACATCAGCCTGGGCGGGATCGCTCACGACGACGCAGCCCGCAGCAGCAAACCGGCGGGCCAGGCTCTCCACCTCGCTCCGATTGAGACGGCATCCCAGGCTCTGCAGATAGACGTTCATCCAAAGCCATCCCAAGTCCTATGGCTCCGCTACGCTCAGGTCGTCGAAGTGAACCTCCACACCAGGCTCAAAGAATGAACCAGCGTAGAGGCCGACGTCGCCCCGGGGGTAACCGCCATCCTCGACCTGCACCAATTGCACGCCATTGACGAGGAAGGTCATCGCCGCGCCCTGGCAGACGACCTCCAAGACATTAGTCGCAGCACCGAGATGGATGGCATCAGAATAAGTCCAGTCGCCGTTCAGCACCTCCCACGCCCCACCGTCGTACTTGCTGACAAGGTAATAGCCATCGCCGCTGATGGAAAAACGGTAGAAATGATCGGCGTCCCGCATCCGCACCAGCACGCCGTACTCGTTGTCGTCAGGGCCAGCGATCTGGGTCGCTTCAACGGCGAGGCGGAAGTCAGAGAACTCGCGCCCGGCAGAAGCCCAGGCAAGGCAGTGGGGCGCTTTGACAAGAACGCGCATCGCCCCCTCGTGATACCCAACCTCCGCAGAGGCATCGGTCTCGGCCTGCCAGCCGCTGGCCGGATCGGAGAAGTCGTCGGTCCAAGGCAATGGTCCACCCCCACAAGCGACCATCAGAAGCACCAACACCACGACGAGCAATCGTCTAAACCTTTGCGAAGGTTGGGCAATGGCTTTCAGGCCAAAAGTGTCTTCGCCCGCCGGGAACCCCTCATTGTCAAGGCTGTCTGCAACCTTCGCAAGGGTGACTGAACACTGACTGCTTACCATTGACATCCACCTATGTTTTGTGCTCGCAGTAACGGTTTCAAGCATTTTGGCGGGTTGAACGACTAAAGTCATTACTACGAACCTCATCCGTTGCTGTCCTGCAATCCGCTGTTCTACGGCCTGGTAACGAGGAAGTCGTCGAACTGGACGCGAACGCCACCTCCTGGGCCACTTCCAGCCCCGATCCCTACGTCGCCTTGTGCGTGGGTGTCATTGGTAACCATCTCCAGCAATTCGCCGTTAACGTAGAGACTCAGTTTGTCCCCCTGGCAAACCGCCAGAATGCGATTGGTCTGCTCGCCCGTCCTGATAACGGGAGAGGGAACCATTCCATTGCCATCACCAGTGAGGACTTCCAAGTCGCCCCCGTCCACACGCTGGAAGATGGCGTAATAGCCGTCGGCGCTGATGGCAAAGTAGTAGAAATTATCCACGTCCACGTAGCGACAGAGGACACCGAAATGGCTTCCCTGGGAGCCGGAGGACAGATGGGCCTCTGTCTCAACACTCACGTCCTCGAACTGCTCACCAGAGTAGGCCCAGGTGAACCAGTTTGGCTGGTACAGTTCTATGAAGTACTCGCCTTCCTCATAGCCGCGCTCGAACTCCTCGCGCTGATCCGCGCCCCAGCCGCTGCGTGGGTTGTCGAAGTCATCCCGAAAGAGCAGCCCCTGATCGTCGCCCCCAGTGCAGCCACAGGTCAGCAATAATATACCAAGCACGATCAGGCAACTCTTCAGGCGACAGTAATGTCTCTCCATCATCGCCTCCTGTCCACACGGAAGTGGTCCGGCATATAAACACAGCGAGATTATAGCACGGGCAGAGGATTTGCAAAAGGCGGGCATTGCCCATCTTCGATGACTATGCTATAATCAAACTCAGGGCACGGACATACATGGCCTCATTCAAGGAGCGAGTGCAATGGTAAAGAAGCGGGTCAGCACAGGAGACCGTCGTAAGGCAAGGGAATACGAGAAGCAGGGCATTCAAGCCTACGAAGAGTGGGACATTGACCAGGCTGTCAGATGTTTCGAGGCCGCCGCCCGTCTCATCCCCGACGAACCGGATTACCGGCTTCACCTAGCACGGACGCTGGCTCGCAGCGGCGATTTCGACCAGGCTTTGCGAGCATTGGCCGACTTTATGCGGCTGGAGCCCGACTCGCCGCTGGAGAATCGCTTCGAGCGACTCTTTGCCAGCGGGATGGACGAGGTGGAACTGCTGCTCACCGACAAGATGACCGCGGCAGGGGTGCCCATCGAGGAAATCGGTGCCGCCATTCAGATGTGGCTAGAGTACCGCATTGCTCTCGGACGCGAAACGCTCATCGTGCGCAAACCGGAGACCTGGGCGGCAGCGCTCGACTACACAGTGCGCAAGGTCAATCTACGCCCGGTGAGGCGACAGGAGATCGCAGCCCTCCACAACGTCAGCAATGGGGCAGTGCGAGACCGACATAACGACCTGGTACGCACGCTAGACGTGATGCCGTGCGACTACCGGTATTTTACGGGCAAGGAAAACCCGCTGGACAAACTGGTTGAGGCAGCGGAATTGCTGGAACAACTGGAGACCCGTTTCAAGGAACCGTAGGCAAAGATACAAGGATACAAGTAGACAGGTAGACAAGTAGACAAGTAGACAAGTAGATGTCTTCCTTGTCTACTTGTGTACTTATACTTGTGTACCCTACGCTACTGGAATGGTAAAAGTGAAGGTGCTTCCTTTCCCCACTTCGCTCTCGACCCAGATTTCGCCACCGTGCAGTTCCACCAGGCTCTTGGTGATGACAAGTCCCAGCCCAGTGCCGGGCACACTATGCACGGCCGGATCGTCGGCACGGAAGTACTTGGTGAAGAGCCACTCCTGATCTTCAGACGTGATCCCTATGCCGGTATCGGCTATCGAACACAGGACAAACTCATCTTGCCCAACGGCACCTCGCCCATCTGACCACCGTTGAGCGCGAATCGCGATGTGCCCCTCCTCGGGTGTGTACTTGCAGGCGTTGCTCACCAGGTTGGTCATGACCTGCACCAGCCGGTCTCGGTCCCCCCTCACGAGCGGCAGGTCGGATGGAATGTCCACCTCCAAAGTTTGTTGCTTGGCCTCGATCTGCCTGCGGGTCATTCGCAGCACCTCTCCAATCGCTTTCTCAATAGATACGCTCCTGAACTCCAGCCACATGCGGCCGCTCTCAATGCGCGAGATGTCCAACAGGTCGCTGACTAACTTATTCATCCGCTCCACGTTCGAGCGTACCGTCTCAAGAAAACTACGCTGCATGTCACTCAGTTCGCCCACTGTCCCCTTGGCCAACAGGTCAGTATAGCCTTTGATTGAGGTCATCGGCTGCTTAAGTTCGTGGGAGACGAAGGAGATGAACTCGGTCTTGGCCTCATTGGCGCGGCGCACCTGCTCGAAGAGACGGGCGTTCTCGATGGCAATGGCCGCGTGGTCAGCCAGGCGGATGACGAATTCCAGCGCCTCCTGGTTGAGACGATCCCTGCGGGAGGACTCCAGGGTGATTACGCCGGCGATTTGCTCCTCCCGCCGGATGGGTACTGTCAATTGGACCACCATCCCCGGCACCACCGGCGCGTAATCAGGGTCATTCTCCACATCCTCCACGAGTTCGGGTTTACCAGTCCGCACGACCCGCCCTACGATCCCCTGTTCCAGCGGCCAAGGCTCCTCCTCATGGGCAGAGATCAGTTCCTCCGGATAACCCCGGTTGGCCAAGAAGTGCAGCCCGCGTAGGCCGCTCTCCGTCTCTACAACTACAGCCACGCCCCCCACATCGGCTCCCGTCATCCGCAACGCCCAATCCAGCGTCAGGCTCATCACCCGGTTGTAGTCCAGAGTGGCGCTGAGTTCCCGGTCAATGCGCTGCATCATCGAGAGTTCTTCCACTCGTGCGGCGAGAGCCTGATCGGTTTGGGTGAACAGCCGGGCGTTCTCAATGGAAATAGCGGCATTGGCTGCAAACGCCGTCAGCAGCCGCTCGTCATCCTCGTCAAATGGCACACCATCATGCCGATTGAGCAGTTCGACCACACCAATGATGCACCCCCGGCTGACCATTGGCACAGCAATGATGGAGTGGGTAACAAACTCGGTGCGGTCATCGAGACCCCGGTACCAGCGCTGGTCGGCCCGCGCGTCCCTGATGGTCACCGGCTTGCCCCCCCGGACCACCACGCCCACGACGCCGGTGCCAGGGGGGAGGCGCGTGCCCACCAGATCGGCAGAGCCTGGGCCAGCAACCACCGCGAAGACCAGTTCGCCGGTGTCCTGATCCACCAACACCAACGACCCGGCCTCAGCCTGGAGGAGTTCTACCGCCTTGTCCATAATCAGGTTCAGCACCGTCTGCAGGTCCAGCGTTGAGGTGAGAACACTGCCAACGTCGTTGAGGGCAGTCAACTGTCGGGTGTGCTCCTCCATCTCTCGATAGAGGCGCGCTTTGTCCAGGATTGCGGCCGCCTGGTCGGCAATGGCAGAGAAGATCTCCAACTGTTCGTCGGAATAGATCACGGCAGGATCGAAACTGGAGACGTTCATCACCCCGATGACCTGGTCGCCAGCGCTGAGCGGCACCCCCATCCAGGCCCGCCCCGGCTGGCCTCCGGGCGTGATCTCCCGGCGAAGACATTCCTGGATATATTCATCCGCCACGATGGGCTGCCCCGTGCGCACGATTTCGCCGGTCAGGCCCATCCCCACCGACCACTCGTCATCCGGATACAGGCGCTCACCATCTTCGACGTAGAAGGCAAATGAGAGGGTTTCTTTCTCCGGGTTGTACAACGCGATGTAGAAGTTGCTGGTATCAAGTACACGGCTGGTCTGAGCATAGATCAACTCCATCAGGTCATCCACACCCATCATGAAATTGACCGCCTGCCCAACCCAACGTAGCACATCCACCTCTGTCACTCGCCGCTCCAGGTCGCTGACGAGGTGCGCTTTTTCCAGGGCCACCGCTACATTAGAACCAAGCGACTCCAAGATGATCAGGTCGTCTGAGGAGAAAGGCGCACCGCTGCGCTTGGGTCCCAGCGTCAGCCAGCCGTGGCCCGGTACCGGGACGAAGAGGGCAGGACGCAGAACATCCAGTGGTTCGCGCTCGGCCATCAGGTGAGGGGGAAGAGGGCGGTCCCGGTAAAGGTAGATACTTTCGCGCCGCTCGAGCATCCGGTGGGCGAGCGGTCCCTCCCGGGTGAAAGTCACAGACGGGAACGGCCTGCTCCCGATGACGTGAGGCACGTAGCACGCGCGCTGCGGATCGTGCAGAAACAGGGCGGCGAATCGCGAGCGACAGGCCGCCTCCAGCGTCTCATCCAGAACATCCAGGACCGACGGCAATCCCATGACCTCGGTCAGCCGGCTGACGAAACGCTGCACTATCTGGCGGTGGTCAACCGCTTCGCGCAGGAAGACTCGATCCACCGCACGCTGCAGACGCACCCACACCGGATTCAGGAGCAGCGTCAGCAAAAGGACGAAGATGCCGAGGACCAGGGGATGACTGGCCCGCAGCGTCACGCCGAACACGCGGCTGATCAGATAGAGAAGGAAGAAATACGTTCCCACTACCCCGGCGCTCAGCAGTGCATAAGCAACGCCCCGACTGACTACCAGGTTGATGTCAAGCAGGCGGTAACGGAGGATGGCATAAGCGATAGACAGAGGGAATAAGACGAGCCAGGGCAGAATGAGCGCCGGGGGGAAAGCCCCGCCAGCGTAACGGCTGACGAGGAACCAGGCTGCTATCGGGCTGAAAGCCAGTAGACTACCCCATAGGATGGTGCGTGCCTGGGCCTGCACGACGGGCGATCGGGAGCGACGATACCGATGGATCATCATCGCCAGAACGGCAGCAATGCCCGCAATCCCAAAGACAAAGGCCGCGTACCAGGTGTCGAAGTAGGTTGTGGGCGCTTCGAAGTTCAAGACGGCAAATTGATTGGCAACAGCGATGGCCGCGCCAGGCACGTAGGCCAGATAGCGCAGGGAAGGAGCACGCTCAAGAAATCGCACCCGCTGGGGGAACACTAATGCCAGGTGAATAGCAACACTGCCGATCAGAGAGATGGCGGCGATCCACACACGTGGGAAGTGGTGGGTGGTGTAAACGTCGAACAGCAGGCCCAGGATCAGCGCAACCACTGCACACAGCGTCGCGAACACCTGCCCGGCTGGTTCGTGCCGCCGCGCCAGGAAGACCCAGGTGCCGACCCCCAGATAGATCACCCCCAGGATGTAGGGCAGGACGAAGAAACTGGTTAGCCCTTTGATGGGGAAAGACTCCAGGTGCACGTGGACGTCGCGTAGTGCACCGTCCTCGCCGCGTGCCGTCAGCGTGACCACGTCACCCGGCTCGTAGCGTGCCAGTGCGCGCATCAACGCCGTGGTGCTTTCCAGCGACCGACCGTCGAGGGCTACCAGGCGGTCGGGGAAGTGGAGGCCAGCAGCGTAGCCGGCCCAGGTAGAGTCGCCCAGATCGTTGACGATCAGGGTGGGCTCGGTGAACAGGCCGGGGAAAGGAACCTGCATCGTGCGCCAGGCCAGGAAAGCGGCCCAAGCCAGAAGAAGCACCGTCGCAGTGAGCACCACCACGACGATCCACGCCTGCGGGGTCATTCTGTCCTGGGAGTGTCCAAGAGAGTGTCTAAGAGTTTGGGGACCGCTTGCATCTCCCACGTCGCTCACCTCACACGCTGTCTGATGCCCGTACGCTAGCGCCATTTTAGCACAGAGGCGGCGAATTGTCTATAACCCCGCGACGCTTTGAGTGCCGACCGCTGACCACTAACTTCCACCCCAAAAGGGTGTAGGGGCGCGGTTACCGCGCCCCTACTGCGTGCACAATCGCCATGCTCAGCACTCACTATACCCACAGGCGTAGCATCTCCGGCAGCCTTCCTCGTTCACCAACGCCGCGTGCCCGCACTCCGGGCACAGGTCGCCTGTGGGGAACAGCGACAACTGCTCAACCCCCTTCGTTTCACCCGGGGACTCGACGATTCCCAGGTGCTCGGCCAACACCTGTGCCACGCCGTCAGGCAGGCTCCGCACCCGGTCACGCCCAAAGCCCAGGGGCCGTCCGCCACCGATGCCCTTCAATTGTTTCACCACCTGCTTGAGCCGGCGCGTCGCCGAGAGGGGCGAGGGGATGCGAAGGATCAGTGAGATCAGCCGCCCGATGGCCTCCGCCACCGCCGCAGTATCCGACCCCGCCTTGCCCACGTTCAGAAACACCTCGAAGGGCTCGCCGTCGCCGTTGGCGTTGATAGCGATGTAGGCTGTGCCCAGCGGCGTGCCCAGACGATAGGTTTGGCCCTCCAGGCGGTGCGGACGGGGCCGCACGGTCGCAGGCACCATCATTCCACGGGCCTGCTGCCTGGCCCGCCGCGTTGCCTCCGTCTCCAGCACCACCTTCTCCCGCGAGCCAGTAACATAGACTGTGAGCCCCTTACAGCCCAGTTTCCACGCCAGTTGAAAAGCCCGGGCCACGTCGTCAGGAGTGGCTGCGGCAGGGAAATTGACCGTCTTCGATATACTCGAGTCCACAAATGCCTGGAGCGCCGCCTGCATGCGCACGTGCTCCTCGGCGGTGATGTCTCCGGCGACGACGAAGACATTGCGCACTGCAGGAGGTACATCCTCAACGTCCTGGCAACTCCCGGTCATCATCACCTGCTGCACGATGCGCTCGCGGGCTGTATCATCCAGCCCAGCCTCCTCCAACGCCCGCAGGAAGAGCGGGCTTACGTATCGGAGTTCCATGTCCTGGCCATTGTCATTCACGTGACGCACGTAGGCCAGCGCGAAGACCGGCTCGCAGCCGTAGGCCTCGCAACCGGAGACGGTGGCGATGGTTCCGGTCGGAGCCACAGTTGTCTGGGCGGCGTTATGGATACCGTAGCGCCGGATGCCCTCGACAATCACCCCCCAGTCCAGAGGCGGCCGGCCCCACCTCTCCAGCCGCGTGTAGGAAGTCAGGGGTCGTGGCGGCGTCCAGCGCAGGTCGTCAGGGTCGTAGATGCTGCCCCGGATCGCGGGGAACGGCCCGCGCTCTCGTGCTAACTCGATGCTGGTATGCATCGCGTGGTAGCGGATGAACTCCATCACCTGGGCTGCCAATTCCTGGGCTTCCTCACTACCGTAGCGCACCTGCAGATGATACAGCAGATCACCCAACCCCATTACGCCCAGCCCGATACGACGGGTGCGATGGGCCGCCTCCTTGAGTTGCGGCACTGCTGGCACGTAGGCATTGGCGTTGATCACGTCATCCAGGAAGCGCGTCGCCAGTTCGACCGTCTCCCGCAACTTCTCCCAGTCCACCGCCGGGCGACCGTTGTCTCCATGGCTCACGTGCTGCGCCAGGTTGACCGAACCCAGGCAGCAGTTTTCGTAGGGCAAAAGGAATTGCTCACCACATGGATTACTCGCCTCATATTCCCCCAGGTGCGGACACGGGTTGGACCGGTTGGCCGTGTCCAGGAATAAGACGCCTGGCTCTCCGTTGCGGTGGGCGCCGGCAACGATCTCTTCGAAGATCTCTCGCGCCCGCACTGTCTTCCACACCCCCCTTTCATCCCCTCCATTGGGGGGGAAACAGGGGGGGGACTGGGGATTGACCAAGTCAATCGTGCCGTCCTCCTCCACCGCTCGCATGAAGGCGCCGGTCACGCCGACGGAGATGTTGAAGTTTGTGATAGCGTTCTCGCTGCTCTTGCAGTGGATGAACTCACGGATGTCAGGGTGATCTACCCGCAGCACGGCCATATTCGCCCCACGGCGCGCCCCACCCTGGCTGACGATCCCGGAGGCGACGTCGAAGACCCGCATAAAGCCCACCGGCCCAGTGGCCCGGCCTCCGCTGCTGCGTACCACGGCGCCTCTGGGACGCAGGCGGGAGAAAGAGAAGCCCGTTCCACCGCCCGTCTGCTGGATGAGCGCCGCGTCGCGCAACGTCTGGAAGATGCCGTCCTCCCGCCGTCCCATGTCGTCCCCAATGGGAAGGACGAAGCACGCCGCAAGTTGCCCCAGCGGTGTACCCGCACCGGTGAAGGTCGGCGAGTTGGGCAGAAAGCAAAGGCTGGTCACTAGATCATAGAAAACCGCCTCTGCCGCTGCTACGTCACCGCCCCACTCTTCTTCAACACTAGCGATGTGGGAAGCCACACGGTGGAACATCTGCTCGACCGTCTCTACGGGCCGGCCGTCAGGTCCCTTGCGCAAGTAGCGACGCTTCAGGACGGCGAGCGCGTTTTCGGTCAACCTGACCCCCCTCGCCGGCTGCTTGGATAACAAAACTCCCGGTGCTCGAACCGCGTTTAGCATCGCCTCCTCCATCACTGAAGATCACACCTACCCTACTTCCGCTCCCCCAACAAACGATCAATCTCGGCCCGCACGGCCTCCAGGTCCTCCAGCCCCAGATAGACAATAGCGTAGCGAATGTAAGAGACTGGATCCAATGCCTTGAGTTCCTTGATGGTCAAGTCGCCGATCACGCGGCTGGGAATCTCCGTTTTGCCCATCTGGCGGATGTGGGCTTCAACCCGGTCCACCAACCGCTCTAAATCGCCGGCCGAGACAGGCCGCCTGGCACAGGCAGTACGCAAGCCTGAGAGCAACTTCTCGTGGTTGAACTCCTCCCGCCGGCCGTCCCGCTTGACCACCAGCGGGGCGGTCAGGACGGCTCGCTCCATTGTGCTGAAACGCCGCCCGCAGGCTTTACATACACGGCGACGACGCACACCTCGTGCACTGCGAGTCGTATCAATCACCCGCGTGCGAGCATCACCGCAGTAGGGACACTTCATCGCCTTGTCCTCCCGAACCAGGTGGGGCTTACAACATACGCCAGATATGGGGGTTGAGGAAAACAAAAACCCCACATCTGGGGTATTCCGCGTGCATAACGCAAATTATACCACACACTGCGCAGCACACAAGCGGGCTCACGCTACGCTATCTTAAAAATCTCGCAGAATGACGAAGTTTAAGATTGGGGGATGGAGATAACGGGTAGATGTGCGGGCAGGCTCTCCTGCCCGCACAAGATCAAATCAAGGCTGGCAAACGAGGTTGTGCCTGAACGACCGCAACAAGCGGCGGCTTCCGCCGTCCTGGGACGACCTGTCGCCAGCGTAAGCGTCTAGCGACGCTGCGCCTCAAACCGACAGGTCAAATGGTACACAGATGCACACTGATCTTCGCAGACAAAAAGAAATCAGCGAAGATCAGCGCTAATCTGCGTCCGGACCTAACGACGGCGGCGCAGGAAGGCTGGAATCTCCAGGTCGTCCTTGTCGAAAGCGGGCAGCGGGAATTCCACCGCTTCGCTGAACACCGTGCGTGCCGCGCGTGGGCGCGGTTCTGTGCTATCGAAGCCGGTGGCGATGACAGTGATACGGATCTCGTCGCCCATATCCTCGTCAATGACGGCCCCAAAGATGAGATTCACGTCAGGGTGCGCGGTCTGCTTGACGATCGAAGCCGCCTCGTTGACCTCAAACAGGCTCAGATCCGGCCCTCCGGTGATGTTGAAGAGGATGCCACGAGCGCCGTCAATCGTGATATCCAGGAGCCGGCTGGAGATAGCCTGCTGCGCTGCCTCGACGGCCCGATTATCGCCGCCAGCAGTTCCAACGGCCATCAGCGCCGCACCACCCTCGGACATGATCGTCCGCACGTCGGCGAAGTCCAGGTTGATCAGACCCGGCACGGTGATCAATTCCGAGATGCCCTGGATGCCCTGGCGCAACACGTCGTCGGCCAGAGAAAACGCACTCTGCAGGCTGACCCGCTTGTCAGTAATCTCCAACAGCCGGTCGTTGGGGATCACGATCAGCGTGTCCACTGCCTCCTTGAGTTGCTCGATCCCCACCCGTGCCGTCTCCGCCCGCACCGCACCCTCCCAATTGAAAGGACGGGTGACGACGCCGATGGTCAACGCCTCGATCTCCCTGGCAACGCGGGCGATGATCGGCGCGGCTCCGGTGCCAGTGCCGCCGCCCATGCCAGCGGTGATGAACACCATGTCGGAGCCCTGCAGAACTTCGTACAACTCGTCGGCCGACTCCTCCGCCGCCTTGCGGCCCATCTCCGGGTCACCGCCCACACCCAGCCCGCGCGTCAGTTTATCGCCGATGCGCACTCGCTTGGGCGCGTTGGAGAGCATGAGCGCCTGGGCATCGGTGTTGACCGCAGTGAAATCAACACCGCTCAACCCTTCGGCGATCATGCGATTGACGGCGTTACTGCCGCCACCTCCCACGCCGACGACCCGGATTTGTGCGAAACTCTCCATCTGTGGTGACTTGTGCATTCTGTTCCTCCTGTTCGTTCGTGATACGTGTCGCGTGTTGCATATTGCGTGTTGCGTGATCAGCCGGGCAGGAAGGCCCTGAGCCAATTGAGAAAGCGCCTCCCGACGCCTGGGCCGGTCTTGCGCAACTGGGGTCGTGTATCCACCATCATCCCCCACTCCATCAGGCCAGCGCCTACTGCATGGGCGGGGTTGGAAACCGCGTCCACGAAACCGTGCAGTTCCCGGGGTGCTCCCACTCGCACCGGTAGCCCGAGGATGTCTCGCCCCAGTTCCTGGATGCCAGACATTTGCGCCGTGCCGCCGCACAGCACAACTCCGGCTGGCAGCAGCCCGTCGTATCCAGAGCGCTTAATCTCCTGCTGTATCATTGAGAGAAGCTCTTCCGTTCGCGCTTCTATGATCTCCGCCAGTTTCCAGCGCAGCACCACCTGGGACACCTCTCCGCCGAAGGGCGACACAGTGAACCGCTCCTCGGGTGGCACTTGAGAAGCGCAGGCGTGGCCGTGCTGCACCTTGACTTGCTCAGCAGTGGCCGGTGGCAGCCGCAGACCAATGGAGATATCCCCAGTGATGTACTCGCCGCCCACGCCCAGCGTGACCGTGTGCCACACCGTGCCATCAATGAAGATCGCGATGTCGGTGGTACCAGCACCGATGTCGGCCAGCACAACCCCCATCTCGCGCTCGGTGTCCGTCAGTACAGCGTCGCCAGCGGCTATACTCGCCAGGACCAGCTCATCCACCTCCACCCCGGCCCCCTCCACACACTTAACCAGATTCTGGATCGCGCTGCTGGAACCGGTGACGACGTGGGCCTCTACTTCCAACCGGAAACCGTGCATGCCTACCGGGTCGCGCACACCGCCCTGCCCGTCCACCACGTAACCACGGGGGATCACGTGCACGACCTCCTGGTTGTGGGGCACTGCAATGGCACGCGCAGCGTCCAGTACCCGGTCCACGTCTTCTACTATGATGCCATGCTCACGGCGGGAGATGCCCACCACCCCACGGCTATTGAGCGAAGAGACGTGTGTACCACTGAGGCCCACGTAAGCCCGCTCGATCTCGTACCCTGACGTACGCTCGGCTCTCTCGATCGAGGCTGCAATGGCAGCCGTGGCATCCGCCACGTTGACCACCACCCCTTTGCGGACGCCCCGCGAGGGCACCAGGCCCACGCCAATCACGCGGGCGTCCCCTTCATCGTCCACCTCGCTCACCAGGGTGCACACCTTGCTGCTGCCCACGTCAATGCCCACGATTGTGCGTTCCACAGCCTGCCTCTTCCTGCTCCTAGAAGCCTTGCTACCAGTCGTTCGTCAACGAATAATAGGGCGCATCAGAGAAGCGCACGTCCACAAAGCGGGGCGTCAAACCGCGCCCTTCCAGGTCGGCCGCCAGCCACTCCAGCACCTGCAGCCGCCTGTCCATTCCCGGCCCCTGCCCTACGATCACGCGCCAACCCCGCTCATCGGTGAGCACCAACCCCCGCCCCGGTACATAGGATAGCGAAGGCGATACGTCCGCCCCAGTCGCCCACAACTCGGCCAGCGCGACGCGCATGCGCTCGTCCAGCCGGCCATCTTCATCCCGTGGCAGTGGCCCTCGCACCAGCCAACTCTCTGCCCCCCCTTCATCCCCCTCAACGGGGGGGAAAGAGGGAGAGACAGGAAATATGACGCCATCCGCGTCAATCCACCACAACTGTCCATTCTCGTCCCACATCACCCTCGGCTGCCGCTCCATCACAGTGATGATACACGATGCCGCCGGTAGTCCGGCGCTTAACGCTGGCGGTTGCAGACGACAGACGGCCCGCGCGCTCTCAAGCGTAGGCAGCGCGGCCAGGATACGGGCCTCGATCTCGGCGGGACGTGCCCACAGAATGTGGAGCCCCGGCAAACCGCTGGCCCGCAATACCTCATCGGGTGATACCCGGACCGCGCCCACCACGTTAGCGTCGTAGATGTAAAACCGGTCGTCAAGCGCCAGCCACAGCGCCCCAGCCGCCACCATAACCAGCGACAGTAACAACAAATTGCGAATTGCAAATTGCGAATTGCAAATTGCAAATTGCAAATTGCGAATTTTCGACGGTCGTCTGACCCGCGTCCGGCCCAGAACTATCGTACCCGCCGCCTCAAACCGTTTCTTCTTCCGCCGCCGCCTTTGGGATTCTGTCATTGGTCATTAGTCATTGGTCATTGTTCATTGGTCATTGATGGATGGCTGGTACGAAGTCTCCGAACGCTCTTTATCCCGGTACCGCTCCAGCGCTAACTCAATCAGCCGGTCAATCAACTCTGGATAGGGGATACCACTGGCTTCCCACAACTTGGGATACATACTGATCGCGGTGAAACCCGGGATGGTGTTCAGTTCGCTGACGTACAACTCTCCCGTCTCACCGGAGAGCAGGAAATCGGCCCGCGCCATCCCGGTGCAGTCAATCGCCACGTAAGCCCGCACCGCCAGGTCACGGACCCTCTCTGTCATCTCCGGTGGGAGAGGGGCAGGGATCAGCAATCTCGACGCCTTATCGCCATCGTCAATGTACTTGGCCTCGTAACTGTAGAACTCCCGGCTGGGGATGATCTCGCCCGGCAGCGAGGCAATGGGGTCATCGTTACCCAACACGCTGACCTCAATCTCCCGCGCCTGGGGCACCGCCGCCTCCACCAGCAACTTGCGGTCGTACCTGGCCGCCTCGGTCAGACCCCGGGCCAATCCTTCCCGGTCGTGGCACTTGCTGATGCCGACGCTGGAGCCCAGGTTGGCCGGCTTGGTGAAGACCGGACAGCCCAGCGCCGCCTCGACCCGATCCATCACCTCCTCCGGGTCCACTTCCCACTCCTTCCGCTTGACCAGCAGATAGTCGGTTATCGGCAGGCCGTGGGCCCGCATCACGTCCTTGAAGATGACCTTGTCCAGGCCCAAGGCCGAGCCTGTCACGCCTGCACCTACGTAGGGAATGTCAGCAAGTTCCAGCAGCCCCTGGACCGTGCCGTCCTCGCCATACGGGCCGTGCAGGACAGGGAAGACGACGTCGAGTTCCGCCAGCCGCGTCGCCTTGACCGCCTGCTCCGTGTCTTCGAGCCGCATCAGGCCACGCCGGGAGGGATCACCCAGCAGCGCAGCAGGCTGGCTTACGCCTGCGTCGCCCGCCTCCAGCGCCCTCAGCGGATCACCCGAGGCGATCCAGCGGCCTTCCTTGGTGATGCCGATGGGCACGATCTCGTACTTCTCTTTATCCACCGCGCTCATCACAGAGCGAGCGGAGGCCAGGCTAACCTCGTGCTCCCCCGACCGACCGCCGAAGATCACCCCGACGCGGATCTTGCGTGCCATCGCCCTCCTTTTTCCAAATCTACGAATTTACGAATCGTTACTACTCAGCCTGCCCGTGATGCGTCATTCCGAGGAGCGTAGCGACGAGGAATCTCGTTTTTCGAGTGTCGAATCATTGCCAATCCGAGATTCTTCGCTCCCTTCGGTCGCTCAGAATGACGATACCTGAGCAGTCACTACGAATCTACGAATTCACCAACCTACCAACTCGATCTCCAACTCCAGTTCCAGCCCGAACTGCCGCTTCACCTCCGCCCGCGCATGCTCGATAAGTGCCAGCACGTCCGCTGCGGCTGCATCGCCGGTGTTCATAAAGAAATTGCCGTGCAGTTCCGAAATTTGTGCCCCGCCGATGCGGTACCCCTGCAGCCCGGCCCGCTCAATGAGATACCCCGCGTGGCTGCCCGGCGGATTCTTGAAGGTCGAGCCCATCGTCGCCCCGCTAGGATGGCGCGTCCTGCGCCACTCCAGAATCTCGCCCGCCCGCGCCGCCAGCGATTCCGGATCGCCTTGCTGTAATCCAAACGTCGCTGCGAGAATCACGTATCCTTCGCCTCCTGCTTCCTGCTCCCTGCTCCCTTGATCCCCTGCTCCCTTGATCCGACTCCCCCGGTACTTGAACTCGAACCACTCTGCCGGCCTTTCCACGACCGCGCCATCCGGCTCCAGCATCGTCGCGCTACGCAGCACGCTGGCGATGTCGCCCTCGAAAGCGCCCGCGTTGCCCACCACCGCCCCGCCCACCGTTCCCGGCAGCCCTGCCGCCCATTCCAGTCCCGCCAGCCCATGCTCGACCGCCTCACGGGCCAGCACGGCCAGCAGCGCGCCTGCCTCGGCCCACACCATCTCACCATCGAACCCAATACGCGCCGCCCGATTGACGATTACCAGCCCGCGTACCCCGCTGTCTGCAACCAGGACGTTGCAGCCGCCGCCCATTAACCGCCAGGGTACGCCGTGCCGCCGCGCCAGTCCTACCGCCCTGACCACCTCGTCCACGCTCTCACAAACGATTAGCAGGTCGGCCGGGCCGCCGACGCGCATGGCGGTGTAGTGCGCCAGGGGCTCATCGCGCCGGACGCGCCGTCCCAGCGCCATAGCCAGAGTATCCATCAGGCCAGGGCTAACGGTCACTTTCCTCCTTGGCTCCTCACCAGGCGCAGTTTCATCGCCACCACCTTACACTCGAATCCGCGCCGGGCACGCTTCCGCTTCCGCACGCCCTTCAGCCGTCCTCCCAGCCGCCCACCCCCCTCATTTTCCTCTGTCCCTTTCACCTTCATCTTTCCCTACCTCCTGCCTCCCGCCCCCTCCCCCATTGTTCATTGTTCATTGATTCATTGTTCATTGCCCAGTACCTCGAGCAACCACTCACCAACCCGGTTCCCATCTCCCGCGCCCAGCGTCAGCACCACGTCGCCAGGCTGCACCCCGGTACCCAGCCACACCACCGCCTCATCCAGCGATCCCGCACAGCGGGCATCGGGGTGCTGCATCGCCGCCACTACGTTGGCGCTGCTGACGCCCAGCGTGTCCGTCTCGCGGGCGGCGTAGACGGGCAACACGATGACGTGATCGGCTGCGCTGAAGGCCTGCACGAAGTCCGCCATTAGCGTCTTAGTGCGGCTGTAGGTATGGGGCTGCCACACTGCCCACAGGGGCCGGCGGGGGAAACGCTGCCGCGCCGCCGCAAGCGTGGCCCGAATCTCCGTCGGATGATGCGCGTAGTCATCCACCACGACCACACCACCGGCCTCGCCCTTGACCTCGAAGCGCCGCCCCACCCCGCGAAACCCGGTCAGCGCAATCCTCGCTACACGAAAGGGGACGTCGAGAAAGTTCGCCACCGCCAGGGCCGCCATCGCGTTGGAACCGTTATGGGCACCAGGCACCCGCAGCCGCATCAACCCCAGCACCTCGCCCCCGTGCACAGCCAGAAAATCCACACCCCCGGCGAAGTTGGGCCGCACTTCCTCAGCCCGCCACTCCGCCCCCTCCCCCAGCCCGAAGAACGTCACTGGCGTTCCCGCAGCCCGCCGTCGCTCGCCGAGTTCCCGCGCCACCGGGTCATCCCAGCCAACCACCAGCAGCCCATCACGTGGCACCAGCGCTGCGAACTCCTCGAATGCGGCCCGGAAATCGGCAAAGGTCGGATAGCAGTCCGGGTGATCGTGCTCAATGATGCTCACCACCGCCACCCGGGGTGTCAGGCTGAGGAAGGTGCGATCGTACTCGTCCGCCTCGATGACGAAGAGCGGTCCCTTTCCAGCGCGGGCATTTGTCTCCAACCCTGCGATCACCCCACCGACGACAAAAGTCGGGTCGCGCCCGGCCTCCAGCAGGATGGAGGCGATCATTGCCGTCGTCGTCGTCTTGCCGTGCGTGCCGGCCACCGCCACTCCCAGATGCCCATCCATCATCTGACCGAGGAACTCCGGGCGCTTCAACACCCGGATACCCGCCGCCCGTGCCGTCTGCACCTCGACGTTCTCTGGCGGCACAGCCGATGAGACGATCACCACATCCGCGCCGGTCACGTTTTCCGCCCGATGTCCGGCGAAGACGTGGGCTCCATCTCGCGCCAGCGCCTCCGCAACTGGCGAAAGCACCAGATCGGAGCCGGAGACCTCCACTCCCTGCTCCATCAGCACCCGGGCGATGGCCGAGAGCCCCGCCCCGCCAATACCGACGAAATGGATATGCTGTGCCCGAGTCTTCATGCCCCCGCCGTCAGATGAAGACGATGATGACGAACACGAACGAGAATGCAACCGCCATGTAGAGTACCGCCTCCGACCGTTCAACCAATGCTGGCGGGAGGTAGGGGATGATCTTGGCCGACGTTGAGTCCGGATGGGGTGGCATAATGCCGCCAAGGCCCACCGCCCCAGGCTCGTATTCCACCACTACCACCGGCTGGCCTGTCCTCTCGTCAATGATAGGTTGCCCCTGCTCGTCCAACGCTGGTGCCATCCTCACCTGCGGCGGCAGCAGGCCATAGTGGGCCCCATCCAGGAGGTACCACAGGCTACCGATGACCAGAAAGCCGTTGAGCGCGCCGATGACGAAACCCAGCAAGAGGTCTTGCAACCGCTCCCGCACCACCTTAGCCCCCAGGCGCGACACAATGGCCGGGCTGGCATAGCCAGCGATGGTGATACCTATAATAATTGCGCTGCGCACGTAGAACTGGCCGCCGGGATCCATGCCCCGAATGAACTGTCCCAGGCCGGGCACATAGCGGATCAACACGTGGTCCACAAACAGCGCCAGGATCACACTAAAAGCCGCGATTAGTTCTTTCGCCCAGCCACGCAAACCGCCGATCAGCGCGAACAGAATCAACAAACTGCCGAAGACCGTATATATGGGTATCACCTATAGCCTCCTCTCGAGGCCCTGACGTGCCAGTACCAACAGATCGTTTGCCAGCCGTGCCGCTGCATCAGAGCGTGCCAGCGTCTGCATCCGCTCCGTCATCTTCTCCAACACCGCCCGGTCGCTGAGCAGACGACGCACTGCTGGCAACAACTCCTCGGCCAGCCGCCCATCCTCCAGCACGATCGCCGCCCCCCGCCCGGCCAGCCACTCGGCGTTGACTCGCTGGTAGCGCCAGGCGTGCGGATACGGCACCAGCACTGCGGGGAGCCCAAAGAAGGGCAACTCCCCCAGCGTCGAGGCCCCCGCCCGACAGACCACCAGGTCGGCCGCCGCCAGCGCAGGCCCTATCTCCTCGTGCAGGTAAGGGAAGGCGTGGTAGCGAGCCTTCAGCCCCGCCAGCAGCGTTTCGCGTCGCTCCGCCACCCACGGCCAATCCAGTTCCCCGCTCACATGCACCACCTGCACCAGTTCCAACATCTGCTCCAGCACCCCACTCAGCGCCTGGTTGATGCTGCGCGCCCCCCGGCTCCCCCCCAGCACCAGCAACACCGGTTCGTCGAGCGCCAACCTCAGCACTGCCCGCGCCTCGGCCCGGTCAAGTCCGCCCAAGCCAGCCCGCACCGGGTAGCCGGTCACCACCACCTTGCGGGCCGGGAAATAGGCCCGCGAATCCTCCACCGTCACCGCCACGCGCGTCGCCAGGCGGGCGATAAGGCGCACCGCCAGGCCCGGCTCAACGTCGGGCAGGTAAACCAGGATAGGCACCCGCAGCGTGCAGGCCGCCAGCGCCACCGGCACACTGGCGTATCCCCCGGTCGCGAACAGCGCCGCTGGTCGCTCCCGACGTCCCAACCGGTACGCGGCCCTCCATCCCTGCACTAACTTGATCAAGTTCCGCGCCGCCCGCCAGGGGGCCAGGCCGTGCACCCCACCCGCTGGCACCCCCGCGAAGCGCAGCCCGGCCCGCGTGACCAGCCGCTCCTCGACGCCTCCCTCTCCACCGACGTAGAGGATCTCTACCGGACTATCGGCGGCCAGTGCCTGTACGACGGCCAGGCTGGGATAGACGTGTCCCCCGGTTCCCCCACCTGCGATCCAGATTCGCATGCTGGTCGCTCCCTTTCCCTGTCCGCTTCTCGGTCCGCTTTCCAACCCTTCTACCCCGCGAAATGCTGAGCAACAGCCCCACGCCGACCAGCGAAACCACCATCGCAGACCCACCAGAACTGATGAACGGCAGTGCAATCCCTGTGAAGGGAATCAGCCCCGTTATCACCGCAATGTTGATCAACGCCTGGAAAGCCAGCCAACAGGTGACGCCGCACGCCAGGAGAGCGGCGAAGGCATCCGAGGCCTCCAGCGCGATTTTGAAGCCGCGATAGGCCAGGAGCACGAACAGCCCTATCACCACCAGGCAGCCCACGAAGCCCAACTCCTCACCCAGCACTGCGAAAATGCTGTCGGTGTGCCGGGCCGGCAGATAGCCCAACTTCTGCTGCCCCTGCCCCAGCCCCACGCCGAATAGACCGCCGCTGCCCAGTGCAATCAGCACCTGCCGCATGTGATACCCAACACACGTTGGGTCGCGCCAAACCAGCAGATACTCGTCAAGGCGCTGTCTAGCGTGAAGCAGGTGGTTGATCAACACGAGAAAGGTGATGCAACCGACCGCGCCGCCCACAGCCAGTTGGAGGATGTCGGCGCCGGCGAAGAAGAACATCGCCAGCGCGGTCAGCACGATCAATACTGCCGTACTCACGTCCGGCTGCACCACGACCAGGCCGGATACCACACCGATCAGCACAGCGAACGGGATCAACCCGTAGGTCACGTTGCGGATTTGCTCACCTTTGGAGGCCAACCAGGCCGCGACATAGATCACGGTCGCCAGCTTCGCCAGGTCACTAGGCTGAATCGAGCCCTTGAAAAAAGCACGCGTCGCACCGAAGGTCTCATCCCCCACAAAGAGCACCAGGACGAGCAGCAGCAGCGCCCCCCCCATGACCGGCACCGCCATCTGCTGCCACCAATCGTAAGGGATAGCAGCAGCCACCACCAGCGCGACCAGGCCCAGGCCAACCCAGAGGAACTGCCGTGACGCGATGTGAAAGGAACTCCCATGCTCCTGGTACGACCAGTCGAAGGTCGCGCTGTAGACCATCATCAACCCGATGATGACCAAACCGGCTACCGCCAGTACCAGTACGTAGTCGGGGCCACCGTGCGCACGCCTGGGCTGCGCCCTCTGCCGTGCTCTCGTTCCTGCTGCCATCCTTTCCTCTCCCTTTTCATTCCCGCTTCCTGCTTCTTGCTTCTCGCCTCCTGCTCCCCTACCCTCCTGCAATCTGCAATTTACAATCTACAATCCCCGCACCAGTTCCTTGAACCTGTCCCCCCGCTCGGCAAAATCGCGGAAGGCGTCGAAACTGGTGCCCCCGGGCGAAAGCAGCACCACCACACCAGGTTGGGCCAGCCGGACGGCCGCCTCCACCGCCTCCTCCAGCCCCCTCACCCGCGTGATCCCCTCCAACCTCGCTTCCTGCCTCCTGCTTCCTGCTTCCTGCCCCTTTACCCACCTCGCCTCCACGATCTCAGCAACCATCGGTCCCGCTTCTCCAAACGTCACCAAATGCCTCACCCGCCGCACCGTCTCGTCGGCGAACTCATCCCAGGGCAGTTTCTTATCACGCCCACCGGCCAGCAATACGATAGGTTCCTCGAACGAGCGCAACGCCGCCAGCGACCGCTCCGGGGCCGTGGCGATGGAATCGTCGTACCAGCGCACGCCGTTCAGTTCGCGTACCAGCTCCAGCCGGTGCTCGACCCCCGTGAAGGTAGTGGCGACCTGCCACATCGCCTCCACCGGCACGCCGGCCACCCCGGCCAACGCACACGCCGCCAGCACGTTCAGCAGGTTGTGGCGTCCCCGCAACCGCACCTCCGAGGCCCGGCAGATCACGCGATCTACCCCCCCCACCCCCTCCGAGGCGAGGGGGAGCAAATTGCCCAACCGCAGCGTCAATTCGCCGTTCGTCTTGAACGCCCCCTCGTCCACCTCGGCCCCACCGCTGAACCAGAGCAGGTGCGCCGCCGTCTCCAGTGCCAGTGCGCGGGCATTGGCGTCGTCGTAGCCCAGGAGCGCGAAGTCCTCCGACTTCTGATGAGCCACCGCGTTTCGCTTAGCGGCGATGTATGCCTCCATCGTCTTGTGCCGGTCCAGATGGTTGGGCGTGACATTGAGCACTGCCGCGACGTGCGGGCTCACCGTCATCACCTCTAACTGGAAACTGGAGAGTTCCATCACCACCCAATCGTCGGGCCGGATCTGATCCAGGTCGGCAATGAGCGGATTGCCGATGTTGCCCCCCACCCAGGTGCGCAACCCCGCAGCGTGGCACATCTCCCCCACCAGCGCCGTCGTCGTCGTCTTGCCGGCCGAGCCAGTGATGCCGATGACTGGGGCCGGGCAGCGCTCTAGGAAGAGTTGCGCATCGTTGCTCAGCGGGATAGAGCGCCGCTGTGCCTCCACGACGATGGGCACGTCCACCGGCACCCCTCCACTAAGGCATAGCAGGTCGGCCTCGTCCAGCAGATCGAACGGGTGCTCTCCCAGAACATAGCGGATGGGCAGGCCTGCCAACTCCGCCAACTGGTCGGCCAGCGCTGTCTCGCCCTGCAAGTCAGAGACGGTCACCTCGGCCCCGGCCTGCGCCAGGAAGCGTGCCAACGCCATCCCCTGCCGCGCCAGGCCGAGGATCACGACCCGTTTCCCGATCAGATCCGACTCTCGTGCCTGAGTACTGTCACTCACCGTTGTGATTTGAGATTCGAGACCTGAGATTTGTCTTCCGCCACACCCAGCCAGAAATGATCCGGCAGGATTGAGCGGCCGGGGCGGATTTCCACGCCACCAGCCTTCTTGACCGGGCGCTTCCCGTTGCCGTTGAAGGCGCTGGGATGGACGAAGCACAGGTTGGGCGGCAGCCCATACTTGCGCTCGTAGTGCACTGCCGCCCGCAGCACCTTCTCCTCCAACTTTTTGCGTGGATCGTCGTCAAACCACAGCAATCCAGTCTTCATTGTTCACCTCCAGAAATCATGCATCACAGGATATGCAACACGCAACATATGCTACGTATTTCGTGCTACGTGTTCCGTCAACACGTCACGTGCGTCGCACCTTACCACAATGCAAGTGCCACCCCTGCCATCGCCGCCAGCAAGCCCACCAGCCAGAAGCGCTGCACCACCTGCGTCTCCGACCAGCCCAGCAACTCGAAGTGATGATGCAGTGGGCTCATCTTAAATAACCGTCGCCCCTGGCCGAACCTGCGCCTGGTGTACTTAAAATAGAGTACCTGCAAAATAACCGAAAGTGTCTCAGCCACCGGGACCAGCGCCACTACCGGCAGCAGCAACCACTGACCGGTCATCAGCGCCACCGTCCCCAGCGTCGCTCCCAGCGCCAGACTGCCCGTGTCGCCCATAAACATCTGCGCCGGGTGGGCGTTGTACCACAGGAAAGCGAAACACGCCCCTACCACGGTGAAGCAAAAGGGCAGCAAGTAATCCTGCTCCTGCAGCAAGGCGATTATACCGTAGGCCGCGAAAGCGGTGGCGACGATGATGCCCGCCAACCCGTCCAGCCCATCGGTCAAATTGACCGCGTTGGCCGAGCCTAAAATCACGAACGCCGCAACGGGCACCCACGCCCAGCCCAGATCAACCATCCGCCGCACCCCTGGCACGCCCATTTGCCCCGCGAACTGTATCCGCATCACCAACATACCCGCCGCGATTGCCAGCGTCAGGGGCACTTCCCACAGGAATTTCCGCCCCGCCGAGTACCCCTCGCCACGCCGCATCCCGCGTACCCCGGCGATGTCGTCTACCGCGCCGATGACCGCGTAGACCAACATCACCCCCAGCGGCACCAGGATCGAGCGCCCAATCACCGTCCGTCCCAGCAGGTTGTAGATGTTCAACGCCACCGTGATGAGCAGCACCGGCACGACGATCATCAGCCCGCCCATCGTCGGGGTTCCCAGTTTTGTCCGGTGACCACGAGGACCGTTGATGCGAATGCGCTTGCCGATGTGGTAGTGGCGCAAGATGCGAATGAGAAGCGGGCCCCACCCTACAGCCAGGAGGAACGAGATACTCGCCAGGATGAGCGCAAAATTCATCACGCCCTCCCCAGTGCATTGACGATCTCTTCCATCTGCATCGCCCGCGAGCCTTTGACCAGGATCACATCGTCGCCCGTCACCATCTGCTCCAGCAAGGCGACCGCTTCGGCATTTTCCTCGACAATGTGCACCCGTTCAGTGGGCATACCCCAGCGCAGCGCCGTCTCGCCGATGATGCGCCCTCGCGGTCCGAGCGTGATGAGCACATCGGCCACCTCCAACGCCCGCAGCGCCACTTTCTCGTGTCCCTCCCGCTCGTAGTCGCCTAGTTCCAGCATGTCGCCCAGGACGGCGATCTTGCGCCCGTCCAGTTCATCCAGCAGGTTGAGCGCAGCAAGAGTCGAGGCCGGGCTGGCGTTGTATGTGTCGTCCAGGATAATGGAGCCCTCCGGCCCCGGCACCGCCACCAGCCGCAGTTGCGCCGACGGCCCCCGCAACCCCTCAATGATCTCCTGCCAGGTCAGTCCCTCGACCAGCCCCACCGCTGCCGCCCGCAGCGCCGTGTGGACGGAGTGCCGTCCCAGCAGCGGAATCTTCACGTGCAATGTCTCGTCGCCACGATGGAGTTGGAAGCGGATTCCCTCCAGCCCCAGCCCCTCAATGTGGTCGGCCCACAGGTCCGCATCGGGCGAAAGGCCGTAGTAGAACACGCGGGCTCTCGTAGCCTGCGCCATCCCCCGCACACGCGCATCGTCGTAGTTGAGGATCGCCACCCCCTCGGGGGCAGGTGGCAATGCCTCGACCAATTCTGCCTTGGCCTGTACGATGCGCTCCATCGTTTTGGCCCGCTCCAGGTGCATCGGCCCGATGATTGTCACGACGCCGATATGCGGCTGCGCAATGCGGGCCAGATCTGCGATCTCGCCCAGGTCGTACATCCCCATCTCGAGCACCACCCGCTCGTGCTCGTCCGTCAGATGCATCAACGTCAACGGCAGACCAATCTCGTTGTTGTAACTGGCCTCGCTCTTGAGCGTGACGTAACGGCGCGCCAGCACCGCCGCCACCAGTTCTTTCGTCGTCGTCTTCCCCACACTGCCTGTAATACCGATGACCCTCAACCCGTGCCGTCGCCGCCAGAAAGCCGCCACTTGCCAGAGCGCCTTAAGGCTATTGGCCGTCTTGAGCACCAATGGCAGCGACCAGGCACTGGGCAGCGTCCGAGCCGGGTCAGTCAGGTCCAACATCAGCCCAGAGATCATCACATCCCGCTCGACGATCGCTGCCACCGCGCCCCGTGAAAAGGCATCGGCGACGTAATCGTGGCCGTCCGCATGCTCGCCCCTGAGCGCGACGAACAGCGCGCCAGGCTTGGCCTGCCGCGAGTCAACCACCGTCCTGGAGACTGGCTGATCCAGTCTTTCCGGCCGGCTTCCCGTCAATCCCTCGATCACATCCGCCAGCGCCAACGCCCCCGTGCTCACCTTGCCGCCTCCGCCACCGCCACGCCATCTGGCGGAATGCCCAGGACGACGAACAGCCGCGCTGCCAGCCTCCGGAACGCTGGCGCTGCCGTCTGCGACGCCCAGGACGAGGTCTTTGGCCGATCCAGTTTGACCAGGATGATGAGTTGTGGGTCAGGCACCGGCCCAAACCCGACAAAGGAAGCGATCGTGCCCTCCTTGTCGTACCCCCCGGGGATGGGAATCTGCGCTGTGCCTGTCTTGCCCGCGACGCGGTAGCCCTCCACCCTGGCCTGAGCCACCCCCTCCTCTACCACCCGCACCATCACCTCCGTCAACGTGCGCGCCGTCTGTGGAGAAATCACCTGCGCCTCGACCACTGGCTGGAGAGTGGAGACCGTGCCGTCGGGCTCGACGCGCTGGGCCACGATGCGGGGCCGCAACCGTGCCCCATCGTTGGCGACCGTCGCCACCGCGGCGATCATCTGGAGCGGCGTCACCGCCACCCCCTGCCCGAAAGCATTCGTCCCCAGGTTCGAGTCATGCCAGTGCTCGTAATCGTCCGGCAGCCACAGTTGACCGGATATCTCTCCCGCCAGGTCAACCCCCGTCGGTCGCCCGATGCCAAACGCCCGCACGTAACGATAGAATACGTCAGGCCCCATCTGCGTGCTCAGCCACGCCGCCCCCACGTTGAGCGACTCGATCAGGACGTCGGCCACGGTCCGCTCACCATACGCTGCGTGAGAGGCATTCTGGATCATCTGCCCCCCCACCTCAATCCAGCCCGAGTCGTAGTAGATCGTTTCTGGTGTCACCAGCCCTGCATCAAGCGCGGCCGCCACCGTCAGGACCTTGAACACAGAGCCCGGTTCGTACTGCTGGCTTACAGCCGGATCCTCAAATGGGAGTGGGTTTTGGCTGAAGAAATCAGTGTACCTCCCCGGATCATAATCGGGCAGACTTGCGAGCGCCAGGATCTCGAAAGTGCGCGGATCCATCACAATGATCGTGCCACCCTCGGCCTGGTACTCTTGCACTGATCGCGCCAGTTCCTTTTCGACCAGTGCCTGCACGGTCCGATCGAGCGTCAGCACCAAGTCAGTCCCCGGCTGAGGCAGCACGACGGGAACCACAGCCCAGGGAATCTGCTCGCTGGCCGGGTCCACCGGCCCCTCCCATTCCACCCGTTCTGGCCGCAGCAGCGCATCGTGGAACCCCTCAACCCCGTAAAAGCACTTGCCCTCGACGTTACAGAAGCCGATCACGTGCGACGCCAGTACACCCTCAGGGTACTCCCGCGCCCACAGTGGCAGGACGGTGATACCCCGAAGCCTCAGGTCTGCGATCTGTTCCCCCACCTCCTTCGACACCGGGGACGCAATTGAGACCCACGAGGCCTCGCTGTCCAGCAACGTCTCAACGTGAGCGGCAGGCACGTGCAGCAGCGATCCCAACGCCGCGGCCGCCGTCTCAACATCCACCAAAGAAGGAGCCGCCTCAATAGAATACAACACCGCGTTCCCCGCCAGCAAGTAGCCATCCCGGTCACGGATCGCGCCCCGTGGGGGCTCGGCCATCACGATGGTTCGCACGCTCTGCCATTCGCCCCATTCCTTGTAGAAGCGGTGATTCACAATCTGCACCTGCGCCAACTGAGCCACAATCACAAGCAGGATGCCGATCAGCAGCGTGACCAACAACCGCAGGCGACGTCGTGGTCCTTCCGCCATCTCACCCTCCTACGGCTCTCCAGCCGCCGGAAGCAGAAACTCCACCCATTCGGCCGGTGCGAAACCCAACTCAAGCGCCCGCTTCCAAAGGCGAGAGATAGAGCCTTCCCTGGCGATATCCACCTCCAGTTGCTCGTTCTCCCTCTGGAGCCGGAACAACTCCGCCTGCAGCTGCTCAATATGACGACCACAGGCCGCCGTCCGGCTGACCAACACCAGATAGAGAGCCGCTACGAACGTCAGCACCACGACGAGCGCGAATAAATGGAGCGCCATGCGCGGGTTCACATCGAACCGACCGCGCTTGATCCCGTGTGTCACCCATTGCATAAAATCGGACATGGCCCGTTCCCTAGCCGCTAACCCGATAGCCCCTCACTACTGACTGCTATCCGCTCCGCCACCCGCAGCCGCGCCGAGCGAGATCGCGGATTAGCAGCAACCTCGTCCGCCGTCGGGCGAACAGGCTTGCGCATGACCAGCCGCAGCGTGGCTCGATGGCCACAGATACAAACCGGTGACTCCGGCGGGCAGATGCAATCACGGCTCTCCCGGCGCATGAAACGCTTCACCAGCCGGTCCTCCAGCGAGTGAAAACTGATCACCGCCAGCCGGCCGCCAGGCGCGAGTACCTCTACGGCCTGGGGCAACGCCTCCTCCAACGCGGCCAGTTCATCGTTGACGGCGATGCGCAGCGCCTGAAACGTGCGCGTAGCCGGGTGGATGCGCCCGCGCCGCCTCACCCCCCTCTCGACGATGACAGCCAGTTCCTTCGTCGTATGGAGCGGGCGGGCGGCGATGATCGCCTCCGCGATGCGGCGTGACTGTCGCTCCTCACCGTAGCGGTATAACAGGGTCGCCAGTTCTTCGAGTGAGAGGTGGTTAACAAGCGCAGCCGCAGTAAGACCGCCCGCCGTCGGATCGAAGCGCATGTCGAGCGGCCCATCCGCCTTAAAGGCGAAGCCACGGGTGGGATCGGCCAGTTGGAGTGAAGAGAGTCCTATATCGAATAGGATGCCGTCAGCGGGAACGAAATGGCAGGCATGCGCGATCTCAGCCAGGCGGGTGAAGGAACTGTGCACGAGCACAACCCGCCCAGCGTAGGAGACCAACCGGACGCTGGCTGCCTCCACCGCTGCAGGGTCCCGATCCAGGCCCAGTAGACGCCCGCCGGGGGACGAGGCCGCCAACATCCCAGCCGCGTGTCCACCGCCTCCCACCGTTGCATCTATATACAGACCGCCTGGCCTGACCTGCAGACCGTCGAGTACCGCTTGGAAAAGAACAGGGACATGGATACCCCCCACCTCCCCCTTTCGCGGTGTATCGGATGCACCAGCACAACGGCCGGGTCGGGCCCCCGTATCGGCTAGATGCCCAGGGCCGCCCATTCCTCAACGCTTACGTCGTCTCCCTCAACGCGCTCGCGCTCCTCGCCCCAGGAAGCCGAGTTCCACACCTCAATGTAGGTATTGAGCCCGGTGACGACGGCCTCGCTATCGAGGCCGGCATATTCTCGCAAGCGTGGGGGAATAAGCACGCGGCCCTGCTTATCGGGGATTGAATCAGAGGCGTTGGCGAAGACCAGGCGGCGGAAAGCACGGGCACGCCGATCGGTCATCGGCAAAGCACTCACCTGCTCCGCCAGCCGTCTCCATTCCTCTATGGGGTAAATCGCCAGGCAGCGATCAAGTCCACGGGTGACGACAAGGCCGCCCTCCAGGTCGTCCCGAAACTTGGCGGGGATAGTCAACCGCCCTTTCTCGTCAATGGTGTGAATGAACTCTCCCAGAAACACGGCGTTGCATTCCCCCACGTGGGAGCAACATTGCGGCACCTAGCAAGGCAGTCTTCCACTTTGCCCCACTTTCCCCCACAGATGCCCACATTATACACCATTTTTTCATCCTTGTCCAGTACCTGGGGGGATTTTTAAGGTTTCTTTGGGAGAGTTATTCTGCAGTTCACGTGAGAGAAGTCACCCTATAGGCTTCCAAGCATCGGCTGCGAAGGCCAGGCCCAGCCGTTCCAGCGTCTCCCGCGTGGGCTTGCCTGTCTCCGGGTCCCAGCCGTACTCGGCGTAGGCACCACTCAGGAGTACATCCACATCGGGGACCATCCCCTCGGTCCCGCCGTCATCCAGTGGCTTCAGCAGCAGGTCGGGGAGGCGGTCGCCGGAGCGGGTGAGGCCACGGCGCAGGTTGAGCAGCCGCTTGAAGGTGACGATGCGCTTGCCCAGCGCCATCAGATCCTCCGCCTCCAGGCCCCAGCCCGTCACGCCGTTCAGCGCTGCCAGGAGCCGCTCGACGCCGGGGTTCTGGAATTGACACAGGGTGAGCGCGTTGTACAGGTTGCGCCACGCCTGGTGCCGTGCGGCGATGCGTCCCCTCTCCTCCGTGGCTTCGAAGCGGTCGCCGGGGAGAATGCCCAATTCAACGGCTGGTCCCTGCCCCGTGTCCACGCCGTACATATCGCCATCCATGTGGCAGGCGCCGCGTGGTGAAAGGGCATAGGTCACGGCCATACCGACGAACGCGCGCGGGTCGTGCATCGGCACCTCCAGCCGGTTGACAGTCACCGCCAACTCTGGCACACCAAACCGCTCAGCCAGGGCGGCGCTCCCCTCGGCCAGCGCGTCGCCGAAGCCCTCGCGGCGGGCGATCATCTCGATCAAGCGGTGGGTCGTCTGGACGTCGCCGTAGCGGATCTCCAGGCCACCCGTGTCGGCCGCGGTGAGGATGCCGCGCTCGAACATCTCGCAGGCCAGCGCCAGGGTAGCGCCGGTGCTGATCGTATCCAGGCCGTAGACATTGCACAGGTGCCCGGCGTAGATGACCGCCTCCAGGTCGTCCACCATCGCCAGCGAGCCAAGTGCGGCCAGCGTCTCGTACTCAGGGCCGTCCACTTTCTCCACGCCATAACTGGGAGCCCGTGTCTCGCGCCCGCAGGCGATGGGGCAGCGGTAGCAGGCGACGTTCTTGTTCTGGTACTGATCCACCATCAGCACGCCGGAGAGATCGCTTGCACCCTCCCACTCCCCCTGCTGATAGTAGCGGATGGGCATGTCGCCATACATCAGCCCCATGTCCACGTAGCAGGCGGTGCCGGCAAGTTGGAGTGACTGGGCCGCCATGTCCCCTTCCAGGTTGGCGATAATCTCCCGGACGACAGCCTTGAACCCGTCGGGGTCGGCCAGGGGGACGCGGGCTTTGCCGCGCACAGCGATGGCCTTGAGGTTCTTGGAGCCCATCACCGCGCCCATCCCGGTCCGGCCGGCGGCACGCCCATGGTCGTTCATGACGGCAGCCATCTTGACGCAGGTTTCGCCCGCCGGGCCGATGCAGGCCACGCGTGCCTTCGGCTCACTCAGAGCCTGGCGCACCCACTCCTGCGTGAGATACGAGTCGCTGCCCCATAGGCCAGCGGCGTCGTGCAATTCAGCGTGGCCCTCGACTATAGAGAGCCACACCGGCTTCCCGGCCCGGCCGGTGACGATGACGCCGTCGTAACCGGCGAAGCGCAGTTCAGGCCCGAAGAAGCCGCCTGTGTTAGACTCACCCCATAAGCGGGTGAGAGGCGAGAGGGCACACACGCTGCAGCGGCCAGCCGAGGGCATGGCTGTGCCGACCAGCGGGCCGGTCATAAAGACGAGCGGATTACCCGGCCCCAGGGGATCGGTGTTGCCGCCCACCATGTCGTAGACGATGCGTGCTGCCAGGCCACTGCCGCCGACGAAGGCGCGCGCGTACTCCTCATTAAGTGGCTCGTCGTGTAGTTCTCCCGCGCTAAGGTCAACGCGCAGGATTCTGCCCATGTAGCCGTCCATCACTTGCCTCCATTGCAAGGTAGGGGCGAGGCATCTCAATGGACAAGACAAATGCGGTTGAAACCGCGCCTGTTGAGCCTTCGGCTGGCCGTCCACCTGCGTGGACGGCTAGAAATCAACCGCCTCGCCCTCGTAGGCATACAGGAAGAGTTGGCGCAGTTCGTCGTAGGAGGGGGCGCGAACGGCGGTGACCATCTGGGTGTCATTGAAGGCATCGTCTATCAGTTTGTCCAAATGGGCCTCGTAGGCCGCACGCTCGACGCCAGCCCCGGCGACGCTGGTGGGGTTACCGACCTCCTGGCACAGGTCGCGGATGCGCCCGGCCAGCGCCCGCGCTGCCTCTACCCCCCCTCTCTCCCCCCCTATAGGGGGGGACGGGGGAGGTGAGAAGCCAAGCAGACCAGCCAGTTCTGCAAACCGCTCCGGCGCTTCGCGGGCCGCGAACTCAATCGTATAGGGCAGGAAAATGGACACAGCGCGGCCGTGGGGCACGTGGAACACCGCGCCCAGCGCGTGCCCCATCGCGTGGGCCAGCGAGGCCATGCTGTTGCCAAAGCCCAGGCCGGCGCAGGTGGCGGCGTTGTGCATCCGCTCGCGGGCATCCATATCGGAGCCTTGCCCTGAGTCTGCCGAATGGGCGGCGGCCACGGCGCGGGGCAGGTATTCGAAGACGAGACGGGCGGCGCTGAGGCACAGGCCATCGGTCAGGTCGGTGTGCCAGGCACAGGTGTATCCCTCAACGGCGTGGGTCAGCGCGTCCAGGCCCGTGTCAGCGGTCAGTTGGGGCGGCATCCCGGCCGCCATCTCCGGGTCCACGATGGCGACGTCGGCGACGTTCTCGCGGTTGCCCAGCCCCATCTTGCGCTGCTCCTCCGTGTCGGTCAGCACGATGGCCCAGGTGACCTCGGCCCCGGTGCCGCTGGTGGTGGGGATGGTGATCAGGCGGGCCTCCTGGCGCAGGCCCAGGTGGATGAAGGGACTGATCTCGGCCGGCTGAAGATCAGGCCGCTCGTAGAGCACCCAGATAGCCTTAGCCGCGTCCATCGGCGAACCACCGCCCAGGCCGATGATCCAGTCGGGCTCCCCTTCCCGGGCCACCTGCACCCCTTTGCGCACCGTCTGCACGCTGGGGTCGGGCTCCACTGCGTCGAAGACGCGCGCCTCGATGCCAGCCTTGTCGAGATGAGCCTTCACCTTGTCCACCAAACCCAGTTGGACCAGCGTGGTATCGGTGACGATGAGAGCGCGCCGGCCCTCCAACTCGTCGAGGGCGTCCAGCGCCCCCTCACCGAAGATGATCTCTGGGGAGACGAAGTACCACATATAGCCACCTCCTCACGATGTTGGTAGATTGGTAGCAGAACCAACTACCAGTTGCCCAATTTACCAATGTACCAACTTTAATCACCAAAGTCGGTGGGCACGAGCGCGCAGCAGGAGACGATCTCCTTGGCCGCCTTGGGGTAGCGCATGATCTTCATCATGTTGCCCTTCAACTTCAATTTGCGCGTCATCATGCCCTGGATGGGGTCAAGTTTGCCCTCGATGACCTTGCGCCAGGCGCTGAAGGGGGCCGAGAGGACGTAGGCAGCCTGCTTCTCGTCGGGGCCACTCAGTTGCTTCGCGCTGGGGCTCTTGCCGTGGTAGAGGTCAAGGTACAGGTGAACCGGCTCGCCCTGAAAAGCATCGTCGGGCTCGACGATAAAGTCGAAGTCACCCTCCCAATCTTTGGCCGACTTCTCATAGACTTCGCTACTGTTGAGTTGACGGCTGAGTTCCTTGATCCATTCGTCGGACGGAAATTTGAATGCCATCGGTATTCCTCCTTGTGTGTGAATTCTAAGAACGCGGATTTCAGGACATCAACGGATCAGTAAGGGCTCCCAGCCCTGGGTTTGAGGAGACAAGATCACAAAACGAGACCAACCATACCCGGAACTGTGACAAGCGGACTCGTATGGACGCCCGCCTCACCTCGTTCGCCCACGGCCCCGGCCTCTCTCCTGAGGCTGACCCAGGCCGGTGATCTGCTTGAGCACGGTCAGCACGCCCACGGTGGCCGTAAGGGCCTTGCCCGGCTGGATGGCGGGCAGCCGCTCTTTGCCCTCCTCATCCACCTCGACGGGGGCCGAGCGCAGGTACAGGTAGGCAGCACCCACGCCCAACAGTGCCCCCAGGACGCCGCCGATGATCATCACTCGTGTTCGTAGGTTCATCTATTGCCTCCTAACTTCGCGATTGCGGTGTAGGGGCGCGGTAACCGCGCCCCTACCACGGATTGCACCAAGCCAGCCCTGGACCGTCGCCAGGGTGGAATGGACCAGTAGAATCGGCCGGACCACAGCCTGCATCACCAGTTCGACGTAGGCCCGGCCCAGGGCCAGGTACACTTGGGCCAACTGGAGCCAACTGGGCAGGTTCTCGTGCCGTTGGAGATACCACAGGCCATAAACCAACCCGCCGAACAGCGCCAGCGGCACCAGGGCCATGACGAACGCTCCGCCGGCGAGGAGGATGAGAGAAAGGTCGCGTAAGAGAGACATAATATCAACTCCTGATTTGTCTGCCCAGCGAGGGAGTATATGAGGAAGGGTAGATGAGGAAAGTGAAGGCACGTAAATGGTGTGGCCACCCTCGTCTCGGGACTGCTTTCGCATAACAGTCCGGGATACACCCTGCTTTTCAGTATAACCCCTCCCGCTCTATCCGTCAACTGGCGGCGCGGGCCATCTTCTTCATCACCAACTCCTCCCGCCAACCCAGTCAAGCTTGGATCACGAATAATCGAAACGGCGCGAAATACGCGAAGATTTTCGCGCTCTTCGCGAACTTTCGTGCCCTTCGTGGTCCAAACGCCCGCCCCATCCGTCAACCAGCGGTGCGCGCCATCTCCTTCAGCACGGTCACCAACTGCTCCCGCCAGCCGCGCTCCTGCGGCAGCCAGACTTCGCGGCGGCCCACAACTGCGCGCTCGCCGAAGACGTGCTGAAGCCTCTCGCGGCTGGGGTAATCCCCCCCACCCGACCGCAACACCAGGCGACCGTTCTCAACACCGACGGCTCCCACCCCCGCGTCGCGCGCCAGCGCCTTCAGCCGCAACTGGTACATCAGGTTGCGCGCTGGCTTCGGCAGCGGCCCGAAGCGGTCGGCCAACTCCTGCTCCATCCCCTCAATCTGCGCCATCGAACCCAGTTCCGCCAGGCGGCGGTATATCTGCAGGCGCAACCGCACGTCGGGGACGTAAGTATCGGGCAACCGCACTGGGATGGGCAGATCAATCCTGATGCTCCCCAGCGGCTCAGGAGGCGGGGGCTGGCCCTCCCGCTGCGCTCTCAATTCCTGCACCGCTCGCGCCAGCAGCCGGGTATAGAGATCGAAGCCGACGGCGGCGATGTGGCCCGATTGGCGGGTGCCCAGGATGTCGCCAGCGCCGCGGATCTCCAGGTCCCGCATGGCGATGGTGTACCCGGCGCCCAGTTCGGCCGTCTCGCGGATGGTCTCCAGCCGCTGGCGCGCTTCGACCGTCAAACGGGTCATCCGGTCGTGGAAGAAGTAGGCGTAGGCCCGCTGAGCGCCCCGGCCCACGCGCCCCCGCAACTGGTACAGTTGCGCCAGCCCGAAGCGCTCGGCCCGCTCGACGATGAGCGTGTTGGCATTGGGGATGTCGAGGCCGCTCTCGATGATGCTGGTACAGACCAGCACGTCAATCTCCCCGGCGACGAAGTGCAGCATCACCCGCTCCAGGTCGGCCTCCCGCATCTGACCGTGGGCCACGGCGAAGGTCACCTCCGGCACCGTCCGTTCCAGCCGGTGGCGCACCATCTCAATCGTCTGCACGCGGTTGTGGACGTAGAAGACCTGACCACCCCGCTCCAGTTCGCGCAGGATGGCCCGCCGCACCAGTTGGGCGTCGTACTCGCCCACGTAGGTGGTGACCGGCAATCGCTCTTCCGGCGGAGTCTCAATAGTGCTGATGTCGCGCACGCCGGTGAGCGCCATATAGAGGGTGCGGGGGATAGGGGTGGCAGTCATCGTCAGCACATCCACCTCGGTGCGCATGCGCTTCAGTCTCTCCTTGTGGGTGACACCAAAGCGCTGCTCCTCGTCAATGATCAACAGGCCCAGGTCGGCGAAGGCGATGTCCTTCTGCAGCAACCGGTGAGTACCGATGACGATGTCCACCTGACCGGCGAGCAACTTTTCCAGGATACTCCTCTGCTCGGCACGGGAGCGGAAACGGGAGAGCATCTCCACCTCGACGGGGAAGGGAGCCAACCGCTGGCGGAAGGTGGCGTAGTGCTGCTGGGCCAGAACGGTGGTCGGCACCAGGACGGCGACCTGCCTGCCGTCCATCACCGCCTTGAAGGCAGCCCGCAGCGCCACCTCGGTCTTGCCATAGCCCACGTCGCCGCAGATGAGCCGGTCCATCGGCTTGGGTTTCTCCATGTCGGCCTTGACGTCAGCGATAGCGCGGAGTTGGTCTCCGGTCTCGAAGTAGGGGAAAGCGGCTTCCAGTTCCGCCTGCCAGGGATCATCCGGGCCGAAGACGTGACCGGATGCCAGTTCGCGAGCGGCGTAGAGTTCCAGGAGTTCGCGGGCCACGTCCTCGGCGGCCCGCTTGGCCTGCGCCTTGACGGTCTGCCACCCGGCCGTTCCCAGCCGGTTGAGGCGCGGCGGGCGGTCGCCGGCCCCGATGTAGCGGCTGAGCCGATCCGCCTGGTGGATCGGGACGTAGAGGCGGTCACTGCCCCCGTACTCCACCAGCAGGTACTCGCGCTCGATCCCCTCGAGAGCCCGTGTGACCAGGCCACGGAAGATGCCGATGCCGTACTCGACGTGAACGACGAAATCGCCGGGCGTGAGATCGGAGTAATAGGACTCAGGGGCTATCCTGCGGCGATGGGCGGGACGCCGGGGCTGAGGGCGACGCCAGCCAAAAATCTCCGCGTCTGTGAGGAGATGAGTAGATAAGTAGGGAGCAGATGATGAGGGAGGGAAGCGGAGGATCCAACCTTCGGCAAGAGCGCCCTGCACAAAGGTTAGCGGCGACTGTGATGGCTGGCGCAGTTCATCAAGCGGTTGGACGTAGTCGTGCTCTGCGCCCCATAGTTCGGCCAGGCGACGGGCCTGCCGGCTGACGACGACTACCTGACCACCACCCCCCCCGGCCCTCCCTACAGGGGGGGAGGGGGTTAACGCGGCGTGGATGTGCTCCAGTACAGGCTTGAGTTGGCCACCAAAACGAGGGCCGGGGATGAAGCAACCGGCCAGACGAGAGGTCGTGCCCTCCTCCCCGTGGCCCAGCGTGAGGACAGGCTGGTCGGTCAGCAGTTCCGACCACTCGTCCCAGGTGACGTAGGGCAGCGGGTAGTCGGGCGGGAGCACGCCAGCCTCCTCAGCGGCAGCCCGCAGGTCCACGGCTTCCTCCTCCAGATCAGCCCAGGCATCCGCCAGTTCCTGTGGGCTTTCCACGACAATCAAGGTCTCGGGTGGGCGATAGTCCAGCAGTGTGGTGGAACCGGTGTAGAAGTAAGGCAAGTAGAACTCGAGGCCTGGGAATGGCATGGCAGCCGTCAGCCCGCGCTGGTGGGCCTCCAGTTCGGCGCGCACGTCGGCCGGCAGGTCGCGGGCCAACTGCGCAGCGATGTGACTGGCGACCCGCGGGCCGTGGCGAGGGAGCGATTCGCGGGCCGGGGAGATGGTGACGCTCTCCACCCGCTCCTGTGAGCGCTGGGTGGCGGGATCGAAGCGGCGGAGCGACTCGATCTGGTTGCCGAAGAGTTCAATGCGCACAGGCAGGGAGTCGGCCGGCGGAAAGATATCGAGAATGCCACCCCGGTGGCTGAACTGGCCGGGGGCCTCAACGACGCTGACCGGTTCGTAGCCCAGCCCCGCCCATAGGCCCAAGATCCGCTCCAGGTCGAGCATCTGGCCCACGCGGAACTCGCGAATGGAGGTGCGGAACTGGCGCAATGGCAAGGTGCGCTGCATCAGCGCGCGGGCCGAGGCGACGACTACCCCCCCCGTCCCCCCACCCCCCCTCACCCCCCCTATAGGGGGGGAAGGGGGGGGTGAGGAGTGGAGGGCAAAGAGGACGCCTAGGCGACCCGCAATAACCTCGTCGGTCCAGGGAGCGCGCTCATAGAAAAGGACCAGCGGTTCGGGGAAGCGCTGGATGCACTCCGGGGCAGGGGACCAGTCGCGCAACGAGTGGGCCAACGCCCGAGCGCGCTCCACCGAGCCGACGATGATCAGCAGCGGGCGCTTCAGGTCACAGGCAAGCGCGACCAGGAAAGCAGGACGGGCAGCACGCAGCAAGCCCAGCGGGGTCGGCACCTCACCGCTGTCCAGGTCCTCCAGCAGAGCCCGGTAGGGCTCAAGCGATTCGAACGATGCCAGGAGTCCCGAAACATTCACGCTTCACTGCCCCGGTTGTACTGGCTCATCGCCGCCTCGATCCCATCGCACAGCCAGGTCTCGACGGCAGCCACGGCCCATTCCAGTGTCTCCTCCACCTGAGGCTCCTCTGCTGCCGAGAAATTCTGCAACACGTAGGCGGCCGGGTCCATCAATCCCGGCGGGCGGCCTATGCCGATGCGCAGTCGCGGAAAGGCCCGTTGCCCACCCAGATGCTCGATGATGGAACGCATCCCTTTGTGACCGCCGCTGCCTCCCTCCGGCCGCAGGCGCACCGTGCCCAGGGGCAGGTCAAGATCATCGTAGACCACCAGCAACCGCTCCAGCGTCACCCGATAGAAGCGGGCCAACGGCACAACTGCGCGCCCGCTCTCGTTCATGAACGTCTGCGGCTGAGCCAGGATGACGCGCCGCCCACGGATGGCTTCCAGGGCGACGCAGGCCCGCTTTTGCCGCTTATCGAAGGCCAGGCCACGGGTTGCGGCCAGTCGCTCGAGGCAGCGGAAGCCGACGTTGTGCCGGTTCGCAACGTATTGGGGGCCTGGATTGCCCAGCCCGACGATGAGGTAGGATTCCACGGCTACATCCTATGCCCTGCTTTCACACAACACGCCAGGACATATTACGTGTTGTGTGTTGCGTGCCGCGCATCTGCCGGCCCGGTGGCGACTCACTCCGGCGGATGCGTGTGCCGCTGGCGCAGGAACCAGCGCACGCCAGCCTTCACCAACAAGTACAACCCCCACAACGCAAACAGCGACACGGTGATCAAGATGCCGTCGCAAAAAGCACTGCGCAATGCGTCAACGTTGAGCGTAAAACCGGACCCTGCGTCCTCGCCTGCAACGGGTATGGGGGTTTCCCCGCCCTCCCGTTCACTGGGCGTGGGGGATGGTCGTGGCGTTGGAGTGGCGGGCTGCTCGATAGGGACCGGCGTAGGTGATGGCCCGACCACGGCGGTGGGCATCGGTTCCGGCGTGGGTGTCTCGGGCGTCGGGCTTGCAACAGGCTGGGCGTTGTTCACCGTCAGGTTCGTGACGAAGAAAAGGTAGGGACTGGCGGCATCATCCACACCCCAGACCGCCAACGCCAACGTGTACTGACCATCGGGGATAGTGGTAGTATCCCATGTGTTCAACACGTCGTTTTCGACCTGTTTTCCTCCGACGATGGGTAAAATATCCACCCATTGCGAATCACCGGTCGGCTGCGGCCCGGCGGCGTAGCGCACCTGGTAGAAGTTCATATTGGGATGGGTAGCAATGCCAGTGACCTCCACCACACCGCTGACGGTCATCCCGTCAGTCGGATAGGTGACGACTGATCGCGCCTGAGGCCGCGGCGCTGCCCAGCCCGGCGAGGCCATAGCGAACAGAATCATCACCAGTGCCATTCCCACAGCCAGCGTGCGCTTATGCATAGGTCTCCCTCACAATGAGTTTGAGTATATGAAAAGTGTAACATGAAAGAGCCAGAATGACAAGAATGTAAAAGAGCAGTCAGCAGGTAGCAGGTAGCAGGTAGCAGGTAGCAGGTAGCAGGTAGCAGGTAGCAGGTAGCAGGTAGCAGGTAGCAGGTAGCAGGTAGCAGGTAGCAGGTAGCAGGTAGCAGGTAGCAGG
>DAOUEC010000059.1:0-1633 GCA_034430655.1 Anaerolineae bacterium
CCCCCCCGGAGCGGGGGGGAGCACCCTCACCGTCCAGGCAAGTGCGTATGATCGCCGGGGTGACCGCCCGCAGGAAGAGAGACGTGCCGGCGCGGTTGCGATTGTGACACTCGTCCCCCATGTGCAGCGCCTGACTGATAAGCGCCCGCAGGTCAATGCCCCCCCTCGATCCCCCCCAATCCTGGGGGGGAAGCACATCGCCCTGGATGGACTCGACCGCCGCCTTGAGCGTGGGGTACAGCACCTCCTCCATCCAGCGCAGCCGCTCGTAGACGTCGGGGCCATACGCGCCGTAGCGCAACACCCGCCCCAGCCCCTCGTTCTGCGTGGCGTAGGCGACGTTGCCGAAGGTCTCGTTCCTGACGATGAAAACTGGCATCGAGGGGGAGATGATGCCCGCCATCGGCCCTACGGAGTGGTAGTGGTGGCAGGGGGCGAACTCGATCTCGCCGCTGGCGGCCAGTCCCGTCGCTTCCTGCTCGTCCTGCGCCAGTCCCTCGTAGACCAGCGCCCCCATCACCGCGCCGCGCTGCGGGCCGCACATGCGCTCCCAGGTGATGGGCGGGCCGGCGTGGAGGATGAGCCGGCCGTGATAGCCGGGGATGACCTCGCGGGCGATCCCCATCCCGACCAGCACCGGACGGCCCTGCATGATGCGGCGGGTGGCCTCGGTGTTGGCTGCCTCAATGTCCACTCCCTGGCGGGTGATCATCAATTTGGGCGCCAGCGGCGGCTTCCAATCCACCTGCGTCACCGGCACATCCTGGGCCTGCAGGCTCTCAGCGAAGGAGCGCAGGCCGACGTTGACCACGTTCAAAGGAGTCTCAAAGAACGACTGGATGGTTTTCTCCGTCATGGCCCTTCCCTTCTGCGCACAATCGGCACATTTTGTCTTGAATGGGATCCCACCCAAACCAGAACCGGCAAGACAGGAGCCAGTCAATCAACTAGACAATCTTGTCCCATCCATGGAGATAATGGGTGACCTCAGCCCTTTCGCTCACATCATTGATGTAGACTCGATCTTCACACCATAGCACATGAAACCTGTACTTCTTTGCGGCACTGTCCTTGATTCGAATTACACCGCTATCAATCAGCTCGTCAACTTTCTGAAATGGAAGAATCAGGAAATCGCGCCTCTGTTCCCAGTTTAGAACAAAGATGTAGTAAACATCGCTCGAGCGGTGTCTCTCAAAAGCTGAAACGGTGATGGCAACCTCGCCAGATTTGCCCTTCTCCAATGAAACGTTCTTGACTTGAATGTTAAAGGCTCTGTCACCCCTTAGGGCCACAATGTCTATGCCGGTATCGACCGGCAAGAAATTGGCATTGAACCCTCGGTATAGCAACTCAGAAACGACGAGATACTCCGCTGCTGCGCCAGTTGCAAGTCGGCCAGAAGATAGTTGTTGAACACGTGCGCGATCCCTGAGCCGCCGAACGGCTTCTGGCACTGAGCCAAAACGATTTCGAAATATTGCTTGTGAGAAATTGCCATCGCGATCAACATCAGTAGTTGTCGGCTTTCGCCCCAATTGTCTCTCAAGATCAGCCAGATAATCCAACAATTCATCATCGGAAGTCGCCATAGCCTTGGCAAGTTTCGAGGGCTGAAGACCAGCAGCTTCCA
>DAOUEC010000060.1:0-5699 GCA_034430655.1 Anaerolineae bacterium
GTGCGAAGGGTTGACCTTTCAGCAAGGCTGCAGTATGCTGAATTTGTGTGAAAGCGGACGCCTCGCGGCACCTGGCTGTTGTAAAGGAGGTCCAGACAATGAGTAAGTCATGTAGTGACATGCCCCAGCAATCAGCATCACGTCCACGAACCCCATCTAACCCTGCAGAGACATTGGCCAGACTGCTCACCCAAACCGAGTACGAGGTCAAACTGCTGGAGCGGATGCGCCAAGAGCAGAAGCAGATATTGGAGGTAATGCAGAAGCAACTCAAAGCTCTGAAGAGAATTACTATCGCTGCCGAAGTTTGGCTGCTTATCGTGATACTTGGACTTCTTGCGGGCCTTGCAAGTTGTTGTTTGGGAATGGATACCATCACGCGGCTCAGGTAACGTAGAAGCATGTTGCTGTCTTGGCTTTAGTCGGCACATCGCCAAGGCGTGTAGGTAAGCAGATTCTGAGCGTCAGCGAACGGACCGGCAACCGCTGGGCGGTGTTGTGGGTGAGCTAGAACAGATGAAAGCACTTGGCATCAAAGGAGGACTATTGATGAAACCAAAGTTGACAACGATCGTGCCGGCTGTTGTGTTTGTGACGGCAATGGCTTCATTGGCACTTCTTTCTAGTGCGGCCAACGGTACTGAGATAGCGGATTTTACCCCTACGGCGTTTGTTTATTGTCCTCTCGTAGTTAAGCAGCCGACACCCACGCCTACGCCTACGCCGACACCACGTCCCAGGCTGCAGGATGGATATTACAAATTCACGTTCGACTATGGTTCGTTTTGGTTCACTATCACGGGTGGAGGAACCGAGGCTATTAACGGCGGCTATGACTTTCAGAGGCCCTATTGCTTGCGGGCGAAGCGGGACTTTACGAGGCCCGCAGTAATGCGCGATGACGGAACCTTTTACTTCGGCGCAAGTACTGAGGAGGGAGACCCCCTCGCCTATCTTGACGTGAGGGTGATCCTGTCCTCTTCTCAGGCACATGGCTGTGTTGAGGATTATGTCCTTGGCATAGAGGGGCCATACTACTGCGGCTATGTATGTGGAACTGCTATTCGCCAATAGCCAACGATAGTTCACGAAAACTGAACACCTGTGCTATGATGTAGACGACATAAGAAACGCCCCACGGTGCGGTGAACACCTGGGGCACGACCAGACCGATGGGGGCGGCCTGGCAAAAGATAGGATGCCACACCAAGCCGTCGCCGTCAAGAGACAGGAAGCGGTTTTACTTATGGGACGCAAGAAGATTGACCAGCGGCACGAAGAGGCAGTCAAAGCCATTGAGAAGGCTCTACGAGACTCCCAATTTCAAGTCGGGCTCTCCTCGCTGCACAACAGTCTCAAAGCTCACGAGGCAAAGCGGCTACAGGTACGGAAGCAGGGCGACCCCAGCGCCGCTTTTTCCAACTGGAATTGGCGAAACATCACAGTTGAACAGGGGCGAGCCCAACACAGTGGCCCGTACTACGACCTGCGGGAACTGTGCGACAACTTTGATCTGCCGTGGCCTGAGAGTGGCGAGTTGTTATTGGCGCTGTCTGGTCCGTCTGCTTTCGACGTGCCGGACCTCCCGTCAAAGCAGGCTTGGCAAGCATGGCGTATGGCACGCACAGGCTTGGGGCGACCCCAACCGGACGAGGTAGCGCAGGCTAGGGACCTGCTAGGAGACTACACACCGCACGACAGGAGGCGGCGTTTCGATTGGGGACTGACGCAAGATGCAGTGGCGTATATTCTGAACGTGGATGAGCGCACCGTCCGTCAGTGGATAGGAGACTGCCGACGTTACGCCCAGGTCGGGAATCTGAACGAGATAGCAGAGGCCGCTGGGCTCACAGGGGGTGAACTGGTTGTGCTGATGATAGCAAGGCTGATAGAGGAAAAACCGGAAGAATAAATCGCCAAAATCCCTCCTTCCAAACGCCCGTTACTTGTGTTAGACTATGAGCAGTCCAGCGCAAGTTCTTTGTGTGAGGAGGGATTTAAATGGCCGTGAAGGAAAATGCTGTGGAGTCAACTTGGTGGTTCCACATCTGCGGCGACAATCAGAACATACAGCTTGATGTCCGGTTCCCAAGACGATGGCTGCTTGTACTCGCGGTGGCCACCCTAATCACGTGGGCCCCCAACCTGTGGACAGTAATACAGACAGCGCTCAATGCAGTGCGATAGACAGATGAAGTTTGCCTACTACACTGAAGGGGAAGTTGTTCCAAGGTCAGATCTCCTCCCGCCCCTCCAGCGCCCGCGTGAGCGTCACCACGTCGGCGTACTCCAGGTCGCCGCCCACCGGCAACCCCCGGCCCAGGCGGGTGACGCGCACGCCCAGCGGGCGCAGCCGCGTCAGCAGATAGGAGGCCGTCCAGTCCCCTTCGCTCGTGGGATTGGTCGCCAGGATCACCTCTTCCACGTCACTGCCTCTTATACGGGCCACGAGTTCGCCGATGCGCAGATTCTCGACGAACATCCCCTCCGAGGGGGCCAGCACGCCGTGCAGGACGTGGTAGACTCCCTTGTACACGTCGGCCTGCTCAATCGCCAGCACGTCGAGCGGCTCCTCGACCACGCAGATGGTGCTGTGGTCACGTCCCGGGTCGGCGCAGATGGGGCAGGGGTCATCCTCGGTGATGTTGTAGCAGATGGAGCAGAAACGGGTGCGTTCCTTGAGTTCGCGCAAGGCCTCGGCCAGCCGCTCCGCCAGGCCCAACTGATTGCGCAGCAAGAAATAAGTGAGACGGGCAGCGGTCTTGCGGCCGATACCCGGCAGTTCCGCAAGTTCCTCGATCAGCCGCGTCACTGAAGCAGGAGCCGTCTGCATCGCTACCCACACCTAGAGCAAGCCGGGGATGCCAAGCCCGCCGGTGAAAGCCGCCATCCGCTCAGCCGTGACCCGATCCACCTGCTCCAACCCCTCGTTGATGGCGGCGATGACGAGGTCTTGCAGCATCTCCACGTCTTCGGGGTCCACCACCTCCGGCGCGACGGTGAGCGATTGAACCCGCCGCCCGCCGGTGATGACGGCGGTCACCGCACCGCCGCCAGCCGTCGCGGTGACGACCATCGCGGCAATTTCATCCTGCGCTTTGAGCACATCCTCTTGCAGGCCCTGCAATTGCTGGAGCATCCCAGCCTTACCCTTTCGCAAACCGGATGGGCCACTCTTTCGCTTAATTTTCCTCGCCAACGCAACCTCCTGAAACTACCCGTGCCGTCGCACGATCTGCGCTCCCAGGTCCTCCACCGCCGCACGCACCACCGGATCTTCGGCGATGATCTGCTCGGTTGACGCGGCGGCCTTACCGCCCGCGGCCCCCGGCTTCGAGCGCCTCGGGGGACTGGCGGCACGTTCCTGGTGAACCAGAACACACCGCACACGGTACCGCTGACCGACCAGGCCGCTCAACGCCTCTTCCACGACCCGCTTGTTCTGCTCCTCCTCCACCTTAGTGCGGTGAAAGTTGTGGGTGAACTCCAGCACGACGACGTCTCCTTCGACAGCCACCGGCTCGCACGAGCGCATCAACGCTTCCAACGCCAGGTTGCGCGGGCGCAGCACGTTCAAAATTTCCGACCAGCGGCTCCGCAACGTCTCGGGCGTCAGCGAACCATCACCAGGCGCGAGACCGCCGTAATCGGATGCCGGTTCCCGGACCTCCCTGTGAGACTGAGATGGGGAAGGTGATGCTGAACGGGCAGGCACGGGCCTGGACGGTCGCGCAGGCGGAGACACCGGGCGGCGAGGAGAGGATGGCGTGCGCGTCCCGGCCGGAACCAAGGGCTGATGAGGCGTGGCGCTCTCCGGCTCGGCCGGGAGCGCGGCCTCGATGAAGGCCATCTCCAATGGCAACTGAGGCTGCCAGCCCCCTTTGGCCTCAGCGGCTGCCCGGTTGAAGAGCCGCACCGCTCGCGCCAGAGCCTGGGGCGGAAAAGCAGCGGCCTGTTTTTCCAACTGCGGGCACAGGTCTTCCGAGACGTAGGCCGGGACGACGCCGGACTTCAAGCGCAGCAGCAGCAATGCCCGCAAATGCTCCACCATCTGGCGTGCGAACTGCCGGGGATCGGCCCCCTCGTCCACGGCCGTGTTGATGGCACCCAGCCCCTGTGCCACGTCGCCCCTGGTCAGCGCATCGGCCACCTGGAGGACCGTCTCGCCGGTCCCCGTCCCCAGTGCTACGCGCACTTCCGCGACGGTGATCCCCTCTTCGTCGTAGGAAGCCAATTGGTCGAGTAAACTCTCGGCATCGCGCATACTGCCGGTGGCCTGGCGGGCGATGAGCGTCAGCGCCTCGCGGTCGGCCTGGATGTGCTCCTGGTCGGTCAGCCATTCCAGGCGGGCGACGATTTTGCTGACGGGAATACGGCGGAAATTGTGGCGCTGACAGCGCGAGAGCACTGTAGCCGGGATCTTGTGCGGTTCGGTGGTCGCCAATACAAAGATGGCATGAGGTGGAGGCTCCTCCAGCGTCTTGAGCAGCGCGTTGAAAGCGGCGTTGGAGAGCATGTGCACTTCGTCAATCACATAAACCTTGTAGCGAGCCTCGTTGGGCCGGAAGCCCACCTTCTCCCGCAGTTCGCGCACGTCGTCCACGCCGGTGTTGGAGGCAGCGTCAATCTCGATCAGGTCGAGCAGCCGCCCCTCGTTGACCGCCTGGCAGATGGTGCACTCATTGCAGGGGCGCTGCTCCTCCGGGGCCAGGCAGTTGACCGCTTTAGCCAGCAAGCGTGCCATGGTCGTCTTGCCGGTGCCACGGGGACCGGCGAAGAGGTAAGCGTGGTGGATGCGCCCGGAGGTGAGCGCATTACGCAGCGTGCGGACGACGTGCTCCTGTCCCACCACTTCGTCGAACGTTCGAGGTCGCCACTTCCGGTACAACGCCTGCACTGCCATCACTGCCTCCTCATCGAAGTCGCCTGATAGTCTAACACCGTCGGCTGAGAAAGGCAAATCGGTCGAAGTGACGGCAATCTAAAATTGACTGGGAAGTGGGGGGGAGGGCCCCCGCGAATTCTGGCGCGGTTTTACCGGCGAGGAGGGCGAGGGAGAGAAAAGGGGAAAACATCAACGGAGAAATAGACACCTTGTCGGTAAGAAACGAGAAATCCCTTGGCAATGACCTACTCTCCCAGGGGGCTGCCCCCCCAGTACCATTGGCGCTGGCGGGCTTAACTGCCGGGTTCGAGATGGGACCGGGTGTACCCCCGCCGCTAGAATTACCAAGGGACTTCTGTAACGATATAATTGTCAACTGAACAGCGCGAAAACTTCAAGTTCTCCGCACCACGCATTAAGCCCTCGACCGTTAGTACGGGTTGGCTGAACGCATTGCTGCGCTTACACCTCCCGCCTATCAAACCGGTAATCTTCCGGCGGTCTTACCCGGTTAATCCGGTGGGGGACCTCATCTTGGGGCGAGTTTCCCACTTAGATGCCTTCAGCGGTTATCTCTGCCAGACGTAGCTACCCAGCAATGCCCCTGGCGGGACAACTGGCACACTAGCGGTCTGTCCACTCCGGTCCTCTCGTACTAAGAGCAGCTCCCCTCAAGTCCCCTGCGCCCACAGCGGATAGAGACCGACCTGTCTCACGACGGTCTGAACCCAGCTCACGTGCCGCTTTAATGGGCGAACAGCCCAACCCTTGGGACCGTATTCAGCCCCAGGATGCGACGAGCCGACATCGAGGT
>DAOUEC010000061.1:0-17679 GCA_034430655.1 Anaerolineae bacterium
CGCTGATACTCAAAACCTGTTGGAAACAGGTTCCGCCAGTGCGTTTTCAACACACTTCGTGGTACCAGCCGGTGATTTCAATCATCGGCGGGCAGTCCGCGACCATCTGTCCCAAATGTGTGACGGTCGCACGTGCGCACCGCCCGCCCCAGGCGAGTTGTGATAGAATACGTCGAGCTTGCCCGCCAGTACCACCCGGAGCTGTTCGCCGGGGCAGATTAGCGAAGCTAGGGTATTGTGACAGGTGTCACAATCGAAACTCGTTCGGGTTCATTGCGCCGCACCCCCAACAAGTTGGGGACTCCGATGCCTTGACCCCGCGAATTCCCGAAGAGCCGAGTTTTTTCAGTGGAGTCATGCCAGTCTTCTCGAGCGATTATGAAAAACTCTTCATCCGTCAAGACGGTTGACCGCCTGGTCAGGATTCTGGATTGTTTCACGCCGGACCGGCCGACTTGGTCCCTGACAGGGCTCAGCACGCACCTCGGGCTCCCCAAGAGCACGCTTCACCGTTTCCTCGTCAGTCTGGGAATCCATGGAATCCTGCACCGTGACCCCCGTGACAAGAGATGGGAACTTGGCCTCCGCCTCTTTGCCTGGGGCAGTCTTGCTGCAGAGACCATAGATCTGCGTCATATTGCAAGGCCAGTCATGGGCGATCTTGTGGCCGCGACAGAGGAAACGGTCATACTGACGGTCTACCATGGGCAGGAAGTGATCTGCATTGACAAGGTCGAGAGCAGCCACTCAGTGCGCATGACGTTGAAGGCAGGGACACGCCGGCGGCCTCACGCTGGAGCATCCTCCAAGATCCTCATGGCATATCTACCGCAGGAGGAGATCCAGGCCATCATCCGCGACAAGGGGCTGCCGAAACTATGTACCAACACGATCACAGATCCGGACGAACTCATGACCGAGTTGGCCAGGATTCGGGAGCGCGGGTATGCGGAGAGTTGCGAGGAGACGGACCAGGGGGCCTGTGGGGTCGCCACGCCGATTTGCGATTGGAAGGGCGACGTAGTAGCAGCCATCGGCATCGCCGGGCCCACTTCCCGGATCACTGACCAACTGCTTCAGCAGTACGTGACCCTTTGCCGTCAGGCCGCTCGGCGGATTTCGGTGCTTCTCGGCGCAGCAATCGCGTCGGGGGACAAGGAGCAATCTAATCGCAAGGAGGCTGTTTAATGTTCGATTTTACGGGTAAGGACATCCTCGACGGGGCGCAGTTCACCCGCGAGGAGCTAGAGTACATCATGGGCGTGACCGAGGATATGCGCAAGCAGTTGCAAGAGCAGCGCTCGCTGGACTTGATGCAGGGGTACGTCATGGGCGCCCTCTTCTTCGAGCCCAGCACCCGCACGCGGCTCTCCTTCGAGACGGCGATGCACCGTCTGGGCGGCGACGTGGTGGGGTTTGCCTCATCCGCGACATCGTCGGTTGCCAAAGGCGAGTCGCTGGCCGACACCATTCGCGTTGTAGACCAGTACGTAGACGTGATCGTGATGCGCCATCCGATGCTCGGCTCGGCCAGGGAGGCCGCCAGGGTAGCCATCTCTCCTGTGATCAACGGGGGCGACGGCGCAGGCCAGCATCCCACCCAGGCGCTCCTGGATCTGTTCACCATCCGCTCGGAGCGGGGTCAGGTGGACGGAAGCACCATCGTCCTCTGCGGCGACCTGAAGTACGGTCGCACGGTTCACACCGGTGTGGAACTGTACAAGCACTACGACTGCAAACTTGTTTTCGTCGCGCCCGAGCCGCTGAAGATGCCGCCAGAGATCACCGCCCGCCTGCGCGAGCACGGCGTCGAGGTGGAGGAGACGACCGATCTGGAGGCGGCGATGGCAGAGGCGGACGTTCTCTACATGACCCGCATCCAGAAGGAGCGCTTCGAGCACCCGTCCAAGTACGAGCGGCTCAAGGGCAGTTACATTCTCACACGGGAGATGGTAGAGAGGGTCCGGCCCGGCCTGACGATCCTGCATCCGTTACCGCGCATCAACGAAATCACCACCGACGTGGACGACCTGCCTGGCGCGGCCTACTTCCGCCAGGCGCGAAACGGCGTGTACACGCGGATGGCCTTGATTGCATTGGTGACGGGGAGAATGTAGGGGATAAGGAGTAAGGAGTAAGGAGTAAGGAGTAAGGAGTAAGGAGTAATTATGGAGCAACAAGGAGTAATTATGGAGCAACAGAAGTTCCACGTACTAGGGAAGGTGACGCAGCGCAAAGACGGGGTCGCCAAGGTCACGGGACAGGAGCGGTACTCCACCGACATCATTCTGCCACGGATGTTGCACGGACGCATTCTATCCAGCCCCTATGCGCACGCCCGCATCAAGAGCATTGACGCGAGCGAGGCCGAGGCGATGGGCGCGGTCTGCATTACCTTCGACGACATCCCACACGTGCGCTACAACGAGCGTATCATCACCATCCCGTCTGTTCTGCACAAGGATCACTATGTCCTGGCCGACAAGGTGCGGCGTATGGGGGAAGCGGTGGCGGCGGTGGCGGCGGAGACCGAACTGTTGGCCGAGAAAGCAGTGCGCGCTATCAAGGTCGAGTACGAGGTGCTGCCTGCAGTCACCGACCCCATCGAAGCGATGAGACCGGGAGCCGAACCCATCTACGACACAGTGCTCTGGGGCGACAAGGAGATCAAAATCGAGAACAACGTCGCCTGCGCCCGCAGCATTGAGGAAGGGGACGTGGATCGGGTCTTTGCCGAGGCGGCCGTCATCGTCGAGGGCACGTTCAGGACGCCCAAGATCTACCACATGCAACTGGAGCCCAAGTCCGTCGTCTGCCGCCCGGAAAGCGACGGCGGCCTCACCGTCTGGCCGACGACGCAGTCCATCCATAATGTGCGCATCCTGCTAGGCGAGATCTTCGACATCCCGCTGAGTAAGGTCAACGTCAAGCGCGTGTCCATCGGCGGCACCTTCGGGTCCAGCATCCAGGTGAACCCGCCGATCCCCATCTGCGCAGCGCTGGCGCTCAAGGCCCACCGTCCGGTCAGACTGACCCTGACGCGGGAAGAGGATATGCACGACCATACTCGCTACCACACCCAGATTCACCTGCGGTTGGCCGCCAGGAAGGACGGCACGCTGACCGGCGCGGAGATGGAACTCATCACCGATATCGGGGCACACAACATCCAGCCCTACTCCTTCCTGGGTGTGTGCGTCGGCTGGCTGGTCTCACTCTACAGGCTGCCCAACGTGCGCTATCACGGCACAGCCGTCTACACGAACAAAGCGCCTTCCTGCGCGATGCAGGGGTTCGGCAACCCGCAGGTCACCTTCGCCACCGAGTCGCTGATGGACGAACTGGCCGAGCGGCTGGATATGGATCCGATTGAACTGCGGCTCAAGAACTACGTCGGCCTGGGGGATACTTTCTGGGGGCAGGGGCCGCTGGTGCGCTCCATCGTCCAGAGCGACGGGGTGCCGGAGTTGCTCCGCCGGGGCGCTGAAATAATCGGCTGGGAGAGGCGAGTCAGCGACTCAGCGAGTCAGCGAAGCAGCGAAGCAGCGAATCGGCGGATCGCCGACTCGCTGACTCGCCGATTCGTCCGGGGCATTGGGGTGGGGCGCGGCTTCCACACCTCCGGCGCCGGCGCACCCCAGCCAGGGGACGTAATTGACTTCTCCGGCGCGATAGTTAAAATTAACACCGACGGGTCAGTGGACGTCGTAACGGCCCTGATGGACCACGGCGGAGGTACACTGGACGCGTTGGCCAAACTGGTGGCCGAGGCGCTATGCGTGCCGCTGGAGAAAGTCAACCTCGCCCCCGCCGAGACCCGTTCGACGGTCTACGACGTCTGCACGCACGCCACGCGGGGCGTCTACGTTGGCGGCGGTGCCGCTGTGAAGGCCGCGAAGAAGGTGCGGCAGGAACTGCTCGAGACGGCGGCCTACTATCTAAACGTGAGACCCGAGGCGCTGACGCTCAGGCTGGACGAGGAACTGGGCCAGGGTGTGGTCTACGCCCCGGCGATACCGGATCGGCGGATGACCATCGGAGAGATCGCCACCCGCTGCTGGACTGAGAGTTGGAAGACCATCGCTGCTGTGGAGAGTTATCGAGCGGTCAACTGCCCGCCGGCCTACGTCACTGTCTTCGTCGAGGTCGAGGTGGACACGTGGACCGGCCTGGTGCGCACGGTGCGGGCCGCGATGGGCAGCGACTGCGGCACGGTCGTTAACCCGGATATGGCCGCCGGCCAACTGGAAGGGGGGCTCTCAAAAGGCGCGGGCTTCGCGCTCTACGAAGACGGCCGGTGGGACTCCCAGGGCCAGGTGTTGTGCAAGGGCTACATAATTGACGCCAAGACACCCGGCGTCGGTGAGAGCCCGCACCTGGATAACCTGCAAGCGTATTTCGCGCACACCTACGAGCCCAGCGGGCCTTTCGGCGCCAAGGGGGTCGGCGAGGCGGCGACCAACCCGGTCGCGGCGGCCTACGCCAACGCGATTTACAACGCGATTGGGGTACGTTTCTACGAGTTGCCGATCACGCCGGAGAAGATCTTGCGGCGAATCAGCGAGTCGGCGAGTCAGCGAATCAGCGAGGGAGCGAATGAGTGACCAATTTACCAATCTACCAGTTTCCCAATCTACTTATCATTCTCACCAGATGACCAACTCGCATATCTTGGTGAACGAGTTTGAATACCTGGAGCCCGTGTCGGTGGGGGAGGCGATTTCGCTGCTGAACCAGTACGGGGACCGCGCCCGCGTGCTGGCGGGCGGCACTGACCTGATCGTCCAGATGAAGATGGAGCGCCTGGCCCCTGAATACTTGATCAGTGTCCGCAAGGTACCCGGCCTGGAGGGGATTGCATTTCAAGATGGCGGTATGCGCATCGGTGCACGTACATCCATCCGGGCGATCCGCAACAGTCCGCAAGTTCGGACCTACTACCCGGCTCTGGCGGAGGCGTGCGCTTCCTTCAGCACCACGCAGGTCCAGATGATGGGTACCGTCGGAGGGAACCTGTGTAACGGCTCGCCGGCGTCCGATTCCGCCCCGGCGCTGATCGTCTTTGGCGCGGAGACGGTGATCGAGGGTCCCGGTGGGGAGAGACGCCTGCCGGTCGAGGAGTTCTTCCTGGAGCCGGGCAAGACAGCCCTGCGAAAGGGCGAATTGCTCACCGCAGTTGTGTTGCCGACCCCTCCCCGCGCCGGGGAAGGGAGTGCTGGGAGCGCGTTCCTGAAGGTCTCCCGCGTGACCGCTGACCTCGCCAAGGTCAATGCTGCCGTGGTGCTGGTGCGGGACGGGGACCGCATCGTAGATTGCCGGCTGGCCTTCGGCTCCGTCGCGTCCACTCCCATACGTGCCCGGAAGGCCGAGGCCCTGCTGGCCGGGCAGGCGTTCAGCGCGGACCTCGTCGCCGAGGCAGCCCGGATGGCATCGGAAGAGGTATCGCCCATTGACGACGTGCGCTCGACCGCGTGGTACCGGCGCGAGATCGTCCGCGTGCTCGCTCACGACGGCCTGCACAAGGCGTGGAAGCGGGCGGGGGAGACAGGGGGACAAGGGGACAGGGAGATAGGGGGACAAGGAGACAAGGAGACAGGGAGACAGGGGGACGAGGGGACAAGGAGCGCCACGCATCACGTTTCACGTTTCACGCATCACGCAACACGCAACACGCAACACGAGGTCGAACTGACGGTGAACGGCGTAAAACGCCAACTCCGAGTGGCGCCCAACGAACTCCTGCTGAATGTACTCCGGGAGAGACTGCAACTGACCGGCGCCAAGTACGGCTGCGGCATCGGCGAGTGCGGGGCATGCACCGTTTTGATGGATGGCAAACCAGTGCTCGCGTGCCTGGTGTTGGCGGTTTCGGCCCACGGGAGTGAGATCGTGACCGTGGAGGGGTTGCAGGGGCCGGATGGAGAACTTGACCCGCTGCAGGAGGCGTTCATTGAGCACGCGGCTTTCCAGTGCGGTTATTGCACCCCGGGCATGTTGATGACGGCTAAGAGTTTGCTGAGCGAGAACCCGCATCCTACTGAAGATGAAGTGCGGGATTATATGAAAGGCAATCTCTGTCGCTGCACCGGTTACGCCAGCATCGTGCGGGCAGTGAAGCGAGTCAGCGAGTGAGCGAGTAGGCGGGAGGAGACAGCGGTGTCCAGACCCAGGGAGGCGATAAGTCGGGCGCTTCTGGCGAGAGAGGTCGCAGTACCCACCTACGAGAAAGACATCGTCGGCGAGATCAAACGGTGGGACGAGCGCGACATCGTGTTCACACGGAAGGATCTCTTCCGCTATTTCGGCACGGATTCTCCACAGTACAAGGCGTACTACGAGGCGCACCCCGAGCATCTGGCATACGATACCAGGGTTGGCCATACGTCCGGTCTGGGGAGAACAGGCGGCGTAGACAGCCCGATGTTCGAGGCCCAGTTCGCCGCGATCTCGAAAATCGGCCTGGAATCCCACGTAGACGGAGAACCTGCCCCGGAGAAGGTTAAGATTCCACCGGAACGCGCGGCTCAGAAGGTGAAAGCACTGGCCCGCTTCCTGGGAGCCGACATGGTAAAGATCGGCCCCTTGCGCCAGGAGTGGGTCTACACCCATGTGGGGCGGTCGGTTGGCAATCAGGAAGGTTACGTCCCGTGGGGCACGCCGATTGACCTCAGTCACCATACCCACGCCATCGCAATGGGCTTTCAGATGGATTACCGCCTGTCCCAGACCGGGCCGGACTTTCCGACTCTGCTGGCGACGGCCAAAGGGTATGCCACCGGCGCGTGGGTCTCCATTCAACTGGCGGAATACATTCGTATGCTGGGCTATTCCGCGCGGGCGCATCACCTGAACAACTACCGGGTGATTGCGGTGCCAGTCGCCGTGGACTGTGGCTTAGGGGAACTCTCCCGCGCCGGATACCTGATCACCAGGGAGTTCGGGTTGGCGGTTCGCCTGGTCTTCGTCACCACCGATATGCCCCTGGCGCACGACAAGCCGGTTGACCTGGGCGTCCAATCCTTCTGCGAGACGTGCAAAATCTGCGCGGAAGAATGCCCCAGCCGCTCTATCCCGATGGGCGACAAGGTCGAGTACAACGGCATCAAGAAGTGGAAGATAAATGAAGAGACGTGCTATCACTACTGGCACTCGGTGGGGACAGATTGCAGTATCTGTATGATGTCCTGCCCCTGGACGAAACCCAGGACATGGTTTCACAAAACGCTGTTTGTGCCAGCCACTATCAAAGGCCCACACCAGTCGCTGATGGTGTGGGCAGATAAGCTGTTCTACGGCAAATACAAGAGCGCGCCTGGCCCTGAGTTCATTGATCCCTATAAGCGGTACAGGCATTGAAGTTTGATGAGGGAAAGCATCAAACCCGGTCTGAAGCAGATGATGTCTGAAGCAGCGAAGGGGCAGTCGGGCACAAGGTCCATTTACCGAGAGTTGGAGCAATAAGGAGGTATAATGTTACCAGAATTCAATCTACTGATGCCACAGACATTGCCGGAGGCCCTCGATATGTTGGCCGCAGGCGTGCCTGACGCCGTGCCGCTGGCCGGTGGTACGAACCTGCTCGTGGATATGCGCGGAGGCAGCCGCCGTCCCAGCGTGTTGGTGAACGTAGCAGGGCTGGACGAATTGTGCGGTATCCGGCAGGAGGACGGACATCTGGTCGTGGGAGGCGGGGTGACCGTCGCCGAGTTACTAGATGATCCTCTCATCGCCCGGCATGCTCCCGTTTTGAGGGGGGCCGCCGCCGTCTTCGCCAACCCGTTGGTGCGCAACCGGGCCACGGTGGGGGGCAACCTGGTGGACGCATTGCCGGCGGCGGACATGGTCCCTCCGCTGCTCGTCCTGAACGCGGAGGTCGAATTGGTGAGCAAAGATGGAACTCGTCGCGTGCCGCTGGAGGAGTTCATTGTCGGTGCGCGCAAGACGCTCCTCCAGCCGCAAGAGTTGCTGGTGGCGGTTCGCTGGCCGGTGTCACCGCCCCATAGCGCGGGGGCCTTCCGCAAAGTAGGGCTGCGCAAGGCTGCTTGCATGGCCAAGGTGGACGTCGCCGTGATGGTGGAGGGCGACGAGGGCGGGTGCTGCCGGCAGGCGCGTATCGCGCTGGGTGCCGTGGCTCCCCGACACTTTCGTGTGCACGCCGCCGAGGATCTATTGCGCGACCAGCCGCTGACGGCTGAGGGCATCGCCGAGGCCGCTCGCCTGGCCGCCGAGGCGGCGTGTCCCCGAAGCGGGTCCGAGTATAAACGGCAGGTGGTGGAGGCGCTCGTGCGCCGTCTGCTGACCGGGGTCGCCGATGATATCTGGAAGTAGGAGGGAAATGATGCAACCAAGAATTGTGACACTCAACATCAACGGACGGAGATACCAGGTCGCGCTGGATCCCAACGTGACTCTGCTCCACGCCCTGCGCGACCTGGGCTATACCGATGTCAAGAACGGCTGTGAGAAAGGGGACTGCGGCGCCTGCGCTGTGCTGTTGAACGGCAAGGCCGTCAACAGTTGCCTCGTCCTGGCCTGGCAGGCCGACGGTGCGGAGATCGTCACCAACGCTGGCCTGGGGACGATGGACAATCCCCACCCGTTGCAGGAAGCCTTTGCCGACACCGGCGCGGTGCAATGCGGCTATTGCACGCCGGGGATGATCATTGCAGCCAAGGCACTGCTGGACCGGAACCCACATCCCACCGAGGACGAGATACGCGAGGCGATATCGGGCAATCTATGCCGCTGCACCGGCTACGGACAGATCATCGAGGCGGTCCAGATGGCAGCAAAAACAATGGACAATGAAACAATGAACAATGAACAACTGGGAGGTGGGCGATGAAGTACAAGGCTAAACTATTACCCCCCGTAGAACTGCCCGAGTTGCGCACGGTGGGCAAGCCATTGCGCCGGGTGGATGCGCTGGGCAAGGCGGTGGGCGCCACCGTGTACGCCGGCGATTTCACGATGCCGAATATGCTCCACGCTAAGGTGCTTCGCAGCACTGTCCCTTCGGCGCGCATCAAGCGGCTGGACGTGAGCAAAGCGCGCGCCCTGCCCGGCGTCGTCTGCATCCTGACCGCCGAGGACCTGCCGGATGCCAAACTCGTCACGGACATTCCCGGCCAGACGGGGCAGAAGATACGCGCTGGTTCGGAGGCGCAGGTATTGGCCTCCGACCGGGTGCGCTTCGTGGGCGAACCCATCGCGCTGGTAGCGGCGGAGACGCTGGACATCGCCGGGCGCGCGTTGGAGTCCATTGAGGTCGAGTACGAGGTGCTGCCGGGTGTGTTCGATCCTCGGGAGGCACTGAAGCCCGGTGCACCCATCGTCAACGAGCCGGACAACGTCGTGGCCCGCTGGAAGATCCGCAAGGGCGACGTGGAAGCCGGGTTCACCGCCGCCGATCTGATCGTGGAGAACACCTTCCGCGTGCCCTTCATTGACCACGCCTACATTGAGCCGGAGGCCGGTGTGGCCTGGGTGGATGAGCGGGACGTGATCAACATCCGCGTCTGCACCCAGGTGGTGGAGCACTTCCGCAGCATCGCCAGGGCCATGGGCGTCCCCCACAACAAAATCCACATCCAGGGCACCATGCTGGGCGGTGGCTTTGGTGGCAAAGAGGACATCACGGTCGAAATCTTCCTGGCGCTGTTGGCCAGGCACACGCGTCGCCCCGTGCGATTGGCGTACACCCGCGAGGAATCCATCCAGGCGCATTGCAAGCGCCATCCGTTTATCATCACCCATCGTACTGGCGTCAAGAAAAACGGCCGCGTCACCGCCGCCGAGATCAAGATGATCTCCAACTCGGGGGCTTATCCCTACCTGAGCCCCTACGTGTTGCTCTACGCTACAATCATGGCCGCCGGCCCCTACCGCGTGGATAATCTCTACGTGGACAGCGTGTCGGTCGCCACCAACAACCCCTTCACCAGCGCCTTCCGGGGATTTGGCGGCGCCCAGGCCGCTGTGGCCTACGAGCAGCAGATGGACGAGATTGCCAAAGCGCTGAACCTGGACCCGCTGGAGGTCCGGCGCGTCAATTACCTCAAGACGGGCGACCGGAACGCGACCGGGCAGGTCATCAAGAGCGCCGTCTGGCTGGAGGAGACGGCTACACGGGCACTGGAGGCGTTGGGCGAAAAGGTGGTTTCTCCTGGCTCGATCAAGGTGGGGCAGGGTTTTGCCTCCTATATGCAGAGTTATGGCCGTATCACCTGGCTCCACGATACCTCCCGTGCCTGGGTCAGCCTCGAACTGGATGGCAGCGTGGTGATTCGCTGCGGCGTGCCCGACCTGGGGGCTGGGCAGGTGAACAGCCTATGCCAGATCGCCGCCGAGGTGTTGGGGGTGGGGCTGGAGGACATGACGATTTACAGCACCGACTCGGCGCTGACGCCGCTGGCGGGCACGACGACTGCTACCCGCCAGTTATACATGTCGGGCAACGCCGTCCTCCAGGCCGCGGGCAGAGTGCGCGAGGTGCTGCTGGATCGCGCCTCCAAGTACTTCGAGGAGGCGCCCGAAGATCTGGACATAGCGGACGGAGTGGTGTTTGTCAAGGAGGCGGCGAGTCGGCGAGGCGGCGAACCATCATCGCTGAATCGCTCTATCGCTGATTCGCTGCCATTGGCCGAACTGGCTGCGATGTGTGCCGCCGAAGGTTTGCCGCTTTCGAACCTGGCCCTGTTCAGAGCGCCCTTCACCGCGAAACTCGATCCGGAAGATCTCCAGGGAGACGTCTTTCCGGACTTCACCTTTGGCGCGCACGCTGTCGAGGTGGCGGTGGACACGGAGACGGGCGAGATCACGCTGCTCAAGAGCGTCGCCTGCCACGATGTGGGACGGGCAATCAACCCTGCCGCGGTCGTGGGGCAGATCCAGGGTGGCGGCACGCAAGGGCTGGGTTACGCGCTGACGGAGGAGGTGGTAGTCAAGGACGGCGTGATCCAGACGCCATCGTTTGCCGAGTACCTGATCCCCACGTCACGTGACTTCCCCACGACGGAGGCGATTATCCTGGAGTCGGGGACGGGGGTGGGGCCGTTCGGTGCCAAGGGCATCGGCGAACCGTCGCTGACGCCGGCCGCCCCGGCCGTCGCCAATGCCGTCGCCGACGCCATCGGGGTGCGTATCCACGAGTTGCCGCTGACGCCGAAGAGGGTGCTGGCGGCGGTGGGCCGGGCCAGGGGGATTGGAGATTAGAGATCGGCGCATCACCAGCATTTACATCACACGAGGAGAGCGGTTTATGGACAAACAGTTTGATCTGCTATTGACCGGAGGCACGGTCGTCACCGGCGAGGGGATGCGCCGGGCTGACGTGGGCGTGCGGGGCGAGGTGATCGCCGCAGTCGAGGCCGGCCTGCCACGCGAGGCCGCCCCTGAGAACGGGGTGGTGGACGTTACTGGCAAGTACGTCTTCCCCGGCGTCATTGACGTGCACGTCCATCCCGTCTACCTGGACAGCGTGGAGGGCTGCTCCCGCGTCGCTGCCTACGGCGGCACGACGACGCTGCTGCACTTCGCCTACGCTCGCACCGGGGATAGCCTGGTGCAGAAAGTGGACGAGATGCTGGAGGATGGCTTGGCCCACTCCCGGCTCGACTTTGGCCTGCACGGTGGGCTGTTCGAGGCCCCCAAACAGGTGCCGGAAATTCCCCGCGTGATGGAGATGGGTGTCCGCACTCTCAAGTTCTTCCTCACCTATCTCAAGCAGGGCTGGTATACCGACGACTACCAGTTAATCAAGGCGATGGACATCCTGGCAGAGCTCGGGGGCATGGCCATGGTGCACTGCGAGAACGGTGGCGGCATTGACTACCTGGAGGACAAGTATCTCAAGGGGCCGCAGGCCTCGGCGAAGTACTTCAACATCTCCCGCCCGGCTGCATTGGAAGAGGAGGCGGCCTTTCGGGCCATCTGCATGGCTGAGGTGACGGGATGCCCACTGTACATCGTTCACAACACCTCTGCCCGCGTACTGCGACCCATCCGTCGCGCTCAGGCGGAGGGACGGCGGGTCTTTGCCGAGACCTGCCCCCAGTACCTCACGCTGACGCAGGAGATAATCGAGGAGCGCGGCGCGCTGGCCAAGATCGGGCCGCCCATCCGCACTGCCGACGACCGGGCCGCGCTGTGGGAGGCGCTGCGCGACGGCACGCTGCAAGTGGTGGCTTCCGACCACGCGCCCAAGAGGAAGGATGTTCACGGCGACTTCCTGGAGCAGCCCTTCGGCTCCCCCCAGATTGAGACGCTTCTCCCGCTGACCTATGATGGTGGCGTCAACCGGGGGCGCATCAGCGTCGTGCGGCTGGTGCAGGTCTTGTGCGAGAACCCCGCACGTATCTTCGGGCTTTACCCGCGCAAGGGCACCATCGCCGCCGGCTCCGACGCGGACCTGGTGGTCTTCGACCCGACCCGCGAGTTCACCATCCGCGCGGACAACCAGCACACCGACGCCCGCTACACGCTCTACGAGGGGCGCACGGTGCTGGGCTGGCCGGAGATGTCCTTCCAGCGAGGGCACCGCGTTCTGTGGCAGGGGGAGATCGTGGCCGAGCCAGGGCAAGGGCAATTCTTACCCACTCTCGAACCATAGGATAGATTGGCCCCCGAACCTACGAATTTACGAATCTACGGAGGAGAGGTTGGAGACAAGACTCATCACTGGAAACGAAGCCCTGGCGCTGGGCGCTTTGCACGCGGGCGTCAGGGTGGTGACCGGCTACCCGGGCACGCCATCAACAGGGGCTTTGGCCAGTCTCCTGGCGATGGAACCGGACGGCGTGCACGTAGAGTGGAGCACCAACGAAAAGGTCGCGCTGGAGGTGGCGGCGGGCGCTTCGTGGGCCGGACAGCGGGCTTTGTGCACAATGAAGATGTCGGGGCTGAATGTGGCCTACGATTCCTTGATCTCCCTCGCCTACTCAGGCTGCATCGGCGGCCTGGTGATCTACGTGGCCGACGACCCAGGCGTTCACGCAGGGATGGCGGAGCAAGATTCGCGCGGTTATGCCTGCATGTCAGATCTGCCCATGCTGGAGCCGGCGTCGGTGGCGGAGGCATACCAACTGATCCAGAGCGCCTTTGAACTCTCCGAACAGGTCGGTTCCCCCGTCTTCGTCAGGCTGGTGACGGCGGTCGCCAACTCCAAAGCGCCGGTGGAGGTGGTTCGACCTGACCCCCCGGCCCCCTTCCCTGCGAGGGAAGGGGGAGTCCCCCTCTCCGCTTCGGGGAGGGGACGGGGGAGGGGTCGAGAGGCGAAACTGGTGCGGGACATCACCCGCTTCACCAAAGCCGGCTCCGCCATCTGCATAGCCCAGCATCGTGACCTGCTCGCCCGGCTGGAGAAGGCGGGGCAGATTATCGGCGAGATGGGGTTGGACCGCCTGCAACTGGCTCCTCCCCATCCCTCCCCAATGGGGGGGGAGAGAGAGGGGGGAGCGGGAGGGCTGGGCATCGTGACGTCGGGAGTGACGGCTTCCTACCTGGAGGAGGGGTTCGAGATCGCGGCCCATCTCTGGGGAAGAAACCAGGTTTTTTCAAGAAACCTGGTCTCTGTGTTGAAGGTAGTGGCGGTCAATCCCTTCCCGGCCGAGGAAGTGCGAGTCCTCCTGCACCATTGCAGCACCGTCCTGGTTCTGGAGGAACTGGAGCCGTACATCGAGAGGGGCATCTACGTGGAGGCCCGGAGGATGGGCTTTGCGGGCAGGATCGTGGGCAAACTGGATGGCCCCTTTGAGCGGGTGGGTGAGTACGGCGTGGAACAGGTGGTGCGGGGCATCGGCGCGGCGTTGGACCTGCCCGTCCCGGAGGGCCTGTTCCAGGGGGATGAGGCGGCGGAGCATCTTGCAGCCAAGAGGCCCATCACCGTCTGCGCGGGCTGCCCCCACCGGGGGACGTTTATGGCCATCAACCGGGCCATCAGGAAATCGGGGTACAAGAAGGACGAAGTGATGGTGACGGGGGACATCGGCTGCACGATCCTGGGGATGAATCCCCCGTTCCACGCCATCTGGACCGAGGTCTCAATGGGCGCCAGCGTCAGCCTGGCGCAAGGGTACGTCCACGGTGGAGTCGAAACGCCGGTCATCGCCACCATCGGCGATTCCACCTTCTTCCATGCCGGCATCCCCGGCCTGATCAATGCCATCCAGCACCAGGTTCCCTTGACGCTGATAATTCTGGACAACGGCTGGACCAGCATGACCGGGATGCAGGTGAACCCGGGCACGGACGAGGCTTTCCAGCAGCCCGGCAACCGGCGGGTGGACATTGCCGGGCTCATCCCCACGCTAGGGGTGGAACACTTCTTTGTCATTGACCCCTTCGACCTGGACGAGGCCACAGAGACCATCCAGAAGGCGCTGGCGCTGCCGGGGGTCAAGGTCGTGCTCGCCCGCCAGGAGTGCGCTATCCAGGCTATGCGCCAGGGTATTCGGGCCGGAAAGGTCCGGGTGGTCACTGAGAATTGCAACCTGTGCAAACTGTGTATCACCCTCACCGGATGTCCGGCCCTCGGCATTGACGTCGAGGGGGACACAATCACCATTGACCCCGTGTTGTGCTATGGCTGTGGCCTGTGTGCCCAGGTTTGTAACCGTGAAGCGATAGAGCGAGTCAGCGAGTCAGCGAGTGAGCGACTCAGCGATAAAGTGAGCGAGTGAAATGAACCCTGAATCACGAATCACGAATCACGTTTCCCGCATCACGTTTGACGTTTACCTCGTGGGCGTCGGCGGTCAGGGTGTTCTGTCCATAGGGGAGATCATAACAGAAGCGGCCTGCCAAAAACGAATTCCGGTGAATTTCTATCCTATCAAGGGGATGGCCCAGCGGGGCGGGTTCGTCCAGGCCCAGATTCGGCTGGGGCGCGAGGTGACCGGGGCGAACATCCCGGAAAGGGGCGCCGACCTGGTGATTGCGATGGAGAGGTCGGAAGCGCTCAAGGCGGTGCGATTCGTCAAGCCCGGCGGGGACTTCCTTCTGTTCGGCCACGTCTGGGCGCCGACTGCGGTGATGTTGGGCAAGGCCGATTATCCTACGCCGGAGCAGGTGTTGGAGCAGGTGCGAGAGGCAGGAGGCAGGGTGCACTACCTTGACCCCGATGGTCTGCCCCTCTACGAAGGCGCACCCGTGCCGGCGAACGTCTTTGTGCTGGGCGTGGCTGTCGGTCACACCCGATTGGGCGACGTGCTGAGCCCGTCCGACGTGGCACACGTCGTGCAGACCCGGTGGGTGAAGGGCATGGAGCGCAATCTCTTTGCCTTCCAAGCGGGGCTTGAGGCCCACCCGAGCGAAGGTCAGGTGACACGATGAGCACTCCAAACCCCCTACCCCCTACCCCCTACTCCCTACTCCACAGCCTCTTCTACCCCAGAGGGGTGGTCGTCGTCGGCTCCACCTCGAAAGGCAAACTCGGCTACGAACTCATCCGCCAGATATTGGACGGCGGCTTCCGGGAGGTTTACGCAGTTAACCCCAAGGGGCAGGGCATCGTTCTCCCCCCCGCTTCGGGGGGGCCGGGGGGGGGTATCGTCCCCGGCTACGACGCGGTGGTCAAGATTGAGCGGCCGGTGGACCTGGTCGTCGTCGCCTCGCCCGCTCCGACGGTGCCGGAGGTGCTGGAGGACTGTGGTCGGGCTGGCGTCGGAGCGGCGGTGATCATCTCGGCCGGGTTCTCCGAGGTGGGGAACGTGGCGGGGGAGGAGGAGATCAAGCAGACGGCCCGGAAGTATGGCATCCGCGTCGTCGGCCCCAACTGCGCCGGCATCGTGAATACACATCACAACCTGTTCGCGTCGCTGGAGACCAGGCCGCCGGCCGGAGAGGTGGCCTTCGTCTCCCAGAGCGGCGCGTTAGGAGGGGCGGTCCTTTCCTGGGCGGAGGAGCAGGGCCTGGGCTTCTCCAAGTTTGTCAGTTACGGCAACCGGGCCGACCTGGATGAGATTGACCTCCTGCCCTACCTGGCCCAGGACGTGGAGAGCAGGGTGGTGGCACTGTACATCGAAAGCGTCGCCGACGGACGAGCCTTTATGCGGTCGGTGCACGAATTCACCCAGCACAAGCCGCTGGTGGTTATCAAAGCAGGCCGCACCCGGTCCGGGCAGCGGGCGACCCTCTCCCACACCGGCTCTATGGCTGGCTCCGATGTCGTCTACGACGCTGCCCTGCGGGAGTGTGGAGCCATCCGGGTCAGCACGGTCGAGGAGATGTTCGACCTGTGCAAGGGGTTGGTCCACGCGCCGCCTGTCAGGGGGCGACGGATTGCCATCGTGACCAACTCGGGCGGGCCGGGGGTTCTGGCCGCCGACCGGGCCGAGGAATTGGGCCTCTCGCTGCCTGAGCCCAGCCCCGGACTGCGGGAGCATCTCTCCCATTTTCTGGCCCCGCATTGCTCCCTCAAAAACCCCATTGACTTGACGGTGGAGGGGACGGAGGAGGAATACCGGGAGACGCTGTGCGCCGTGCTGGAGGAGTACGACGCTGCGTTGGCCCTGGACGTCGCCACACCCTATCTGGACTCGGTGGCGCTGGCCTGCGGGGTCTGCGACGCTGCGCAGGCGACAGGCAGGCCCATCGTGGCCAATTTTATGGCCGGGCGAGTCGTGGCCGAGAGCGTCGCCTACCTGAAGGAGCACAGCATCCCTAACTACCCCACCGGCGAACGGGCGGTGGCGGTGCTGGCGTGGATGGCGGATTATGAATTGCGAATTGCGAATAGCGAATGGCGAATGGTGGACGGCGAATTGCAGATTGCAGATCACAAATTGCCTGGTGATGGGCCGATGTTGGAGCCGGAGGCGATGGCTTGGCTGCGGGAGAATGGCATCCCGGTGCTCGACTTTCGCTTTGCGACGAACGTGGAGGAGGCGGTGGGGGGCTGCCGCGAGATCGGCTATCCCGTGGTGATGAAAGTCGTCGCGCCGGACATTCTGCACAAGTCGGAATGGGGTGGGGTGGCTCTGGACATACGCGACGATGAGGCGGCCCAGGCTGCTTTCGAGGCGATCCGGCGAGCCGCCATGGGCAGGGACTTCCGGGGCGTAGTCATCTATCCGATGATCCGAGGCGCTCAGGAGGTGCTGCTGGGATTGTCCCACGATCCACAGTTCGGCCCCGTGGTTGTCTTCGGCCTCGGGGGGATATATACGGAGATCTGGCGCGACGTTTCTATGCGGGTCGCCCCGGTGGACCGCACCGGGGCCGAGGCTATGATCCGGGAGATTCGGGCTTTTCCCATCCTTGAGGGGATGCGGGGGCAAGTCGCCTGCGACCTGGATGCCCTGGCGGACCTTCTAGTCAACTTCTCCCGCCTGCCCTTCCGTTATCCCGAGATCGCCGAGATTGACCTGAACCCGGTCTTTGTGTCCTCGGAGGGACTGGTGGTGGGGGACGTGCGAGTGATATGCAAGAAAGGAGATCAAAAATGACACACGTTAAACCGCAACGCGGCCTGGATGCCATCAAGCCTTATGTGCCCGGCAAACCCATTGAGGAGGTACAGAGGGAGTATGGCCTGGAAGACGTGATTAAACTGGCGTCCAACGAGAATCCGCTGGGGACATCGCCCAAAGCGCTGGCTGCGTTGGAAGAGGCGCTGCCCCGGCTGAACTCTTACCCGGATGGGCAGAGTTACTACCTTCGCCACGTCATCGCGCAGCACCT
>DAOUEC010000062.1:0-7250 GCA_034430655.1 Anaerolineae bacterium
AAGACAAGGAAGAAGAGCAATCTGACGATAAACAAGAGGATCGCGCTTATCAGTTCCAGAACGTTGCCCACTACGTCCAACAGGCCCACCGTGTAACCGGTAGGGAGCAGGAACGCCAACAGCGCCGCCAGACCGATGAAGGCCAGACTGTAGCGCGCCCAGCGAGCGGCCAGTTCGTCCGCTATCTTGATCCTCTGCGCCTCCCACTGTTTACGCAATCTGGTGAACTGCACCTGCCCCAGCATCACCAGCCCCAGCAGGAAGTAGACCAGCACGTTGAGCACCAGCCCCGGCACCGGGGGGCGACGCAGGTCCAGCAGCGCGGCGATCCCAATGCGAGTCAAGCCGGCGACTATCAGCAGCACTGCCCCGCCCCAAAAGAAGCGACTGGTGAGGCTCTCCACAGGCGGGACGTAGCGGCGATGCCGTTCGGGGGGTTCACCGAGTCGTTCCAGGTCGCGTACGGTCTGGGTAGAAGCCCACCAGGAGAGAAGAGCCAGGGTGAAGGCGACCGTCATCTCGGGATCAAGGATGGCGAGCGGGTCACGTGGCCAGGTTTGAATGTCCGTCAGCACGTCGGCCCAGCGGTCGCCTACGTAGCCGCCGATTTTGAGCAAGAGAAAGAACATCGCAAGTTCAACCGCCCGGAATCGCAGGACATCGGTGCCGCGCAGCGACCTGATCCGGATCAGCCGGTACGAGTAGTTGGCCTCCAAGGCCGCCAGCACGCAGCCCACGATGAGGTAAGTCCCGTTCCAGGCGGGAAAGAGCAGGTGCACCAACTCCACCAGCGACAGGGCGATGCAGCCAAACATCACCCCGATCACCAGCGGACGGAACAGGTTCTCCAGCCACAGGTTGCGCTTCATCGCCACGTCTCCAGGTCGCGCTCGTACCATACCCGATGCGTCGGCACTCCGAGCAGATCGGCCCGCTTTTGTAGTTCGGCTGACGGGAGGGGCGACCGCACCAGGATCAACGCCACCGCGAATCCGGCCCGTCGCAGGTAGACCAGGGTGTCGAACAGCGGTTCGCTCTCGCGCCCGGTGATGAGCGCCAGCGTAGCCCCCCACGGAAGGTTCACGCTCTCGCGGCGCAGCAGGTCCACGAACGGCGCCGCCGACGTGACCCGCACCCGGGCCAGCACTTCCAGCAGGCTCATCAGATGGGCGCGCTCGGAGCGTGGAGGCAGGAAGAAGCGGGCCCCATTGTCCAACAGCGGGTCCCACGCCTCGGTGGCCAATCCCGCCGGCAGCCCCTCCCTGACGATGATGTGGTTGGCGATGGAGGCTGCGACGACGATGGCCAGTTCGGTGGCGGTGTATCGCTGACGGCGCTCGTAGCCCTCCCGGTCCAGGTCAAGGCATAAGAGGGTTTCGCGGGCGATGGACGGCTGGTATTGTTTCACCAGCAACCGGCCGGCGCTGGCCGTCGCCGTCCAGTGGATGCGGCGGGGGGAGTCGCCCCGCTGGTAGTCGCGCACGCCCATCACCCGGGCTGGGTCTTCAAACAGGTGCGAGCGGGCGGGCAACGCGACCTGTGGGGAGCGCGTGGGCAGGCCCAATCGCTGGAGATGGACCACCCGGGGGTAGACGATGATGTGCTCCGGCGCTACCTGCGTCAGGGTGTGACGCGCAATACCCAGCAAATCGCCGGTTCGCATCGTCAGCGGGCCGATGGGATAGTAGCCCCGCTGGCGGCAGTTGAGCGTGTAGGCGAAGCGGTGTCGCTCGCGCGGCCCCAGGCTGATCACTTCGCGATGGAAGGGAGGCGCGGTGAGTTGCACCGGCAGCGACTCGTGCACCTCCAGCCAGGGGACAGGCAGCCAGCCGGCGTTGTGCACTGTCAGATCCACCGTCACCCGGTCGCCGAGGAAGGCGTGGTTCACAAAACGCCGCTGGACGCGCAGGTGTTTCACCGTGCGCCGCGTCCAGAGGCGCGACAGCAGGTAGACGGCGAAGAAGAGATAGGCGATGGTGAAGAAGAAGTCCACGCGCAGGAGGGCGGCGATGGTGAATAATATCAGCAGGAAGGGTATGAAGTTTCGCATCGCGCTCGTAATACGTAATAGAGAGTTCTGCACAAGAACACTACAGCGAATGAAGAAAGGAACGAATTCATTTCATTCCAGTTCGTTGGTTTCTCAATTCGTTGTAGTGTCCTCCTCTACACTCTCACAGGTATCACTTGCAATTCCGTGCTGTGAAAATTCGCCAACAAGCCGAGCCGAAAGCCCAGATGCTTCAATCGGGCTTTCAGTTGTTCTTGCATGGCCTTATCCGCCTGTTTGACGGCCACGGTTGCCAGCAACACCTTTCCATCTACACTGATCAGGCGGGCCGGCTGCGGTCCCAAATAGTGGCCCTGGTAGTAAATAGGCACTTGTTTGATGTAATCGTAGGAGAACCTCTGGTGTTCCAGTTCGACCATGGTGGCCCGCCGATAGACCTGATGCAAGAAGCCCGGTCCTAACTCGAAATGCACCCTGTGCAGCACTGCGAAAAGGCGATTCGTCAACTCCGGATAAAGCATACCCTCGGCCACGGGGCGCTTTTGCCACTCGAAACTGACGACTTTGTCGCGCAGGAAATTAGGTAGCCGTTTGTCCAGCAGCGACCCGGCCCCAAAGCTGACCACGATGGCAAGGTTGGCGTCGGTCACTTTGAGGTACGAAATGGCCTGCGCCGAATGAAGCGGTAGGATTTCCGGTGCGACCTTGATTTCCAGGATGATTTTGCCGTCCTCAACCCAGATGTCCACGAGGTAGAACCCGACGCGTACGCCCCGGTAGTAGACCTCGAAGACCTTTTCCGTTTTGCAGCGAACGCCTTCTGTCTCCAGGCCGAACGCCGCCGCGTCTCGGTAGAAGTGTTCGGGCAGGTTTGGGCCGAGGGTGTTGTGGACGTTCAGTAGGACGCCTCGGACTTTGTAACTGAGTTCTTTGTGGATGATTTTGGGCATATTCGATGTTTCTCAACTCGCTGGTTTCACAATTCGTTTGTTTCACAATTCGTTTGTTTCACAATTCGTTGTAGTGCCCCCGCGAACACTACAGCGAATTTGGAAAGGAACGAATTTGCTCTACGTCGTCTCATCCGTTGGTCTCGCAATTCGTTTGTTTCACAATTCGTTGTAGTGTCTTTGGCGAAGAACTTTACGTTTTAGTTCCCCAATCTCCAGTTCGGTGCGCTCCAGAATCTCGGCCAGAATGGTCTCGGCGGTGCGCCCGCGCAATTGGCTCTCCGGCTTGACGATCAGCCGGTGGGCCAGCGCGAGGGGAACCAGCGTCTTGACGTCGTCGGGGATGGCGTAGTCGTGGTCGCGCAGCGCCGCCAGCGCCTGGGCGGTCTTGTAGAGGGCCAGCGACCCGCGTGGGCTGGCTCCCAGCGCCACGTCGGGGTGGGAGCGGGTGGCGCGCACGATGGCCAGGATGTACCGCTCCAGCGACTCGTCCACGTGCACGTCGGTGACGGCGTCGTGCAGGTCCAGCAACTCGGCCCCGTCCACCACCTGCCCCACCGTCTCAATGGGATGCTGTTTTCTGAGGTTGCGCAGCATTTGGACTTCATCGTCTGCCCCCGGATAGCCCAGCGACAGGCGGATGAGGAAGCGATCGAGTTGGGCTTCGGGCAGAGGGAAGGTGCCCTCGTATTCGATGGGGTTCTGCGTGGCGAGCACCAGAAATGGCGCAGGCAGCGGGCGGGTGACGCCATCCAATGTGACCTGTCGCTCCTGCATGGCTTCCAGCAGCGCGGCCTGGGTGCGGGGCGTGGCGTGGTTGATCTCGTCGGCCAGCAGGATGTTGGCGAAGACCGGACCGGGCCGGAACTCGAACGCATTCGTCTTCTGGTTGAACACGCTCATGCCGGTGATGTCGTTGGGCAACAGGTCGGGCGTGCATTGCAGCCGTTTGAAACTGATGCCCATACTGGCGGCCGTGGCCCGGGCCAGCATCGTCTTGCCAGTGCCGGGCACGTCCTCGATGAGCACGTGCCCCTGGCACAGGAGGGCCACCATCAGCAACTCGATCTGCTCTCGCTTGCCGACGATGACGGTTTCCACGTTGCGGATGGCGCGGTCGGTGAATTGGATGATGGGGTTCACGTGGGCTCCTTATCAATGTCATTAAGTTAAGCGGTTCTCAGATCTCCGAGGTCTTGTGCGGCGCTTATACCACGAAATTTACGCCAAGTACAACGCAGTTTTCAACCTGTAAGGTGTCGCCAGGAGACCTCGGAGGTCTTATCTTAACTACTTCGAGTGACTCCTCACCCGACCGCTCTGACAAACGCATCAAACGAACCCAGGCCCTTGTACTGATCGAACTTCTCATCCAGCACGAAGAGATAGGCCCACTCAGCCTCTGTGCTCTCGTTCGCCTTCGCCACCCACTCCTGAGCCACTTCCTGCTTGGATGCGGTGTCCTTTTGCTTGGCAAAGCCCGCCCCTTTGGTCTCGACCAGATAGTACTGGTCATCTGCTTTTACAATGAAGTCGGGGATGTAGTAGTGGAAGCCATACTCCTCGTCGTAGTAGGGAATCTTGAAGGGCACCACGCGGCTCCACGCTTCGACGCCCTCCCATGTGTCCAGCCTCTCCATAAATTCGTGCTCCAACTCGCTGTCGTAGTCCACCTGGTTGAACACCGATCTTTCGGGGACATACGTATCCTTCGAGGTTTGCTTTGGCCTGGTCTCGGATACCCTCACCGTTCTCAGGCTGGGCTCGAAGTCTCGCACGGTGGCGGCTATCTTGCAAATCTGGTCTCGAAAAGCCGTCAGGATTTCCTCTACAACGGGGACCAGATTGAGCCGCTTCACGTGTTCGGGGTTGTCCCGGTCAAAGTCGCAAAAGAGTCTACGGGCGATATACTCATCCAGTTTCCTGTCAATGGTCGCTTTCACGTCCGTCCCGATCAGTTTGTTATCCTCGACGATCATATTGACCAGCCTGGCTTTGACAAAGTTGTAGAAGGTGTAGAACCGGAAAGAGACTTCCGAAGTCTCCGAGACTTCGGAAGTCTGCCCCAGTCGCTTGTGCACGCGCTGGGGGTCACTGGCGTCAAAAGCCGCAACGTAGAACCTTTTGGCGGGCATGGCATCCACGTTGATCAACGTGGCGTCAATGGACCGAGTCTGGTAGGTTCCCCCAGACAGGATGGGAACTTCAATGTCGTACTCCAGTTTGGCCTCGTCAACGCTGACTGTCTTTGGTGGCTTCTCCGGCCGGCCCGAATCAATGTGGAAGTCGTACCCGTGGCGTTGCTTTTCGGCCTCCCAGAACCGCTTGAAGTTGGGATGCTCGATGATCCATAGTTTCTCCTCCACCTCGTACTCCTGATCGCGGTTCTTGTGGGGGAACCTGCGCCGCAGCCCCCGGCCGATGATCTGCTCCACCATAATCTGGCTGCTCGCCGCCCGCAAGGGCACGATACCATAGACCGACTTGACGTCCCACCCCTCCTGGAGCATGAGCACGCTGACGATGACCTCAATCTTGCTGCCGGGTTCATCTATCTCCCTGGCGACCCGGCGCGCAGTCTCCAAATCTCGCTTCAGGATCTCCCCGGTTGTTTTGTTGGTATGAATGACCAGAACCTCTTGATTGGTGTAGGGGTTGCCTGGGTCCTCGATGATTCCGTTGCCGATCTCGTCGGCCTCGTTGGTGGTGCTGGCGAGGATAAAGAGAACTGGCCTGGCGGGCGTATCCGCGTAGGTCTGCTTCAGTTCCTCCAGTTTCTTCAGGCCTTCTTCGATCAGGAATTGCCGTTGTCTTTCGCTTGACCAGAGAACGATCTTGTCCTGCATGTTGGCGTAGGTCTGGATCTCGATGTCCTTGACGATGCCATCGTCTATGGCCTGCTTCAGGCCGTACTCGTAGACGATGTGCTCAAAGGGGGAAGCGTCGCTGTAGTACTTGTTGGTGGCCGAAAAATCCAGTTGCAAGTGGAAGCCCCGTGCATTGTCGTGGACGTACCGGATGACGTGCGACCATTCCGGCGCGGCGCTGTGGTGCGCTTCGTCGTTGATGACGGTGACGTTTTCGTATCTCAGCACCCGGTTGACCAGGGGATTGATGAACTCGCCGATGCGGGCGTTGTCAAGCAGCAGTCGCAGTTGGTTGCGCCCCCGGGCGGTCTCCTTGTTGTAAAGTTGGTGGACGTTGGTCAGAAACACAACGCCGGCGCCGAACTCGGTGCTGCCCTCGTTCTGCTTCACCACCTGCACGTTCTTAAAGTTGAAATCGTGCACTTTGTCGTTGGCCCAGTATTCGGGGGGCACGATGGGGAACTGTTTGAAGATCGCCAGATTCTCAAAGGCCAGCGCCAGGCGGTCCAGGACGATAGTGTTGGGGCAGATCATCAGGAAGGTACGGCTGTAGTTGTTCAGGTACATCCAAGCGATGGCCATGGCCATGACCATCGTCTTGCCTGAGCCGGTGGCCATGTTGAAGGCCAGTTTGGGGATGGACGACCGGGCCACGTATTCGGCGAAGGTCTCCCTGATCTCCGGTTCTCTCTCCTGGATTTGGGCCACCGTATAATGCCGAAACTCCTCGAACAGCGTCGCCTGCTCGTAGACACTCAGGCCCAGTGCTCTCGATAGTTCGGCGACGTCGCGCACGCCAAGCACTTCGTAGCAGTAGATCAGTACCTCAATGGCTTCGCGCTGGCAGCGCCAGTAGTCGAACACCAGGTCCTGCTCCAGAAAGTGCTCCTCGTAGAACCAATATTGGAGCAGCCGCTTGGTGATGGGGGTGGTGCCTTTGTAGTTGGTCTCTTCCCAGCGGGTGGTGTTTCCTCGCCAGGGTTCTACTCTCTCCAACAACTTTCTCGAAAACATCGGCTTTCCTTCAGGTTTCCGCACCGCCGTAAACAGGCGGTGCTGGATGGCTTCTCCATTGCCCAACTTTGCCCAGCACCGGCTCTTCAGGCCGGTGCGCTGCTTAAGCAGTATCTACGCTTTTACCAATCATAGCATCCATGAGCCACTGTATATTGCCTTCCTCGTATTTCTCTACGACGAAAGCACCGTGAGTGTCTTCGTGGCTCAAAGAGAAGCCGTGTTCTTTACAAACCTCGACGATTTCTCTCAAGAAAGCATCGACTTCCTTGTTTTCAATAGGGTGCAATCGCTCTCATTTACCAGGCCCGATTTTCGCCAAGGAAATTAGTAGGCAGTGAAGATTCTTTGCCTATTTGTGAAAAATTGACAAGAAAACTCAGGATGATTTTAACAAATTCGCTGTGG
>DAOUEC010000063.1:0-1567 GCA_034430655.1 Anaerolineae bacterium
CTGGGGGGGGTACGACTCCCCCCCTCGCAGGGGGGGCTGGGGGGGGTAAAGGCCCAGTCTGCTTCGAGGTACCCTCCGACTACGAGATCACTGCCGGCGGGCGGAAACTGGTAGGCAGCGCCCAGATGCGCGCCCAGTCCATGGTGCTCCAGCATGGCGCGCGTCCGCTGGACGGCGACATCACCCGCATCTGCCCGCTGTTGACCTCCCGCCCTGACCCCGCTCGCGTGCGTGCCCGTGCCACGACCGTCGAGGAGGCCCTGGGCCGGCCGGTCACCTGGGACGAGGCAGCCGATGCGCTGGCGGCGGGCTTCGCCGAACCACTGAACCTTCACCTTGAGCCAGGCGTTTTGACCGACGAGGAGCGGGCCTGGGCAGAGGAGCTGCGGGCGGAGAAGTACGCCACAGAGAAATGGACAGAGCACGTTTGACTATCCATTCGGACGTGCTATACTGAGTGCACCCAGATCACGCATCACGTTTCACGCCTCACGTCATGGTCATCGGTGCCTGTAACGTCGAACTGCATCTCCCCGGCAACGGCTCGCTGAAAGGCAAGCGCAGCATCCTCAAGCCGCTCCTGGCCCACCTGCGCCGTAAGTTCAACCTGGCCGCCGCCGAGGTGGGTTGCAATGACGCCTGGCAATCGGCCGAGGTAGCCTTTGTCACCGTCGCCAATGACCCCGGCCGCGTCCACGCCGTCCTCGAACGGGCCGTGCGCTGGATCGAAACCCATCATCCCGAAGTGCAGGTCGTGGACTGGCAGATCGAGATTCTGTAGCCGTGCCCTCTCCCCCGGCCCCTCCCCCATGGGGGGAGGAGAGAGAAAACCGGAGGTTCCAATGAGATTGACGCTGTCTGCCTGCCCACCATTCTCTTTATCCGCCGTCGTAAGATCGCATGGCTGGGTGAACCTGGTCCCCTTTGGCAGAGATGCTCACACCGGCGGGCTTACGCGCGTCGAGCGTCTGGCCTCTGGAAGGGTGGTGGAGATGCTCATCCAGGAGGAGGCCAGAGGCGTGAGCGTCGAGGTGGACGACCAGTTGACTGGGGTCGAACGCGAAGAGATCGCACGCAAGGTGGAGTGGATGCTGGGGCTGGGCCAGGATTTCTCCGCTTTCTACGCCCTGGCGCGCGAAGAGCCCCGACTGGCGTACGTCGAAGAGGGAGCGCGGGGGCGTATCCTCCGTTCGCCCACGCTCTTTGAAGACACCGTCAAGACGATTCTGACCACCAATACACAATGGACTGGCACCATCCGCATGGTCGAGGCACTGGTCGCGCACTTCGGTGTCCCGCTGCCTGCAGACCCCACCCGCCACGCCTTTCCCACTCCCGATCGGTTGGCCGCTACAGACGAGATGACGTTGCGCTCGGCAGCGCGGCTAAGTAGGTCACGACAAGTTTCCTGCACTTTTCTCGAAGGCCACGTTCCGGCCAGTCGAGCCTAAACAAGGCCTTTTGACCCAATTTGGGCCGAATTTGTGCTCGGTTTACCCACTTGGAGCGCATTTGCGGCCTCGCTATGTTGCCAAAAAGTGAAACGAACTTTCTGCTACCTACTTAG
>DAOUEC010000064.1:0-51540 GCA_034430655.1 Anaerolineae bacterium
AAGAAGACGGTCTCCGTCGTGCCTCCAGTGCCGGTGAGGGCGAAGGTGAGGCTAGGGGCTAACTTGCTCTGACTCGAAACGTCGTTCACCCGCACGTTGGGATACCAGTTTCGATCCAGCCGCGCCGTCCCCGGATCGCTCCAGACATCCACACCGTTCATGGTGCCTTGACAGAAGTCGGGGAAAGTGTCAGTGGACCATTCCGTGTACCCTCCCCCGGCGGCGCGGGTGGTCAGCAGGGCCAGGCCCAGCATCCCCAGCGCCAGGAATATCACGCTCAGTGCTTTCCAGCATCTCTTAGACATAGTATGCCTCCTTAAAGAAAGTATTTTCCACTTATTATGGGCACTACATGGGTTCACTGCATCGCATCTCCCCTCCTTCGGTCCAAAGTTCGCAACTGTCACAGAGGTTGTGGCACCCCGCGAGGGGTCGAGGAGCCCGGTCACAGCGCGGGGACAGTAGCCGACCCAGCCGTTGTCCATATATCACGGTTGATCCCGGCGAAGTGGAAGTAGGCACAGGTGCCGCAGCCCGGCGTCCGACACCATAGTATACCAATCCTCGAAGGTTTTGTACATGGGACATTGACCCATATTCGCCTCTCCATCGTCCCATCTTGTCCTACGAGGACACGTAGTTGCTCAAAATGTCGGTAGCCTGCTTGCTTCTATCCATGCCGCGATGCTCCCGCTGGCGGAACCTGCGATCATGCCGGAGCAGGAGCAACACACAAATAAGTGACCACCTGTGAGCCTTCGAGGGGACGCCTCGTCGCGTGGAGTGCGTCAGGGCACAGTAAAGGTCCGGCGGAAATGCACCTCAGAACACCGGCAGTCAGCAGAGAGCAGCCAGCAGCAGGGTGCGGCGGTGATGCTTTCTCCCAGTTTTCACGTGTAGCAGAGATTTCCTGAGAAATCTCAGTAGTACTACGGAGGAGGTTCTGGCAAACCGGGGCTATTCTCACGCCGCCTTCCGTAGTATTGGGGATTTACACAACCGGGAGATTGCAGTATGATTATTCTGCTACGGGCGATAGTACGTCACTTCTGCCGTAGAAAATGAATGTAGATTCTGGCCCGGTTCCCGGTGCAAAACGACGTGGATCAGGCTTCCTGGCACCTCTGAGCGGCAGACTGGAAAGTCTGCCTACCTTTGCATCAAAAATAGCCTACCGAAGAGAGGGAAACAATGGAACCGATAAAGGTCCTGATTGTGGATGATAACCCCACCTTCATTGGTATCATGCGCCGCTTTCTCTCCCGTTTCGCCGATATCAAGGTGGTGGCCGAAACCACCAGTGCCAAAGACGCGCTTGACCTGGCGCGAGAGGCATCTCCTCAAGTCGCGCTGGTGGACATCGCCATGCCGGAGATCAACGGCTTAACATTGACACGCATGCTGCGGGAGGAACACCCCAACCTGGCCGTGATCCTCGTCACGCTGCTCGACACTACCCAATACCGCTCCGCCTCAGCAGAGGCAGGCGCGGCAGGCTTCGTAGCCAAACCTACCCTCAGCACCGACTTGGTGCCCCTCATCCGTCGCTACGCGCCGGAGGCGGAAAACCTTGCCTATGCTTAATCCGGTCACCCTGGCGCCAACGGTGGATACAGAGAGCGCAGCCGGGAGTGCCGCGGATCCGCAGGCAGCCGCTCCCTATTCGCACATGGCACACTCAGCGTGGGAACTGGCCGTGCTATACGACATCGCCACCACTCTGGCTTCCACATTCGACCCCGAACGCATCTTCACACTATTGGTTGGGGGATTGGATGAGATGTTCAACGTGACAACCGTGGCGCTGGCTCTTAGCGACGAAGCCAAAGGAACGCTGCGGATCGAGGTGGTTGACAAACGCAAGCGGACGCCTCCCATCATATTACCCCTCGACGAGGGCGGGCTCGTAAGCCAAATCATCCGCACCGGCGAGCCGTTGTTGATTGAAGATCTCGCCGTGGCACAGGATGCGCTGCCACGTATCCCCTACACAAGCAGCGAGGCGCCCAGCACCTGGATGGGTGTGCCACTTATCATCCGGGATCGGGCCATCGGCGCACTCTCGGTTCAGAGCAATGAGCCCCACCGCTTCGACCGCCACGACCTGCGTCTGCTCACCCAACTGGCTCAGCAGGTGGCCGTAGTGGTGGAGAATACCCGCTTGATGGAGACGCTGCGCCAGCAGGCAGAACAGATGGCCTTCGCCAACGAGACAATGCATGAAATCGCAGTACAGCACAGCGTCGCTGCTCTGACCCAGACATTGGCACAGAAAATCCAGGCTAACTTCGGATATGACCGTGTCTGTGTAGCCCTGTTGGAGGAGGCCGGGCTGAAGCCAGGCTTAAAGATCCGCGCCGCCGTACAAGCCCCAGGGGTCGACGACCGTACCCTGCCACCGTGGCAACCTGAAACCGAAAATAGCGCAGTCGCTCGCGTCATGACTAGCCACCAGACAGTGTTGGTGCCCATCAGCCTGGATAGACCGGATGACATGCCTGCTAACACCCTCGTCGGGGAGCAGCGATGCGAACTGGTGCTACCTCTGACTGCAAAAGGCCAGGTCATCGGCGTGCTGGATATCGTGGGTCTACACGACCCGCAGGATACTGGACGCCTGGAGTTAATGCAAGCACTGGCTGGCTCGCTGGCCATCGCCGTGAACCGGGCGCAACTCTTTGAAGCGGCTGAGACCGGTCAACGTGAGGCACGCACCCTATATAGTCTGAGCCGCCAGATGACCTCGCTGGACCTGGAACGCATTCCAGAGCGGCTTCTGGAACAGTTGGGTAACTTGATCCCCAACGACGTTGCCGGGCTACTGGTTGCAATAGACGGCATACTACACAGTTTCTTCCACATCTCCCAGCCGGTGGGAGGGGCAGCGCTCAAGAAATTGGAACTGAGGATGCTCGATCACTGGCCCGCCCTCACATCGCCCGCACCGACCGCCGCCCCGATCCAGCGGCACGTGCAGGACGCGGAGGACGTTCTGCCTGACGACACACCAGCGCTACATTCAGATATCTACGCCCTCCTGCTTGTAGGCGAGCGGCCACTGGGCGCGCTCACGGTTGCCCGCACAGGGCCAATGGAGTTCGAAGAGGCAGACCAGCGGCTCCTTTCCACCATCGCCAATCAGGCTGCGACGGCCATCGAGAACGCACTGTTGTACCGCAAGTTAAAGGGATACGCGGCCAGCCTCGAACAGCGGGTGGCCGAACGCACGGTTGAGATCGCCCGCCAGAAGGAACGCACCGAAGCGATCCTGCACAGTGTGGCCGATGCCGTGCTCGTCACCGACCTGCAGGGAGAGATCACGCTTGCTAACGAGCGCGCCAGACACCTCCTGGATGGGCAATTGTGTGCCGAGGAACGAGAATACCTCATCGGTCGCGTCCGCGAATGGGGCCTCCGGGCCAGCGAGGGAGTGGATGAGATTGTCGAACTGGGCGATCTGGCGCTGCAGGCCCGGGCTACGCCCATCAGTGAGGAGGACCCCTCATTGGGATCCGTCGTCCTGCTCAGCGACGTCAGCCGGCTGCGGGAACTGGATCGCATGAAAACGCGGTTCGTGTCCAACGTCTCACACGAACTGCGCACTCCCATCTCCAACGTGAAACTTTATCTTTCGCTGCTGGAGAGAGGCAAACCGGAGAAGCGGGCACGATACCTGGAGGTCTTGCAACAAGAAAGCACACGCCTGGAAACTCTAATCGAGACCCTCCTCGACCTCTCGCGGCTGGATGCAGGTCGGGCGCAGGTCATTCCTCGACCAGTCGTGCTTCAGGATCTGCTGGCGAATCTGGTGGAGATTCACCGGCAGGCGGCCGCAGCCAAAGACTCGCGCCTGGAAACCCAATTTCCACCCCAAGTCCCCCCGGCCAACGGCGACCGCAACCAGATCATCCAGGTGCTGAGCAACCTGATCACCAACGCCATAAGTTACACTCCGCCGGGGGGCGAGATCGCCATCCGGCTGGGGACAGCGGAGGCCGAAGGTTGCCTGTATGTCACCATCACCGTCGCCGATAGCGGGATTGGGATCCCGCCGGGCGAACTGCCACACGTCTTCGATCGCTTCTTCCGAGGGGAGCAAGCCCAGATATCGGCTGTGCCTGGAACGGGCCTGGGATTAGCCATCGTGAAGGAGATCGTTGACCTGCACCAGGGGCGGATCGAGGTGGAGAGCGAAGTAGACGAAGGAAGCACCTTCACGGTCTGGCTTCCCGCCGCAGCCCCGCCTCAAGATGCTGGGCAGCACTCAAACCCCGTCATCACCCAATCTGCAACCACACCACAACGGAGTGCGCAGTGAAGCCAGGCATCCTGGTCGTTGAAGATGACGCAACGATGGCCGAGGGTATCTGCGATACGCTGGAACTGGCCGGCTATGAGGTTATGCTGGCCGCCAACGGACGGGAGGCTCTCGAGCGGCTGGCACAGCGCAAGCCAGACCTGATCCTCTCGGACATCATGATGGGAGAGATGGATGGCTACGAATTCTGCCAGGCCGTGCAGTCCGAACCGGCCTGGGTGGACATTCCTTTCGTCTTCCTCACCGCCAAGCGCCGCCCGGATGACATACGACGCGGCAAACAACTCGGCGTGGACGACTATCTGACCAAGCCTTTCCTACCAGAGGATCTGTTGGTAGTCGTGCAAGCCAAGATCGAGCGCGCCCAGGTGCGACAGGCCGTGGCCCGAGCCGAGATCACGACGCTCAAGGACGAACTGGCGATGGTGATCGCCCACGAGTTACGGACACCGCTGACGTACATCCGTGGTTACCTGGAATTGATGGCCCATGATCACGACACTCTGACCGAGGAAGTACTGACAACTTACCTGCGCGGCATCAAGGTCGGGAGTGACCGGCTGGGACGGGTGGTACAAGATGTGCTCACCTGGTTAGCGATCCGCTCGGGCAAGGCGGCACATGACTACCAGTCGCTCGCCCGTGCCGATGAGCAACTGCCCGCGCTTTTGCACCTGGTAGTTGCTGGGTCTGCCGAGATAGCACAAGAACGCGGGGTAGAACTTGTCCCGGAGATAGCCCCCTCACTGCCACCTGTACGAGTGTGCCGCAAGCAGATCGAAGAGGTACTGCGGCGATTGCTGGACAACGCTATCAAGTTCTCCCCGGCAGAGAGCGGCGTGGTTAGAGTGGTGGCGCTGGAGACGCCCGAGGGGGTTCAGGTGAGCGTACAGGACCACGGGGTGGGGATTCCGGCTCACCAACTCCCTCACATCTTCGAACCGCTGTTCCAGGTCAACCGGGCGCAGTACGAGCAACAGGGCACAGGACTGGGGCTTGCCATCGCCCGCGCTTACGTGGAGTTACACGGCGGGCGCATTTGGGTCGAGAGCGAGCCTGGACAAGGCAGTACGTTCTACTTTATGCTCCCCGAGGCCACAGAAGCACCAGAGCCCGACCAGACGCCGGTCACCGCTGCCTGAATGCATTGCTCAACCGTCCCATAGCGCACCCTCAACCCTGAGTGGGAGGGCGCGTAGGTGGCTCCTTTGGCCGAGGGGGTCGCCAGGGTGCGAAGCGAGAGTTCCTGCATCGGGGCGACGACCACGCACATATCGGCCACCACCCTTCCCCCGCTGGCCTCGACTGCGTCTACCAGTCCCTCCGCTTCGGCGATCTGCCGCACCTCCCGCGCTGTCGTGATCCACAACGCCGCCTTCACCCGTCGTCCGGCCAGCAGCCGCACCACCTCTGCAATCTGCTCCAGGCTGGCGTGCGGGCAGCCAAGCCAAACCAGGTCAATCTCACGGACGTCGGAATTGAGCGCGGCGTAGGCGGGTTGCAGATCGTCCACGACGAGCGTCTCGTGGCCTGGAGCCAGCATATCTGGCCGGGCGGCCTCGGGCGTGACCCCCGCGACGTGATACAGCGCCACTGCGCCACTGGCCGCCATCGCCGCTCCCAGCGCCCTCAGGGCGGCATCGGAGGAGAGGGGTAACCCTGCCCCTACCTCCAGGCCCACGAAATACGGCACGCGGTTGCGGGCCGCCCTCCCGACCAGATACCCCAGTGCCCCAAAGTCGGAAAGTCCACGCACCGGGCAGCGCACGATCACCCGCAACGTGGCACGGCGGTTTTCGTCCAGATGCAGGCCACAGGCAGCGATGCGCCCCGTGATCCCCGCAGCCAGCGCACCCGGCCCGCCCTCCCGATTGGTGCGTGCCCCCAGTACTGAGTTGGCATAACTCACCGCCGAGGATTCCGCCCAGGCCACGTGCTCACCCTTATGGGGCACGTTGCCCACCAGGTAGGGCGCACAGGTGCAGGTCGTGCGCACACCCAGCCGCCGGTAGGCCTCAATCACTGCCAGTTGCCGGTGGGCGAACGATTCCGAAAAGCCTAGTTCCCGCCAGGCGTGCAGGTCCATCCCAGCCGGGTTCAGCGTCGCGGGCACGCGCACTCGCGCGCCCTGGTCGGCCCACTCGCGCAGGAACTCCAGCCCCGCCTCTCCCAGGTTGCGGTAACTAACCCCCGCCACCTGGACGGAACCCACTGGCACCAGCCGCCGGGCACCGTAAATCTGCCCCAGCGTGACGACGATCTCCATCGCCTTGCGCACGCCAGGGCCGAAATCACCGCTCAGCATGGATTGCTCTTCAGCCGAGAGTTTCAGCATCTGGAGAACAGCGGATTGGCAGGATTAACGGATATTATTGTGTTCTGAGGCCAAGCCGGTAGACTTCCGCACGGCTCCAACCAGAGGCAGCAGCGATGCGCCGGGCGGCGGCCGGACGGGACACACCTTGCGCCAGCAGTTCACCCAACGCGGCCTGCACCCGCCCCTCATCCCAGCGCTCGTGCTCTTTCGACGCTCCACCGATGACGAGCGTGAACTCGCCCCGTGGCTCGACCTCGTCGAAGTGAGCCCGCGCCCCGGCGACAGTCCCCCGCCACACCTCCTCGTGCAACTTGGTCAGTTCGCGACAGACAGCCAGCGCCCGGTCACCCAGCACAGCCTCGACGTCGGCCAGGCTCTCGCGCAGCCGGTGGGGGGCCTCAAAGGCGATCAACGTGCGCTGCTCTCCCGCTACCTCGGCCAGCAGCCGGCGGCGCTCGCTCCGGCGTCGGGGCAGGAAACCCAGGTAGAGGAAACTGTCGCCGGGCAGGCCAGAGACGATCAGTGCAGTCACGGGAGCCGTAGGGCCTGGGACAGGCACAACCGAATAGCCGCGCCCGATAGCAGTGCAGACGAGTTCGTAGCCGGGGTCAGAAAGCCCCGGCATCCCGGCTTCGGAGATCAGAGCCACGTCGCCTGTATCCAGCGCCCTCAGCACCGTCTCCAATTTCGTCAGTTTGTTGCCTTCGAAGTAACTGGTGATAGGAGTCTCAATCTCATAGCGCCGGGCGAGGATACGAGCCCGGCGGGTGTCTTCCGCAGCGATGAGCGTGACTTCCTTGAGGGTACGCAGAGCGCGGAGGGTGATGTCCTCCAGGTTGCCAATAGGCGTAGCGACCAGGTAGAGAGTACCCATGGGGCAATGAACAATGAGTCAATGAACCATGAACCAATGACAGTCGCTAACGGCTAACTGCTGACCGCTAACGGCTATGGAAGCGCCCGGCGTGGAATGCCGCTGAGCAATCCCTCACGACCCTCGAAGACACCCAAGACCTTCAAGCCACCCGGGCCAATCTCGTAGCGGCAAATCTCCTTGTCGTGGTTGGAGCCCCGCATCTTTAGCACCACAACGGCACGCTGCATAGCGCTCTCGATCTCCACGTAGCGCAGCATGATGATGGCGTCCACGATGAACGAGAGGCCGCCTTTGTCTGCACGCCGATACCCGACGCGGTTCTCCTCACCCAGCAGCATCGCTGTGACTCCCTCCCGTCGCAGGCCATTCGCCACGGAGGTATAGACGTGGCGCAACTCCCGCGCGTCGTTGGTGAGACGATTAAAGTGGGTGACACTGTCGAGCACCAGCTGCTGGATGTTCGCGTCGAGGATCAATTGGTTGAGGCGGCTGCCGGGGGACTCCAGGTAGGCCAGGAAGACCTCCGGCGAGGTGAACATCAGGTGCAGTTTCCCGCTTGCCTCCAGTTCCTTCAGATTCCAGCCCAGCGCCTCAGCGTCGCGGTAGAGAGAACTGGGGAATTCCTCAAAGGATATGAGCAACCCCGGCTCGTTGTGCTTCGTCGCGCCGTGGATGAGGAACTGGAGCGCCAATGAGGTCTTCCCTGTGCCCGGCGCACCGCGCACCAGCACCATTGAGCCGGGCAGGAAGCCCCCGTCCAACATCTCATCAAGACCCTTGACCCCGGTGGTCACACGTCTATCTGTCACATTCCACCTCTCGTTGTTCTCTTAATGGTTCTGGGTAAACACTACGTAGCCCAGGGCCGCACCGCAATACCCGGGCAGGTCAATCACAATCTCATCCGAAATGGGGGGGTGGTCGTCCCGGTAAGGATTGTGGAGCTGCATCCGCACCTGCATAGACTTCGGGTGGTCATCAAAAGACCGCTCCCACGCAGCCTGATGGCCGTAGACGGTGTTGAAGTACGCATCAGCGCCAGAATTGACGACCACGTCAATACCTGCCCCCCAGATATGCACCGGGTAGCCAACGAGAGGGTTGCCGTCCAGGTCCTGCACGTGGCCTGCCACCCCCGTCCAACCACAGCCGTACTGTGGCGACCCCAGGGTTAGTTCATAGGTAAAAGGCCACGGGGAGCGCGTCGCCCGGGGGGTAGGTGTGACTGTGGGCGGGAACGTGGGGGTGGGCGGAAAGGTAGGCGTGACCGACGGCGTCAGCGTAGGGCCGGGAGTGTCGGTGGGAGGCGGGATCGGCGTGATGGTCGGGGTGTTGGTAGGCGTCCAGGTAGGCACGCCCGGCGTGGGCGTCTCCGCGGTCTCAGGCAACTGGGCCAGGGGGATGAGAGTGGGCAGCGGGAGGGGATTTAAGACGTCGAAGGCGACGAGCCCGTAGAAGCCCACCAGACATACCGTGGCCACGAGCATCACAATGGTCAGGACGTTAAAAAGCGCGGTTCTCCTGTCGTTATTCATCGCTTGATCTCCTTGTGGCTTCCCCTACCCCCCCCACCCCGACCCTTCCCCACAGGGGGAGGGAGGCTTCCAGCGCCGCCTGTTCACGGCGGCGCTACACTCAGGGGCTTGTCTCGACGAAACGCTGAACCACAGCCTGGCCCCACAACCCCTCGATCCACTCCTGCACCGCCCGGTCATGCAGGAAGCGCAGGTTCTCCGGGCCGACGGGGCGGGCCGGGTCGCGCTCAATGACCTGCACGATGTGATAACCCAGCGAACTGGTCACCACACCGCTGAATTGACCGGGCTGTAAGGCAAAAGCAGCCTCGTCCACTTCAGGGGCAACCAGGATGCCCCGGGGGAAAAAGCCCAGGTCGCCCCCGCTTTCGCGGGTGCTGGTATCCTGAGAATACGTCCTGGCCAGAGCGGCGAAGTCAGCGCCGGCCTGCAGTTGGGCCAGGATGCGCTCCGCTTCCTGAGGAGTGTCCACCAGAATATGGCGGGCATGGACGTGTTCAGCGGTCGTCGGCACACTATCAACGATGCGCTGCGTCATCGCCATACCGATCAACTGCGTGCGCTCCTTCTGCCAGGCGTCCTCGTAAGTCTCACCCCACTCCGCCAGTTTGGCCAGGAACGGTTCCTCGCCTCCGCTCTCGGCGATCATCTCCTGCATATCGGCGTCCACCTCAGCATCGGAGACGACGACGCCTGCTGCGGCCGCCGCCTGCTCGGTCAATACCTGCTCGATCATCACGTTGAGGATCCAGGCGCGAGCCTGAGCCAGATTTGCCTGACCATCTGGACTGCTGGGATCAATCCCCCGAGCCAGCAACGAAGCCTCGTACTGGCCCAACTCGCGCTCGTAATCGGCCAGATAGACGGGCTGGTCATTGACCAGCGCAGCCAGGGGAGGCTCTGGGGTGGGAGAGGGAGGAATGTCGGTGGGAGCCAAATCAGCCGGGAGCGGGACCGTGGCAGTGACGAGGGGTATAGACGTGTGAGGTGCAGACGTGACCGGCATCGGGACGCACGCAGTTGAGGCGAACAACAACGTCAGCGCCACTAGTCTCCCTATCGCTTTCAAATCCATAGCAACCTCCATTTCAATGACCAATGAGCAAATGACCAATGACCAAACAAATCTCAGAAGCCGATTGCTAACTGCCAACCGCTAAAAGCCATTATACCCACAGCGAGGGTTTTACGCAACCTGAGCGGCTTGCCAAAGCACCCCCCGTCTGCTACAATTTACACCACCATAAAGGTAGATATGGCACTAATGGCGCGCTGTACCGTTTGCGGGCCTGGCAGTAGTGGATACGACCACATGGCGTCTCATCAAAGACTGATCGAGAGGCTACGAAGCCTCCTGAGTTGGACCGCCCAGCGGTGGAAACTGACGCTGGCGCTGATCGCGCTGCTACTGAGTCTTGTAGCCGAAGGCCTACCACCCGCCAGCCTCGACACCCGAGTCAATCGCATCCTCGCTGGCGAGCGCTTCGACTTCGCAGGATGGGAGGCAAAGGCACTGCTGGGCAAATTGGCCCACAGCCTGATCGCGCCACAGCGCTACATGGACGAGGCCGCCCGCCACGACTTCTTCCTCGACTACCTGGGACTGGTGGCCGGTATCCAGCGCCTGGAGTGGGTAGTCCACCGCGCTTACACTGACCCGGAAGTGGAGGACCCTGAGGAGACGACGGTTGAGTTGCGCGCCCACGTGGCCGAACTGCGCGCGGAGGAGGAGGCCCGCCAGCCGCTCGCCGAAGCGATCCTGGAAGAGCAGACAGCCTGCATCCTGGTGGACGAGGGGTTTGGTACACTCGGCCAGGAGTTCCCGCCCGTCGGTGCGCACTTCACCCCACTACCTTTGCTGCTCGTCGTCTCCCCCCGCGACCACATCGAAAAAATCTTCAGCCTCAGCCTGCGCCACGGGCTGGACGTGGCCCGGCGGGAGGCCATCGAGGGGCAGGTGGACACCATTTTCGACGTCTCGTCTCTGGTAACCGGCATCGGAGGGATGGCGGCCTATCCTGCCATGCTGCTGGAGAGCAGTTCGCTCAACTGGGTGGCCGAAGTGACCGCGCACGAGTGGACGCATCATTATCTTGCGCCGCGACCGCTGGGCTGGAACTACGACGCCATCCCCGAAGCGCGCATCATCAACGAGACCGTGGCTTCCACCGTGGGGAAGGAAGCCGGGCGACGAATGGTGGCCCGCTATTACCCCGAACTTCTGCCGCTAGAGCCTGAGCCCGAGCCGGAGAAGCCGGAAGAGGAAACGCCGCCGCCTGAACCACCAGAGTTCGACTTCCGCGCGGAGATGCGGGAGACCCGCATCCGGGTGGACAAACTACTGGCACAGGGGAGGATTGAGGAGGCGGAGGCCTACATGGAGGAGCGGCGGCAGGAATTCGTCGCCCACGGCTACTACATCCGCAAACTAAACCAGGCTTACTTCGCCTTCCACGGAGCCTACGCCGACGAGCCTGGTGCGGCGGGGGCGGATCCCACCGGACCGGCGGTACGGGAGTTGCGCGCCCGCAGCCCCGATCTGCACACATTCGTGGCCCGGGTAGCCCGCGTCACGACGCTGGCCGAACTGCAGGCGCTGCTGGAGGAAACGGGGAACGGATGAACACAGAAGAATCAGTGAAAATCCGCCTCATCCGTGACTATCCGCGTCCCATTTTGAGTTCTTGAATCACCCCTCTATTCGATGAACGGACACAGGTCTACCGGTTCCCACCACGGGTTGGCGTAACCGTAGTTAGAGTTGAAGAAATCCTGAACGGAGGTATCTGCCTCAGCAGCAGCAGCGACGACCTCGGCGCAGCCGGTGGCGACGCTACCGTCCGCCAGGTACGCCGCCCAGAAAGTCGCGGCCATTGCGGCGACGTCGTGGCCGGCGGCCCCGGCGGGATCATCGGCTTGCAGACGGTTGTATTCCAACTGCGCGCCGTCCAGTTCACCCACCAGTAGGTAGGTCAGCACCAGCCGCCAGCGGGCAAAGGCGGCCAAACGCGCCCGCTCTTCAGCAGGGGTGATCATCTGCGACACTCTCCCCCATTCCTCCAGCGTGTCGTCACCGATCACCCGTTCGTAAGCAGCGTGGGCGGCTCCGTAGTCCCCGGACAGCAGGGCACGGTCACCGTCGAGTAACGCGTGGTAGCGGTAGACGGGCGGCCCCCAGATCTGCTCGGTGCGGGTGAACACGCTGCCGTCCCACTCCCATACCTCGGAGTAGCCGCGCTGAGGCTCCGCCCCCACCGATCCGATGCCGCCGCTCTGAGCCTCGATGCGGCAATGGGTGACAACGTAGGTGGGGTAGGGCATTTCCAGCACACCCCCCATCAGGCTGACGAAGGCCGTCCCGTCCCAACCCCGGATTTCGAGCCTCTCGTAGCAGGTATGCGCACCACACGAGCCCAGCGTATAGATGACGTCCGGTTGCCTGTCCAGGTTCGCGTCGCCGACCTGAAGCAGACGTACAGCCGGCCCGTAAGCATCATAGCCCTCCTGGTACAAGAGCACGTATGCTCTGGCCCGGCAGCCGAAGATGAGCAAGTCGCCGGGGTGGGCGAATACCTCAGCATTGGGGTCGGCCAGAGCGACAACGATCTCCATGTCGTCGTCGCCTGTCAGGTCAATCGCGATCACCTGGTCGGTGGAATCGGGCAGCGCGTCCCAGCCTGTTAGCGTGCTCTCCAACGTCGCCCTATCGCCCCCAGCGCTCAAGAATTGCTGGATGGCAGCCGGATAGTCAGCAAAGTTGGCCGGCTGGATGAGCGGGGGCGAACCTGGTGCCGGGCAGACAGGAAGGATGGGGCTGGCAGTAAGAGCCGGCTCAGTGGGTACAAGCGTCGGTTCCTCCGTGGAGGGTGCCTCCATCGGTACGAAGATCGTCGGCGTCGGCATCGGCTCCGGCGTGGGGGGCAGCGAGCCACAGGCAAGCAGCGCCAGGGCTAACAGGACAACAGTGACGGTAGGGATAAGAGTTCGCTTCATCTCGGTTTCAGGTTCCAGGTTTCACGCCATCCTCCACATCATCCACGCAAACTCCTAAAGACTCAGTATAGCACTGGGCAGGGGCGTGTCAAACCTTGACATCTCTCCATTCTGGGGTAGAATTAAGACAAGTTGCGGGGCTGTAGCTCAGCCGGGAGAGCGCTACAATCGCACTGTAGAGGCCAGGGGTTCGAGTCCCCTCAGCTCCACCAGTCACAGCCGTTAGCGGTCAGCCGCTAGCCGCTAGCCAATTTGGGCCCGTAGCGCAGTTGGGAGCGCACCACAATGGCATTGTGGGGGTCGAGGGTTCGAGTCCCTCCGGGTCCACCTCATTACATTGAAAGGCTGCGAACAGGAGTAGTAGGTCATCCCCGCAGCGAGCCGGGAAAGACCAGGTGGAAGCCCGGCAATTGGCGCCCAAGGGGAGCGCCCACAGGGGCAAGGTAATCCCGCCCTCCGAAAGGCCGAACTCGCCTGGGAGCCGCGCCAGCGAAAACGGGCAACCAGTTAGTAGCCGACGACGACCGGCCCTCGTTAACGGGCCAAGAGCGGGAGGCACCCTGCTGCACGTGGGTGCCCTCCAATCAGGGTGGTACCGCGGAGTGCCCCTTCGCCCCTGAGGCGAAGGGGGTTTTTTATACTTGAGAAGGGGGGAAAAAAGCAAAATGAGCATCGAACCCACACCCTGGATCTGGTTCAACGGCCAGTTGGTGCCCTGGAACGAGGCGCGTGTGCACGTCTTCACCCATGCGCTGCACTACGGCTCCAGCGTCTTCGAGGGAATCCGCGCCTACGCCACACCCCGTGGCCCGGCCGTGCTCGGCCTGGAGCCCCACGTACGCCGGCTTTTTGATTCATGCAAGATCTACCGCATGCCGATCCCATACCAACCGGAAGCGATTTCCCAGGCCATCCTGGAGACGATTCGGGCCAATGAACTCCAATCCTGCTACATCCGACCGCTGGTCTTTCGCGGTGTGGGCGTGATCTCCCTCGACCCACGTGATTGCCCCGTCGAAGTCATCATTGGCATAATAGCGCTGGGACAGTTCCTGGGCGACGAAGCACTGAAGGAAGGAATTGACGTCGGGGTGAGCACCTGGCAGCGCATGGCCCCGAATACCTTCCCGGCGCTGGCCAAGATAGGCGGGCAGTACATCAACTCACACCTGATCGTGATGGAGGCCCACGACCGGGGTTTTGCAGAAGGCATCGCGCTGAACGTGGCCGGTTACGTCAGCGAAGGCAGCGGGGAGAATATATTCATCGTGAAAGACGGAGTGCTCTACACGCCACCGCTGGCGGCCTCGCTCCTGGCGGGTATCACCAGGGCATTCGTCATCGAGTTGGCGTGCGACCTGGGATACGATGTGCGGGAGCAGATGATCGCCCGCGAGATGCTCTACCTGGCCGATGAAGCCTTCTTCACCGGCACAGCGGCGGAAATCACCCCCATCCGTTCGATAGACAGTATCCCGGTAGACGAGGGGCGGCGCGGGCCGGTGACGGCCCACCTGCAGGAGCAGTTCTTCGGCATCGTCAGGGGGGAACTGGGAGATCGGTTCGGGTGGATGACGCCGGTAGTGGAGGAGTGAAATTGGTTTTCACGTTATCATAGATGACAAAGATAGGCAAGGAGAAGAAGATGGCAGACAAATACGTACCCCAGGAGATCGAACCCAAATGGCAGAAACGATGGGAGGATGATGGGCTGTACGCCACCCGCGAAGACCCGGCCCGGCCCAAGTACTACTTCTTGACCATGCTGGCCTACCCATCGGCCGACTATCTGCACGTCGGCCACTGGTACGTGATGGCCCCCTCAGATGCCCGTGCGCGCTACATGCGAATGAAGGGCTACAACGTCTTCTACCCCGTCGGCTTTGATGCTTTCGGGCTGCCGGCCGAGAATGCAGCCATCCAGCGGGGCATCCACCCGTTCAAATGGGCCTGGGATAGCATCAAGGTCATGCGCAGACAACTGCGTTCCATGGGGGCAATGTGGGCCTGGGACCGGGAGGCGGTCACCTGCCTGCCCGGCTACTATAAATGGACGCAGTGGTTCTTCCTCAGATTCTACGAAGCCGGCCTGGCCTACAAAAAGATGGCCCCGGTGGACTTTTGCCCCAGGTGCAACACCACGCTGGCCCGCGAGCAGGTCTGGGGGGAGGACCGCCACTGCGAGCGCTGCGACACGCCGGTCATCAAGAAGGAACTGGAGCAGTGGTTCTTCCGCATCACGAACTATGCCGATGAACTGCTGGATCACTCCAAGATGGACTGGCCGGAGCGCATCTGCGCCATGCAGAAAAACTGGATCGGGCGCAGCGAAGGGGCCAACGTGACATTCCTGTCCGAGCAGGAGGATCCCATCATCGTCTTCACCACCCGGCCCGACACGCTCTGGGGCGCGACCTTTATGGTGCTGGCCCCGGAACACCCGTTGGTGGACAAACTGACCATGCCAGAGCGCCGGGAGAAAGTTGAAGCCTACAAGTACCAGGCCGCCCGCCAGAGCGAGATCGAGCGCATCTCCACCGAAAAGGAAAAGACCGGCATCTTTACCGGCGCTTACGCCGTCAACCCAGTCAACAACGAACGCATTCCTATCTGGATCGCCGACTACGTGATGATGACCTACGGGACGGGGGCGATCATGGCCGTCCCGGCCCACGACGAGCGGGACTTCGAGTTCGCCAGGAAATACAACCTGCCCATCCCCGTCGTCATTGAGCCGCCCGATTGGGACGGCGGGGAACTGGAGGAACCGTATACCGGCCCCGGTCCGATGGTCAACTCCGGCCCCTTCAGCGGCACGCCCGGTGCCGCGGCAGTGCAGAAAGTGACCGGATGGCTGGAGGAGCAGGGCAGCGGGGAGTTCGCCGTCAACTACCGGCTGCGCGACTGGCTGATCTCCCGCCAGCGCTACTGGGGCGCGCCCATCCCCATCATCTACTGCGACAAGTGTGGCATCGTCCCGGTGCCCTACGAGGACCTGCCGGTGCTGCTGCCCGAAGACGCCGAATTCCTGCCCACGGGCGAGTCGCCGCTCAAGTTCCACGAGGGCTTCCTGCACACCACCTGCCCGCAGTGCGGTGGCCCGGCCACCCGCGAGACCGATACTATGGACACATTTATGTGCTCCTCGTGGTATCATTATGCCTACGTGACGCCCTATCGCAAGGAGGGCCAGCCTTTGCACCGGGATGACTGCCCCTGGGACCCCGAGGCGGGCCGCTACTGGTTGCCGGTGGATATGTACACCGGCGGACCGGAGCACGCTGTGATGCACCTGCTCTACACCCGCTTCTTCACCAAGGCACTGCGCGACTTATGCGTGGTAGATTTCGACGAGCCGATGCTGGCCCTGCGCAACCAGGGCATCATCCTGGGCCCCGACGGGGCGCGTATGAGCAAATCGCGGGGCAACGTCGTTCTGCCCGATGACCTGGTGCAACAATACGGAGCCGACACGGTGCGCGGCTACCTGATGTTCGGCTGGCGCTGGGAACAGGGCGGGTCATGGGACCCTCACGGCATTGAGGGCGTCTACCGCTGGCTGAACCGGGTGTGGAACCTGGTGTTGGACGAATCAGCAAATCGGCGAGTCAGCGAATCAGCAAATCGGCGAGTCGGTGAGCCTGCTGCGCAAGATATCGCCGACCTGCGCCGCTGGACCCACAAGACTATCCGCCGCGCCACAGACGATATGGAGGACTTCGCCTTCAACACCATCATCGCTGGGCTGATGGAGTTCGCCAACGCGCTGCAGAAGGCCAGACAGACGCCGGTCTACGGAACGGAGGCGTGGGAGGAGGCCATTGAGACGCTGCTGTTGCTGCTGGCCCCCTGCTGCCCGCACATCGCCGAGGAGTTGTGGGCGCGGACCGGCCGGCCCTACAGCGTCCACCAACAGTCCTGGCCCCAGTTCGACCCCGACCTGGCGGCCGAGGAAGTGATCACGCTGGTGGTGCAGGTCAACGGCAAAGTGCGGGCGCGGCTGGAGGTGCCGGCTGACATCACCGAGGAAGCAGCGCGGGAGGCCGCCCTGTCCGACGCAAACATCCAGCGCCACGTCGCGGGCAAGGAGATCCGCAAGGTCATCTACGTGCCGGGGCGGCTGGTAAACGTGGTGGCAAAGTAGAATGGGCACAGGGTAGGACAGCACAATGTCCACCCCCTCCAACTACATACCGTGGCTCCGCTCCCGCGTCGGCCACCAGAAGGTCATCCTCGTCCGCGCCTGCGGCATCGTCGCCGACGAACAGGGGCGGATGCTGCTCCAGCGGTATCCCGATTTCGGCTGGTGGGGGTTGCCAGGCGGCTATCTGGAGCCGGGCGAACGGCTGAGCACGTGCCTGGTGCGCGGACTGCGCCGGGAGACCGGGCTGGTGATCGAGCCGGCGCGGCTGGTCGGGCTCTACACCTCGCCCGACTTCGACCTCACCTATCCCAACGGCGACCAGGCCCAGCAGTTTATCGCATGCTTCGCGTGCCGGGTAACCGGCGAAGGGTGGCCTCCCGATGCAACCTGCTTCTCCCCCACCGCCCTGCCCGGTGTACCAGTGTGGTGCCGCGCGATGATCGGGGACTACGCTGCGAACGTGCCGGCGGCCTCTTTCCGGCGGGGCAGCCCGGGCAGCCTGGCCTCACATGAGCACATACTCCAACTGCGGCGGCACGTGGGGCACGAACGGCTGATTATGGTGGGGGGCGCAGGGTTGGTGCACGACGAGGCGGGTCGGATGCTCCTCATACACCGCAGCAACGACGGGGAGTGGGGTCTGCCCGCTGGCGCAATGGAACTGGGCGAGCGCGTTGACCGGGCGGTGGAGCGGGAGGTGGGCGAGGAGACCGGGTTGGTGGTCAAGGCCGAGCGACTCGTGGGCCTCTACGCCGGCGGCCCCGAGTTCAGCCACACCTATCCCAACGGTGACCAAGTGGAAATAGTCACCGCCCTATTCGACTGCCAGGTGGTAAGCGGTGCGCTACGTACCGACGACAATGAGGTATCAGAGGTGCGCTTCTTTCCACCCGACCGGTTGCCTCCGCTCCCCAAACGCCATCACATCTTCGCGCGCGACGGTCTGGCAGGACAAGAGGCCGCCTTTTTCCGGTAGGACGGCTTTCCATAGCCGCCGCACCGAGCACGTGGCAAGGCGGCAGGTATGGAAACCCGCCCTACAGGATAAGCACTACCTGCGCACGTTGGGTTTCCAGTAGGCACGCTGCACCGTGCGGGCCTCCGTCACCGTCACGATGGCGTTTTCATCCACAGACAGAGTGATCCCCAGCACGGCATCCACGCTCTTACGAGGTATGATGACCTCGACGACACCCACGGCGTTTTCGCGCCCATATCCGTAGTACTCTGTCACGCCAAACCCCGCCTGCCGCAGAGCCTCCGCCAGGGCTGCGCTTTTCTCGGGGGAAATGGCCCGCACCTCGGCGAAACCCAGCGCCAGCCGCTGCTCCCAGGCCATCCCGACCAGCGTGCCGACGGCGAAACCGCCACAATAGGCGAGGATGTTCCAGACGTTGCCCAGATTCGCCACCACCTTGCCAATGGCGACGACGTAGACCAGCGCACTGAAGAAACCCGCTGCCACGGCGTAGAGCTTCCGCCCCTGGACGGTCATCAACGTCGAAAGCGTGCCAATAGCGATGCCCAGCACCCGCAGCGCGAAAATTAACAAGGCTTCCAGAAATATGCTCACAGTTCACTCCTATCTGGTTTCAGCTACCACATGCTGCGCCGATTATACCGGCTCACGGCAAGTTGTCAATAGTCAACTACTCCAACCCCCACGCTAGCAGTTACTGTCAATGAAAGATTGTCGCCTCACCCGGCCTGTGTTATAATATCACCGTGGACGACGCAGCCTGGATGCGCGAGGCTCTGGCCGAGGCGGAGCAGGCCCTGGCCCATGGAGATGTGCCCGTCGGCGCAGTGGTTATGCATGGCAGGACCATCGTCGGGCGAGGGCACAACCGCAGGGAAGCCGACGCCGACCCGACCGCCCACGCGGAGATGATCGCGCTCCGGGAGGCGGCCCGCATGCTGGGTGGCTGGCGACTGGCAGGCGTGACGCTCTACTGCACGCTGGAGCCTTGCCCAATGTGCGCCGGCGCGATGGTGTTGGCCCGGCTGCCCCGTCTGGTGTACGGAGCCGATGACCCTAAGATGGGTGCAGCGGGGTCAGTGGTCGAACTGCTGCGCGACCCGCGCCTCAATCACCAGGTGGCCGTCACCCGGGGCGTGCTGGCCGAGGAATCTCAGGCCCTGCTGGAGCGGTTCTTCGCCGGGCTGCGGGGTGGTCAGTCAATCGAATAATGGGAAGGGTGCCGGAGTGGACGAACGGGACGGTCTCGAAAACCGTTGTGGTCCTTGTGGCCACCGTGGGTTCGAATCCCACCCCTTCCGCCTGAAGAGGCCCTTGCAGAGTGCAAGGGCCTCTAATTGTGATAAGCGTTTAGCCATCCTTGCGAAGGTTGTGAATAGATCTGATAGTGGGACGATTCTCGGCTAACGAAGACACTCTCGGCACAAAGGCTGCTGCCCAACCTTCGCAAGGGTTTCCCCAGGATCAGTCTTGGAAATTAGCCTGCGCTTCCGCCAGCGTTTCCCCGTCTCGCCACTCCCCCCGCAGCACCACACGTGGCACTTGGCGCGCCACGCCGTGGACGGCGATGTAGCGGAACACGCGCCGGGCGGAGATGCCGTACTCCCGCCGCAGGCCCTCAATCTGCGCCTCGATCTGCGCCTCGATGCCGGAGGCGTCGGCCGGTTCCAGCACCGTCCCGTCCGCCGGGCAGTACCACCCCTTCTCGCACCGGCACGTGACTGCGATGCCCTCGTCGGTCAGTTCCCAGGAGCGCACGGCTATCTGCTTGTTTCCCTTCGTCAGCACGAAACCGTTCACCATGGGTGCACGAGGCTCAGCGTACACTTCGATCTTATAGGGGGTGGGAGCACGCGGCTTCTTCTTGACAGGGCGGCGGGCTCTGCGAGTAGCACGCGCAGCCGCTTTGCGCCCCCTCTCCTCGCTTCGGGGAGGGGGCGAAGGAGGGATGGGCTTTTCCTCCACCTCCTCAATGGGAGACGGGGGCGGGGCGGGTTTGGGGGGCTCAGGCGGTGACAGTTGGGCTGGCTGACCATCGGCGGCGTGACACAGCCCTACGTGCTCGCGGCAGGTGGCCCGCCCACAGGTGCTACAGCGGTTCAGGCTGTGCACACACACCGGGCGGTCGCACACCACGCAACGGCTCATCTGATCGGCGCACAGGCGGCAGTAGACGCGCTTGCAGTCCACGCACTGCTCCGGCAGCAGGCAATCCTCGTGCACCAGGTGGCCGCCGCTGCACAGCATCAGCCGCGTCGCAGGCCGGCCGCACACGTCGCAGGCCATCGGCTCAATGCGATGCAACAGCGGGTCCCAGACGGCAACGCGCTCTACCTTCGCCGTGCGGTTCCCAATGCGCACGGGGAGGAGAATCTTGGGCTGGGCGATGACCTGAAGGTTGATCAGTTCCAGTTCCACGCGCAGGCGATACTTGGCCTCCACGTCAGCCAGTTTGGCCTCCCGCTCGGCCTGCGCGGCGGCCAGTTTGTCCTCCAGCGAAGTCCGGCGGGCATCGTCGCTGGCACGCTCGATGCGGCGCTGCAGGTCGCGGGCGATGTCATCGTAATACCCGGTGAGACGGGCGCGGTCGAGTTCCAGATAGCGGGCGGCACGACGGTGCAGCGTCTCCAGCGGCGCGGCCAGTTCGTCCCGCGCGGCGCGAGTAGCCCGCTCCAGCAGCCCCTCCAGTACCGGCCTGCTTAGCGGCTGATTTCCCGGCAGCCAGCGCACCGGCGCGGCGAGGAGATGCCCAAAAGCCGATTCCTCCTCCAGTCGCGCCAGTTGCTCAATGCGCGCCAGTTCAGGGACGGCAAAGCCAGTCTGCGCGTCCATCACGACCGAGACCAGCCGCTCGCGCTTCTCGTCGGTGATCAGCGCGGCCTTGAAGTTGAAGCGCACGTAGTGACAAAGTGCCGCCGTCTCACCCTTGCGCGGCGCTTCGGACAGGCGAGCGTTGGGAAAAGCCAGCGACTGGCGGGCCAACGTGAGTAGCCCGCGTTTATTGAGCCGCACGTCATTGACGTGGACCAGCACACAGGCAGGCTCGGCGCGGGCCTCCTCCATCAGCGTCTCCACCAGAGGATGGCCATAACCCACGACAGTGACATCCCCCACGCTGACCACATCCGCCGGAGCCTCGTCGGCGAAGGCCAGACGCTGATAGGCAGGTTCATTCCAGCGGCTGGCCACCTTCTCGGGCAGGAGTGCCTCGTAGATACCGTAGGCTGGCGGCTCGACGATGCCGCCGGCCTGGCGGAAAACGTTCAACACGAAATCGGCCAGTTCGCTCATTCGGCCGCGAAATCCTCCCCAAACAGTGCCTCGTCGTACTCGCGCGTGCGCTGGTAGGTTTCCCGGGCCTGGGCCAGCGCGTCGCCAAGTTGCTCGAAGCCAGCCGCCGCTTCATCCGGCGTGCGAGCCTGCGTCCAGATGTCCATCACGATCTCCTCGAAGTCGCGCTCTTCTTCCAGATGGCCCAGGATCATGTCCATCTCACCGATGACCAATTCAAACATATTCAACTTGCGGTCGAGGACCTCCAGAATATAGTCCTCCACCGTCCCCTCAGCTGAGAGGTTGAAGATCTCCACCGGGCGGGTCTGGCCGACGCGGTGGATGCGCCCGACGCGCTGCTCGATGCGCTGCGGGTTCCAGGGCAGGTCGAAGTTGAGCATAAGGCGGCAGAACTGGAGGTTGCGCCCCTCGCCAGCGGCCTCGGTCGAAAGCAGCACCTGGGCACTTTGCTCGAAGCGACGGATGGCCTCGTCCTTCCCCGCCCGCGAGAGTTGGCCGTGGTAGACCACGAAGTCCACCCCCATCCCGCGCAAGAGGTCCGCCAGCAACTCCAGCGTGGCGCGAAAGTGGGTGAAGATAATCAGTTTCTCCCGCCCGTCGGAAGCGAGTTGCGAGAGCAGGAGCCGCTCCAGCGCCTTTCCCTTGGCCCAGGATTGGACGCCGCTAGCGCGGTCGGCCAGGCTCAGCAGCATCTCGCGATGAGGAGCCATGCCCGGGCGCTCGGCCAGTTTCATCAGTGTGGGGCGGACGGCGGCCGGGGAACTGCCAATCTCGCGCTGGAGCGTGCGCAGGGTGAAGCGGTGGACGGCCGGGAGCACTGGTTCTACCTGACCTAACCCCCCGGCCCCCTTCCCTGCGAGGGAAGGGGGAGTCTCGGCTCGACCTACCCCCCCGGCCCCCCTCCCTGCGAGGGAAGGGGGAGTACGGAGACTCCCCTCTCCGCTTCGGGGAGGGGCTGGGGGAGGGGCTGGGGGAGGGGTCGTCGGGCGGATGCAACTGCGCACGAAATTGCTGACGTCGTCGTAGAGCGCCCGTTCGTCGGGTCCAAGTTGCAGGCGCACGGTGTGGGCGCGACGGGGCGGGAGTTGGATGCCCACCTGCCCACGCGCGTGGCGCACCATCACGTCGGCGAGGAGTTCGCGCAGCCGGCCACGGTTCTTGGGCAGGCGCGGGTCACCCTGGACGACGAAGCGGCGGCGGAACTCACGCGGCGTCTTGAGTTGGCCGGGCTTGAGGATGGTGATCAAGTTGTACAGTTCGTTCAGGTTATTCTGCACCGGCGTGGCGGTGAGCATCAGGATGTATTTCTTCTGGAGCGCGTTGACAAATTTCCAGGAGACGCTGGAGCGGTTCTTGAGGTGATGCGCCTCGTCCACGATCACCAGGTCGTAGACGATGTTCTTGATGGCGCGGCGGTGCTCGCGGCGGCGGGCCGTGGCCAGCGAGGCGATCACGCGGGGGAAGGCGGCCCACGCCCGCGGGCCCAGTTCGCGGAACTCCGGGTCGTAGTTGGCGACGAAGTCGGTCAGGCCGAACTTGCTCGCCAGTTCCTCCCGCCACTGCTCGACCAGCGCAGGCGGGGTGATGATGAGCACACGGTTGACCATCTGGCGCAGCAGGTACTCTTCCAGCACTAGCCCCGCCTCAATAGTCTTGCCCAGCCCAACCTCGTCGCAGAGGAGTCCCCGGCCGCGGAAGCGACGTAGCGCAATCTGGGCAGCCTTGATCTGGTAGTCAAAGGGCGTGAAGTGGAGCGCGTCCAGGCAGACCAGTTCGTCGAAGCCGGCGACGAGCGCCAATCGCTCGGCCTGCAGTTGCAGGCGGTAAGGGAGCCAGCCGGCAAAACGCCCGGCTGCCGCAGCCTCCAGCACCCGTTCCGCGCCAGGCCGCAATCGTAGATCACAAATTGTCTCAGACAACAACCCCTCCTCAGCCTTCGGTTTGATAGAGCCTACACATTGTACGCCCAGGCGCGGGTCATGTCAAGCAAACTGTCTCTGTGTGTTCGAGGCAGAATTCGAAATCTCAACCTCCCTCCCGCGGGCCTTGCCCTCAAGGACACACCTGGTATAATTTGAGGGCGTGAAAGGAGTACACGTGACGAGCCTAACGCGCCGGGAATTCCTCCAACTGAGCGGGGCTGCGCTGGCAGGAGCCGCTTTCCTGCCGCCGCTCCCCTACGTGCCGCTACCTCCCCGTGAGCAGGCTGCACGCGAAAGGGCTCGGCTGGGACGGATTGCCGAGTGGTCGGTTTGGGTGCGCACGGAGCCCGATCACCGTGCCCCTACCGCACGCCACCACCGGCGCGACGACGTCATCGCCTGCTTCGGGGAGGTCGCAGCCGAGGGCCGCAACCCATACAATCCCGTGTGGTTTCGCGTGCTCGACGGCTACATCTATTCCTCCTACGTCCAGCCGGTCGAGGTGCACCTCAACACACCGGTACAGCAACTTCCCCCCGATGGCTCATGGGGAGAGATCAGCATCCCCTACACCGACGCCCGTCACGTCCCGTCGCCCGATGCCTACCGCACCTACCGCCTGCGCTACAGTTCAGTCTACCGCGTCGTCGAGGCGGTGTGGGGCACAGATCACCGGCTGTGGTACCGGCTGCGCGACAATCTGGCCCCTGGGCGGCGTCAGTACGCCCCCGCCGAACACGTGCGCCTCATCCACCCCGAGGACTTGACGCCGATCTCGCCCCACACCTGCGATAAGAGCATCGAAATCTCGCTCGCCGACCAATTGCTCGTGGCCTTCGAGGGCAGTGAGCCGGTGTTCACCACGCACATCTCCGGTGGCGTAGGGGGCGACCACGCCACCCCGCGAGGACATCATCACATTGTGTTCAAGTCCCCTTCGCGCCACATGACAGGCGAGGACTTCGACCTGCCGGGCGTCTCCTTCGACTCCTACTTCTGGGGCGCAGTCGCGATCCACGGCACCTACTGGCACAACGATTATGGCCGCCCCCGCAGCCACGGCTGCGTCAACGTACCCCCCGAGGCAGCCAAATGGCTCTTCCGCTGGACCACGCCTGTCTTCCCCTACGACAAGGATCATCTGCACGTGCGGGATGGTGGCACCCCTGTGACCGTCTACTGAGCGATGCACGAGGATCTGCGACGACGACTGCGTGAACTGGGAGTGGTGCGGGGTGTGCACGAACTGGCGACGCTGCCGCCCCGTCGCCGCGTCGCCATCGAAGACCTGGTGCCCGGCCGCTTCTACACCACCTCTCACGGGCAATGCTTCGTCGTCGAGGCAACCTATCCGCCCGACTACCGCCACGGCGCCCTGCCGCTCTCCGCCTTTCTCGACCTGTCCCCCGAGATTGTCGCGCAAATCGCGCAAGACGGTGCCCTGGCCGGCGTGGACCTGCAGCAGGTCTGCTTCCTCGATACGGAGACGACCGGGCTTTCCGGCGGCACCGGCACGATTGCTTTCATCGTCGGACTCGGTTTCTTCGCCGAGGAAGGCTTCCGCTTGTGCCAGTACTTCCTGCGCGACCCCGGCGACGAGCCCGCGATGATCGAGGCGCTGGCGGAGCACCTGTTGCAGTTCGAGGCCCTGGTCTCGTTCAATGGCCGCGCCTTCGACGTGCCAATCCTGGAAAACCGCTTCATCCTGGCGCGTATCCCGCCACCGACGGTGGGAGTGCCCCACCTCGACCTGCTGCATCCTGCGCGGAGGTTGTGGCACTATCGCCTGCCCTCGTGCGCGCTGTCCGCCCTTGAGCCAGAGGTGCTGGGCGTGCTGCGCGCGCAGGACGACGTGCCAGGTGGCGTCATCCCCTACCTCTACCGCGACTACCTGCGCACGGGCGACGCCCGCGAGGTGAAGCGCGTGCTCTATCACAACGCAGTGGACGTCCTCAGCCTGGTCACGCTGGCCGCGCGGCTGTGCCGGGCCTTCGCCAACCCCTGGGCTGGGGCGGAACACGAAGGACACGAACACGAAGGACACGAAAGGGATGGAAGGAATGAAAGACTGGGCGGCGCGGAGTTCTTCGGCCTGGGCCGCTGGTACGCAGCCGAGGGGCGGCTTGCCGGGGCGGAATGTGCTTACCGTGCAGCCCTCGGGGCCGCCCTCGCTCTCGATCTGCGCGCTATGGTGCTGCGCGATCTGGGATATCTTCTCAAACGGGCCGACCGCCGGGCTGAAGCGTTTGGCTACTGGCAGCAACTCGCGCTGGAAGCGAGAGACGATGTGCTGGCCCACGTCGAACTGGCCAAGTACTTCGAATGGCACGTGGGGAACCTCTCGCTGGCGGCCGGGTGGACGCGGGCGGCGCTGGCGCGGGTCGAGAACTGGCCCGCAGGGACGCGCCGTGATGTCGCACTGGCCGAGTTGTATCACCGCCTGGCGCGGCTGGAGCGAAAGATGGGTGGAGGCAGGGGGCAGATTGATGCCTGAACTCCCCGACCTGGAGATCATCCGTGAGGTGCTGGCCCCTCGGCTAACCGGGCAGACCATCAACGACGTCGAAGTCGTCCGCCCGCTGGTGGTGCGTGACCTCACGCTCCAGGGATTCGCCGAGGTGCTGATCGGCCAGGCCTTCGCCGGCGTGCGGCGGCGCGGCAAGATACTGCTCTTCCCCCTGCAGTCCGGGCTGACCCTGGCGATCAACTGCAAACTGGCCGGTCGTCTCCAGTACGCCCTCCCCGCCGAGCGCCGCCTGCCCAAGACCCACGTCGTCCTGCGGCTCTCCGGCGGCCGCGAACTGCGCTACAGTGATCGCAAGACGATGGGCCAGGTCTACCTCACCGCCAGCCTCGAGGCCATCCCCGGCTGGGCCGAGATGGGACCGGAGCCCTTCGATCTGACGCTGGAGGGCTTCCAAGAGCGGTTGAGGCCATATCGGGGGGAGATCAAGGGTATTCTCACCCGGGGTAGGGTGGCGGCCGGTATCGGCAACGCCTACGCCGACGAAATCTGCTTCACCGCCCGGGTGCACCCCTACCGCAAGCGGACGTCGCTCACCGACGAGGAAATCGCCCGGCTGTACGAGGCGATGCGGTTCGTGCTGGATAGCGCAATCGCCACCCTGCGGGAGCGCGTCGGGACGGAGATTCAGCGTGAGGTGCGTGACTTCCTGGCCGTGCATGGCCAGGGGGGTGAGCCCTGCCCGGCCTGCGGTAGTACCATCTCTGAGATCAAGGCCCGCGGCCGGGTGACCAACTTCTGCCGCATCTGCCAGCCAGGTGGGCTGATACAACTCTGAGCATAGCCAGGTCGTCGTAGACTCGTAGGCAAGTCAGCGAGCCCCCCGCGCACCGCCCATTGAGCAGTCCACGGCGGCTGTGGGCCACACCGCCGTGAACAGGCGTGGTGTTGGCGTACTCACCCAGCACCAGCGCTTCAGGCCGGTGCAGTCCACGCCAAACCTGCCCCCAAACTGAAGCACACCCGCTAGGAGCGGGAGTTTGACAACCCATCGTCTGCATGTTATACTTCTTAATCGGGGGCCGTTAGCTCAGTCCGGCAGAGCAGGGGCCTTTTAAGCCTTTGGCCGCAGGTTCGAATCCTGCACGGCCCACTTGGTCGGCCCAGCCGGGCCGATTTGTGTATTGGGGTGATGCAATGGTCTTACCGATGTGGGCATTCTGGGTCGCGCTGGCGGCGATGGCCGTCGGGCTGCTCGGCGTCATTCTGCCGGTTGTCCCCGGCGTCGGCTTCATCTGGCTCGTGACGCTGGTCTACGCCATAGCCGAGCACTTCGCCGCCATTGACCCCCTCACCTTCTCCGTCCTCACTCTCCTGGGTGCGATTGGCTTCACCGCCGACCTGTGGATGAGTCAGGCGGGGGCCAAAGTCGGTGGGGCCTCCGTCTGGTCGCTGCTGGCCGGGCTGGCGCTGGGAACAATTGGGGCCATCGTCGGCCTGGTCTTCCTGGGGATCGGCGCAGTGCCCGGCGCCATCGTCGGCGCCATCGCTGGCGTCGTCCTGGCCGAGTGGTACAGGCACAGGGATTGGCGCGAGGCGTTCAAGGCTGGCGGCGGGTGGTTGGTCGGCTGCACCCTCTCCGGCGGTGTGCAGTTCCTCGTTGCCACTCTGATGATCCTCATCTTCGTCTGGCAAGTGCTGAGGGGGTAGGCCGATGACGCGACGCTCTTCCCGCCAACCCGGCCGACGGGTGCTCAGGACGCGTGCACCGCGCAGGGGCACATTGATCGTTGCTTCCATCCTATACACTGTCGGCCTCTTCGGCGTGCTCGGTTTTTTCCCCGTCCCGGAGCCCTACGCCATCACTGCGCTGGTCGTCGCCGGTGGCCTGCTCATTCTCGGCGCGCTCCTGCGCGATCTGTAGCCACTTGACACCTTTCCCCCGCTGCGCTATCATACCCCCACTATGTTCGAGCAACTCAGCCTTTTTGGCGGCCCGACCCTCTCTGAGCCCTACACCGTCAGCCAACTCACCGGCCACATCCGCCGCCTTATTGAGAACGATCCCGCGTTGAGCGACGTGTGGGTCGAGGGGGAGATCTCTAACTTCAGCCGCGCCTCCTCCGGCCACTGCTACTTCACACTCAAGGACGCTGGCTCCCAAATCGGCTGTGTGATGTGGCGCAACGTCGCCAAATTGCAGGAAATCCTGCCCGCGAGCGGTGACCTGGTGCTGGCTCACGGGCGGGTGGGCATCTACGAGGCCGGTGGCCGCTACCAACTCTACGTGGATCAACTCCAGCCGGCCGGCGTAGGCGATCTCTACCGGCGGTTCGAACTGCTCAAGGCGCGGTTGGAGGCCGAGGGGTTGTTCGCGCCAGAGCGCAAGCGGCCGCTGCCCCGCTTTCCCCACTGCATCGGCCTCGTCACCTCCCCGGCTGCCGCCGCGCTGCGCGACATCGCGAATGTGCTGAGCCGCCGCTACCCGCTGGCGGAGGTGCTCCTCGCCCCTACGCCAGTGCAGGGGAACGCGGCCCCTCCACAGATCGTCGCTGCGCTCGAGGCCCTCAACGCCCGCGGCGACGTGGACGTCATCATCGTCGCCCGTGGCGGCGGCAGCCTGGAGGAACTGTGGGCCTTCAACGACGAGCGGGTGGCCCGCGCCGTCGCTGCTTCCCGCGTTCCGGTCATCTGCGGCGTGGGGCACGAGACCGACTTCAGTCTGGCCGGCTTCGCCGCCGACGTGCGTGCTCCCACTCCCTCCGCCGCCGCCGAACTGGTCGCCCCCGACCGGGCGGAACTGCGCGCACAGGTGGCAGGGCTGTCGGCGGCACTGACAGCGGCGCTGCAAGGGGCCATTGGGGAGCGGCGCTGGAGGCTGACCGAGCAGACGCAGGCCCTGAAGCACCTATCCCCTGCCATCCAACTGGCCCAGACCCGCCAGCGTGTGGACGACCTGCTGGGCCGCGCTGAGGCGGCGGTGAGCCATGGCCTGGCCCTGCATCGCGAACGGCTGGATGGGCTGATCAGGCAACTGGCGGGGGTCAGTCCGCTGGGGACGCTGGAGCGGGGTTACGCCATCGTGCGCCGCTGCGAGACGGGGGCCGTCGTGCGCTCGGTGGCCCAGGTCGCCCCGGGGGACGCACTCGGCATCCGCGTCACCGATGGGGAGTTTGAGGCAGGAGTACGGTGACGGTTGAGTTCGGCCAGCGCATCGTCGTAGTCGGTACGACCGGTTCGGGCAAGACGACTACGGCGAGTCAGATCGCCCAGCGACTGGGGATGCCCCACCTGGAACTTGACGCGCTCTATTGGGAGCCCGGCCGGACCCCGGCCTCGCTTGACGTCTTCCGCGAGCGAACCGCACAAGCGCTGAGCGGCGACGCCTGGGCTGTTGATGGCAATTACAGCAAAGTGCGCGGCATCGTCTGGAGCCGGGCCGACAGTGATACCCAGAAAGGAAAGACCCATGTCTGAAATCACCGTCCAGTCCGTTTGCTTCGAAAAGCCCGGTCCGCAAAACACTGCCCGCACACTGGAGGTTGCCAAACGGCGGGCCGACGAATTGGGCATCCGCACCGTGCTGGTTGCCACCACGCGGGGTGAGACCGGCGTCCAGGCCACGCAACTGTTCCAGGGGTACGATGTCGTCGTCGTGACCCACTCCACCGGCTTCGCTGGCCCTAATACCCAGGAACTGACGGAAGAGAACCGCGCCGCCATCGAGGCTGCCGGTGCGAAGATTCTCACCTGCCAGCATGCCTTTGGCGGCATCAGCCGCGCCGTGCGCAAGAAGTGGGGCACCTACGAGATTGACGAGGTCGTGGCGCAGACGTTGCGCATCTTCGGCCAGGGGATGAAGGTCTGCGCCGAAATCGCGCTGATGGCCGCCGATGCCGGGTTGGTGATGGTGGGAGAGCCCTGCATCGCCATCAGCGGCACCGGCCAGGGGGCCGACACCGCCGTCGTCCTCGTCCCTGCCCACGTGCAGCAATTCTTCGACCTGCGCGTGATGGAGATTCTGGCCAAGCCCCGGCTGGAATGACTGGGAGGAAGACACAGTGAACGAGATTGAGAATCTTTCCTTCGAGCAAGCCTTCGCCGAATTGGAGGAGACTGTCCGCAAACTGGAGGCGGGGGGACTCACGCTGGAGGAGAGCCTGGCCCTCTTCGAGCGCGGGCAGGCGCTGGCCACTCATTGCGGCACGCAACTCGACGAGACTGAGCTCAAGATCAAGCAACTGGCGCCCGGGGGCGACGTTCCTCTCAATCCGGAGAGATAGCCGGGTGTAGTTTTTTTCCCCCCCCCAGCAGTAGCGCCGCGCCCAGATAGACCACCACACCCAATACGACGCCCCCGGCGCCGATCACCAGAGATCCCGCGTCCGGTAGCGCAGCCTGCCATCCCAGCAGCACCGCTCCCATCGCCAGCGATGCCAATCCGCTCCTGACGACGGCGACCAGCATGCGCTGCCCCTCCAGCCCGCCCATCCGCCGCCGGATCAGAGCCAGCAGCCCCAGCATCTCCAGCAACGTGGCGACCGAGTTGGCCAGTGCCAGCCCCGCGTGGGGCGGCCAGCCGAGCAACCCAAACACCTCTGGCAGCGTCAGGCTCAGCCCTATGTTGAGCCCCATCGCCAGCCCACCCACCCACACGGGCGTGAACGTGTCGTGCAGTGCATAGAAGGCGCGAGCGACGATCTCCAGCCCGGAGTGTCCCACTAACCCCAGCGCGTAAAAGGCCAGCGCCCAGGCCACCGCCTCCGTCGAGGCCGTCTCGAACGCCCCCCGCTCGAAGAGCAGCCCCACCAGTGGCCGGCCCAGCACTAACAGCCCCATCGTGGCCGGGATGCTGAGGAAGAAGACCACCCGCAGTGTCGCGGCCAGCGTGCTCCGCATCTCGGCCCGCTCCTCCCGGGCCACCTGCTCGGCGAAGGTGGGGAAGGCGGCTGTTCCCACCGCCTGGGCGAAGACCCCCTGCGGGAGGAGCATCAACAGCCAGGCGTAGTTGATGGCCGAGACCGCTCCCTCGCCCATCATCGAGGCCAGGCTGTTGTTGATGACGAAGTTGAGTTGGGTGATGGCCGTGCCCAGCACCCGTGGTGCCATCAGCCGCCCCACCTCACGCACACTGGGGTTATCCAGCCCCAACGCGGGAACATAGCGCGCGCCGTAGCGCAGCAGACCTGGCACCTGTACCAGCAGGTGCAGCGCCGCTCCCACGACCACGCCGACAGCCATCCCCTGCACGCCGAGGCGTGGCCCCAGTAGCAGCGCCCCGCCGATGATCGAGAGATTGTAGAGCGATGGGGCCAGCGCCGGCAGGAGGAAGTGCTGGTGGGCATTCAATGTCCCCATCACTACTCCACTCACGCCGAAGATGACCGGGGAGATCAGCATCAGCCGCAGCAGGCTGACCGTGAGCGCCTGCTGGGGTGGGTCGAAGCCAGGGGCGATGACCGTTCGCACGAGCGCTGGCGCAAAGATCACCATCACTCCCGCCGTGGCCGTCAGCATGATCAACGCCAGGTTGACGACGGACGACGCCAACTGCCAGGCCCCGGCGCGGTCTTCCTTTGCTAGGTGGTCGGCGAAGGTGGGGATAAAAGCCGACCCTATCGCCCCGCCTGCGATGACCAAGAAGACCGTCTCCGAGATACGGGCCGCGGCCAGGTAGGCGTCGAGATCGCCGCTGGTACCGAACAGCGCGCCGATGGCCATCTGGCGCACCAGCGCCAGCAGTTTGTTGGCGGCGAAGAGTGCCATCACCAGCGCCGCCGCTTTTGCGATTTGCCGCCCGCCTCTGCCCATCCGACCTCCTGGGCGGGGATTATAGCACTGGGGGCCGTTCTGGCCAAGCAGAAGGGCCGGCGGGTTGTGCCGCCGGCCCTAAACACGCTGAGAGCCGGGGTCGCCGCACCCCGGCCCTCACCAAAAGGAGGAGAAGAAGAGAAACCGCCCCTAACTCTGTCTATATGATACCATGTTTTGCCCCTCGGGACTTGACGCCAACCCTACGAAAACCCTACGAAAACCCTACGCTCGTCGCAGAAACGTAAAGGGTGCTCCCGGTGGAGCACCCCGCTGGAAGTAATCTTTGGCTGCCTCTGCGTCAGGTCCTCAGGGCAGGCAGTACAAAACTGAAAACACTGCCCCCCCCGGGCCTGCTCTCTACCCATACCCTCCCATTGTGTTTTTCGATCACCGCTTTGACGATCGCCAATCCTAGCCCTGTACCCTTGATGTCTGCTGTCTCGTCTGACTCCACACGATAGAACCTGTCGAAGACGTATGGCTGTTGGGCCTGACGGATACCGATACCATTATCGGCCACATGTACTACGACGTGTCCTTCGTCCTCAACTGCGCTCACAGTGATCCAGCCATCTTCCTGTGTATACTTGACCGCATTGTTTAGCAGATTGTCCACCACCTGGCGCAGACGAAGAGGGTTGCCCTGCACCAGTGGCAGCGTCTCGGGTGGCTGCCAGCGCAATTCTTGTCTCTTACGCCCTGCCCGCGGCCGGAGTTCCCTGACTGCATCTTCTATTATCTGCCTTAAGTCGCAAGGCACCATTTCCAGGTCAAATCCAGCCTCAATGCGGCCAATGTCGAGCAGATCGCCGATCAGTTCAGTGATAGCCTCCATGCTCTCGTGGGCGCGATGGATGAATTCCTGTTGTTGCGCATTCAGCGGTCCTACCCGAGGCAGCAATTCAATGTAGCCTTGAATGGTGGTCAGTGGCGTGCGCAAATCGTGAGAGACGGTAGCGACGAACTCCGACTTGACGCGGTCCAATTCCTTCAGGTGCGTGATGTCCTGCATCATCAGCACCCAGCCGACCCCTTCAACAGGCGTGAGTTGCGCGTTGAACGTGCGCCCGTCCTTCAGAGACACCTCATTGTGTGCTGCTTGCCCTGTCTCGCACACCTGGGCGAACATTTCACGCAGGGCTGGATGTGGGATGGCCTCGCCAATGGGCCGGCGCAACAGATCGGCCTCGATCAGGTCAAGCGTGGCGCGGGCTGCCGTGTTGCATAGCAGGATATTGTTGTCCTTGTCAACGACGATGATCACCTCCTGAGCCTCTCGCAGGACTGCCTCTAACTTAGCCCGCTCGATCTCAACCGTCTCGAAGAGGCGCGCGTTCTCGATGGCGATAGCCGCGTAATCCGCCAGGGCTGAAAGCAGGAAAATGTCGCGCTCGGAGAACGAGCGCTCCGATTCGCGATTGGCCACCCCCAGCACGCCGATCACCCCGCGCTCGGGAACCCGCAGCGGCAGATAGAGCAGCGCCTTGACCAGGTAGCCGGTGGCGACTTTGGCTTGCTTGCCGGTCAGAAGCACGGCCCGATCCGTTCGAAGCGCTCGCCCGGCAGCGCTGTCGTCCGTGCGCACACGCAGGCTTCGCACCACCTTTTCGTCTACATTCTTGGCCGCCCGCAGGTAGAGTTCGCCGCTCTCGTTATCCAGCAGGAGGAGCATGCCCTCTTCAGCATCCGCCACGTATACCGCCGCCTCGACTACGCGGTTGAGCACGCGGTTCAGATCCAGCAGCGATGTGACCGACCGCCCAATCGCGTAGACGGCGTTCAGTTCCTGGAGTTGGCGCTGAAGTTGCTGCGTCAGTTGCTCCCGTTCCTCATTCACTCTGGCGGTAGCGAAGGCGCGCTGGATCGCTTCCTGCATCTCCTGGGGACCGAAAGGCTTGATGACGTAGTCGCGCGCTCCCAACCGGAAGGCTTGCACGACCAGTTCGAGAGACTCGCGGACAGTGGCGAAGATGACCGGGATGTCCACATCCCGCTGTCGTAGCGCCTCCAACACTTCGATCCCACTCATCTTGGGCAACTGCATGTCCAGGATGATGAGATCAGGGTGCTCTTCCAGGGCCAGCCGAAGTCCCTCTTCTCCATCCAAGGCTGCGATAGGCCGGTAGCCATTGGGTTCAAGCACCAATTCGGCCAGTAGTTGCTGAGTCTCAGGACTATCCTCTATGACCAAAACACGTTTCTGTGCCACGGGCTTCTCCTACTCTGTATTAAATATACACGAATTCGCACTATAAGTCAACTGATGAGAGAAGCCTACAATTCGCCACTGAACTGAAATGCACCCATCCGGATAGGCACCCTCTTCCCTTTTCGCTACATCAGAGCCACCATCAGCCACCCGGCCAGCAGCACGAACAGCCCAGCGGTAACCAGTTTGACCATCGCCGCCCGGCGGTGGATGAACAGGCCCAACTGCTGCGAGGTGGTGCCGAAGTAGGCCAGCAGGAAGACCACCACCAACGGCAGGACGAACATCAAGTTGTAGAGCACCAGGTACAGTCCGGCCCGCGCCTGCAGGCCCAGCACGCCCAGCACGAAAACGATGGTCGGCAGGTAGACCTGACCGGTGCAGGCCAGTTCGATCACCGAGATCGCCGCCCCCGTGATGAAGGTCACAGGTATGAAAGTACGCAGCCTGGTCCCCTCGCGGATGACCCGGTTGATCCAGCGCCGCAGGCGGGTGGACAGTTTGAGGCGCATCTCCCCGTGTTTGCCCTGGCGGGCCTGCCACCAGTCGTGCAGGCTGCTGGCGGCCAGGAGCAGACACAGGGCCGCCGTCAGCCCGTACACCCAGCGGCCCGCCGTGCCCAGGAAGGGCAACGACGCCAGAAATTTGAGCAGCCCTACACCGACGCCCAGATAGGTCAAAAATACCCCCATGGCGAAAGCCGTCCCCACGGCCAGCACCTCCCGCCCCCGACGGCCCATAAAGGCCAGGTACGAGATGAAAAAGACGATGGTGGCGAAGGCGCATGGGTTCAGCCCATCCACCAGCCCGGCCGCCAGTACCGTCAGCAGGCCGAAGGAGCGGAAGCGTTCGACGATGCCGGCGGTCGCCTCGCCTTGCGCCGCCTCCCACCCCTCACACACCGGCTCGGCACCGGTTTCGGCGTGACGGGCAAGCAGGACCTCCAGGCTGCGGGTATGCAACTCCTCGCCTACCAGCGCCTCGTCGCCGACGAACACGGCCGGGGCGGTCAAACGCTTCTCTTCCGGCACTCCGGCTCTCTGCCCCAACCACTCAGCCAAGGCCGCCTCGGCCTCGACGTCGAAAACCTGGACGACGAGTTGCGGGTAGCGATGTTGCAGATAGTTCAGATCCAATTGCACCCGGTCGCACTCCCGGCAGCCGGGCTGATAGAAGTAGGCCAGATGGATAGGAGATGCTTCCCCCACGGCCGTAGGGGTTGGCGACGGCGTGGGAGACAAATCCACCTCGGGCAAGGCCGCGCCACCCCGGGCCAGGTACTTTTCGATCAGCCCCGGCAGCCTCTCCCGCACCGCCTCCTCCCCGTTAAGAGCGTCCTGGCCGACGAACACGGCCGGCATATCCCCGTACACCACCCCATACCGCCGCTCCAGCGCCCGCAGCAGGTTGTAGTCGCTGGCCGAGCCCTCCACGTCCCGCTGCTCAATGACCAGTTGCGAGCCATATTTCTCCTGCAGGGGCGGCAGCACCTCTTCCTGCACCACCAGGCACTCCCCGCACAGCCGGTCGTAGAAGAAATACACGTGAACTACCGGCTGCGGCGTGGATGTGCTGGGCGGAAACTCCTCCTCGTCGCAGATGTGACAGGCCTTGATGGTCGGCGTGGGCCGGAGGGTGGGGCCGGCGGGGGGCGTGGGTATGGACGTCAGATCGGCCAGCAGGCCAGGGATAGCCGGGTAATCCACCCCACCGGCGGTCAGGTGTTGCTCGATCAGCCCAGGCAGCCTCTCCGGGATATCGTATGAGCCGACCAGCACGGTGTCGCCGATGAACAGCATAGGCACCCCTCGCCGCTCGGGCGGAACCTGGAACGCCTCCATTGCCCCCAGCCACAGTTCGTAGCGCTCCGGGGAGACCTCAATGATAAGCACTTCCAGTTGAGCGCCGTACTGCTCTTGCAGCGGGGGCAGGGTCTGATCCAGGACCACGTGGCAGTGGGGGCAGGTCTCCGACCAGAACAGCACGGCCCGCACCACCGGCTCGTCGGACTGGGCGGCAGGAGGCAGGAGGCTCAGCCAGATCAGCAACAGCAGCGTCAGCAGCAGTGCGTTTTTTTTCATATCGTCCAGACGTCGCCTGGTCACTATGTCAGGATGTCTCACTCCCCCGGCGGCGTGTTCAATCGCCTCGCACCGTCTCTTCTGGCGTGCAGCAGGTGCAGGACAGCAGGTGCCGATGCTTCAGCACCCGCACCAGCTAGGCCGCAGCCAATCCCGCCGCGAACCCCACGGCCATGTTGGTGACGATTGATAAGGCAGCAGTGAAGAGCGCCAGATACAGCTTCCATCCCCGCAGTCTCACCACCGCCTTGCCCAGTTCGATCCCCACCAGAAGCATCTTCCCGCCCACCAGCGGCATGGGGAAGGCGGCCATTATGTTGGCTATAGACTTGCTCAAGAAAAGCCTTATGAAGACTTCAATGAGTCCCTCCAAGATGCTTGCGCCGCCTGTACGGGCTCCGAAGTAGTACTGGCCTGCCAGGCCCCCGGCCCCGTGGCACAAAATGGCATTCCTCCGAAGAAGGAGGCGATGACGTTCACTAGACCCATGTTAAGCATGAGTTTCGTTTAGGACACCTGTCCTCATACCCTAGCTTCGCTAATCTACCCCGGCGAACAGCCCTCCTGAAAGTTGTGTCTGGGATAACGCGCCGCTCACGCGCCATCCTCCTCTCCCTCTGCTCACCGCTGGCCGAACAGGTTGCCGCCGGCCTCCCTGATGCCCGCCCCGGGTACCTCGATCATCACCTTTCAGCCTCCCTCCAGCGCCTGGTTGACCTTTTTTCGCAGGTGCCGGTCGAGGAACTCCAGCGCCCCTGCCTCGTCCCGATCCATGATGACGCGGCACAGATCCAGCAATTCCTCGTCGGACAGTGACCATCAAGCCCTTCTTCATATCCTGCTCCTTCACGGACAGCGCACGATGTCCTGCGCCCACAGGCAGTCGGCGCAGGAGGGACACCAGCCCCAGCAGCCCTCGTTCGCCTCGGTAATGTCGCAGGTATCGCGCAGGTCGCAATCCACGCAGGAGGGAAAGTTGAAGCGGCGCACCTGAGCGCGGAAGCGGACGTACTCATCGGAAGTCCAGAGCTCCGCCAGCGTGCTCTCGTTGACGTTGCCCAGAGTGTAGCGGGTGACCTCCTTGCGGCGGCCAAAGATATAGTAGGGGTAGAAGTGGGAGAGGGCATAGCAGGGACTCACGCCCCCGTCCCAGCCCACCACCAGCGCGTCGCTCTTGATGAAGCGGCAACTTCGCTCAGCCCCCCAGTTCATGCGGGGCAGTTCCATCACGCCCCAGAGCAGCCAGTCGCCGCTGAGGACAGGCCAGCCAATGGGTACGGGTAACGATTCCACACCGTCCCGGCTGTAGAGCGCGTCGGCGGCCATCTCCGGCGTGTGGGGCAGGACATGGGCGACGATGGCCCGATTGGCCCCCAACCGCCCCGCCAGTTGCAGCAGATCGGGCAATTCCGCCACGTTCCGCTTTAGCGCCACGAACTCGATCCCCAGGCGCGGAAACACGGCTCCCAATCTCGCTTTGGCCTGGTTGAGGGTCTCGATATTGCTCAGCACGGCCCGCAGGTCAGCCCCACGGCGGACGTCGGCGTAGGTATCCGGGTTGGCGCCGTCCAGGGAGACGGTGACGACGTCCACCCCCAGGCGCACCAGCGGTTCGGCCCGCGCCTCGTCCAGCAGCGTGCCGTTGGTGCTGACGGTCACCCTGAGCCCCAGGCGCTTGACCGCCTCCAGGTAGTCCAGGATACGGGGGTGGGCGAAAGGCTCTCCATAGCCGCCGAAGACCACCGCGCGCAGAAGCGGCAGATCCCGCAGTTGGGTCACAAGGCGATCGAAGGTGGCGTCGCTCATATCCTCCAGCGGCTCGGCCCAGACGTTGCGCACGCAGGTGCGGCAGTGCAGGTTGCAGCGCGTGGTGACCTCCAGATAGACCTTGCGCACGTCGGGATGGAGGGGATGAAGCACCAGGCCAGTATCCGTCTCCTCCAACAACAATTCGCCGCCGGCCTCCAGTCCGTAGCGGCGGCGGAGGTGAGGCGGGAGCGTCAACCGTCCCTCGGCATCGAGGGTCACTCTGGGCAAAGGGATACCTCCTACAACACCGCCAGCGCCAGCCCAAACAGGTACCCCGCCAGCGTGCTAAAGATCGTCACCAACCCCACATAGGCCCAGGTGCGCCTCGGTCCCAGGATCTTGCTCGTCACCAGGATGGACTGCAGGCTCAACTCCGGGTCCGCCATCAGGTAGGCCAGGAGTGGCCCCCGGTGCATCCCCAGGTCCAGGAACATGCGGGCGATGGGCACCTCCACCAGCGTGGGGAAGTACATAAACACGCCGAACAGTACGCCGAACAGGTTGGCCCACACCGTGTTGCGGCCGGCCAGGGTCTGGATCCATACCTCGGGGATGATCACCTTGACCATCCCGGCCCCGAAGACGCCCACTACCAGGAGCGGGAAGATCTGCTTGACGAACTTCCAAGTTTCCCACAGCCAGAGGGCCAATTCGTGCCGCTCAAGGCCCCGCGCCGCCACGGCCACCACCGTCCCCACCAGCACCACCTCGCCCAGGAAGCGGCCGGTGACGCCCACCACCAGACTGCTGGAGATGTCCACCTTCGGCGCGGCGATCAGCAGCGTCACCACCGCCAGCCCCAGCGCCGCCCAGGTCCAGCCGTTGAACCCCTTCATCACCCGGTCCAGCCCGGCCCAGGCCGCCGACGCGATGACCAGCAGCATCAGGATGAGGAGCGCCCCCTGCAGATTCAGGTGCACCCCCTCTAGCCACGCCAGCAGCCCCGCCGGGATCTCTATCGGCAGGATGACGGAGAACCAGGTGCAGGTCAGCAGGTCCACCTGGAGCGTGCCGACGACCAGGATACCGACCAGCAGACCGAAGAGAACCCAGATGGTGGGCCGGACCCGCGCTTGCTGGCTGAACAGGCCCGCGTCCGCCTCCACCCCCGTCTTATCCCCGAACAGCCAGGCCATAATCAATCCGATGCCGATGCCGAAGAGGACGCTGAGCAGGATGCGGGCCAGGGCAATGTCCATGCCGATGGCCGCGCCGGTGTAGGCGATGGCCAGGATGTTGACGGCCGGCCCGACGAAAAGGAAGGTGATAGCCGGCCCCAGCCCTGCCCCGCGCTTCCAGATGCCGGCAAAGAGCGGCAGGATGGTGCAGGAGCAGACCGCCAGTACGAAGCCGCCCACCGCCGAAGCCGGGTAGGAGATCCACTTGCTGGCGCGGGGGCCCAGGTAGCGGGTGACCGTCTCTTTGGGAATGAGGCTGCTCAACGCACCGGCGATGAAAAAGGCCGGAAGCAGGCACAAGAGCACGTGTGCTGCCAGGTAGTCGAGGAGCGCCAGCCAGCCGGATGCCAAAAGTTGCCAGACGAGAGCCAGGACATTTTCTATCATCTTTCCTCCCCTGCCCCGTCCAGCGCCTCCCGCAGCCAACCGGTCACTTCATCCACCATAGGGATACGGCCGGCGCAGACCACCTGCCCGTTGACCACCAGAGCGGGGGTGAACATGATGGGATACTTCATAATCTCGCCGTAATCGGTCACGTGCTGGATGGTCGCCTCCAGGGAGGGATCCTCCTCCGCCAGCGCCTCCAGCGCCGCCACAGCCTGCTGCTCGACCTGGTTACACTTCTTGCAGCCAGCACCCAGAACTTCGACGTTCAGCATCTATACCTCCGCAAATTAGGTTGTCGGGGGCGCTTTCACGCCGCCCTTCTCACATTCCATGCACAAGTCAGTGGACCGGTTGGTCCAGTACACGAGCCCACAGCCCGGACAGGTCACTTTCCGCAGGCTGCTCTTCTTCCGCGGGCGCGGCCGCAGTTCCGGCGGCAGTGCCGCCAGGCCGTCTCTCACGCAAGTGCACTGCACCGGCCGGCCCGCCGGATCCTTTGATTGCGTCATCCGCTCTGATCTCCCATCAGGATGGAATCCCCATCGCCCCGGCAGCGGGGGCACGGACACGCCGGCGGAACGGTGCGCTCCCCCGCCGGCCCCAGGATCTCCTCCAGCAGCCGCTCCACCCGCCGGTCGGCCAGCCGGTAGTAGACATTGAGCCCGTCCTTGTGGTCAGTAACCACCCCAGCCTCCCGAAGCACCCGCAACTGTTGGGAGACGTATGCCTGGGGTCGCCCCAGCACCGCCTGCAGGTGGCAAACGCAGGCCTCGTCTCGCCGCAGTTCGCCCAGGATGCGCAGCCGAGCCGGATGGGAGAGCAGGCGAAACAGCCTGGCGGCCTGATGATAGCAATCTCGCTTCATCTCGTCACTATATGCAGAAAAGTGCATATATTCTACCACTAATGCCTGTTTCCGTCAAGGTGTCAGGAGTCATCTGAATCGGGGGCGGAATGTCACACCGGCGTTTTGGATAGCAAACCAGGCACGGAGGTGACGCCGGTATCTGCGGGCGACCCGGAGGAAAGAGAAATGGAGATAGCCCAGTCGTGCCTGCCAGCGTATCCTACGTCGTCTCCTGCACCGGCCGGCAGGTGACGTGGAGATAGGCGAACTCCCCACGCGGCGGGATCAGGTCAATGACTTCAGTGACCTCGAACAATTCGCCGCTCAGTTGCACCCGGTCGCCGACACGCGGCGGGGCGTCCAGGTTGACGATCGCACCTGGGTGCGGTTTACCTACGACGACATAACTCACTTTGTAGATCACGACGCGCCTCCCGCCAGTCTCGCCTGCAGGTTACGATGGCGCAGTTTGAACGATAGGTCGGAGGCGATGTTGCGCATCACGACGTAGCCGATGTGATGGTCGCCGTCGCAGAGAGCCCAGAAAGCCTGGCGGGGGATGACGTGGAGCACAGTGCCGTCCTCCACGCAGCGCACCGTCGCCGAGCGGGCCCCGCGATCCACCAGCGCCATCTCGCCGCATAACTGCCCCTGACCCAAGCGGACGATGGGGGTCAGTTGGGGTGGCCCTGGCACATCGGGGATCGTGCCCCTGGAGACCAGCACCTCGACCATGCCGCTGCTGATGACGTACATCTCGTCGGAGGGATCGCCTTCGCGGATGACGACGGCGCCAGCGTTATAGACAACCTCCCGGCCCAAGGCGGCAATTTGCTCAATCTGCTCAGGTGCGAGCCCGGAAAACAACTCGCTGCGTTGCAGTAAATCGGTGACCGACATAACTATCCTCCCTTGCTGGCAACCAGGAACGCCCGCGCTCGTGCGACGTAGTGCGCAGCAAAGATACGCGAGCGTTCTATCTCCTCGTCCGTCAGTTCCCGCACCACCCGCGCCGGTATGCCCAGCGCCAGGTGTCGGGGTGGAATGATCATCCCCTCGAGCACCAATGCGCCAGCCCCAACCAGCGCCTCCTGGCCCACGACCGCGCCGTTCAGCACGATGGCCCCGATGCCGACCAACGCGCCATCTTCGATGGTCGCGCTGTGTAGCACAGCCCGGTGACCGACGGTCACGCCCTCACCCAGCGTGCAAGGCCATTCCATGTCCGTATGGATGACGGTGAGGTCCTGAACGTTGGTGCGAGCCCCCACGGTGATGGGTGCGTTGTCGCCCCGCAGCACACAGCCGAACCAGACGCTCGCCTCGGCGGCGACGTGCACCTCGCCGATGATGGTCGCATTCGGCGCGACGTAGGCGGTCGGGCGGATGAGTTCGGGATGGTAGGCAATGTCCATAGTACTATTATTGTACCACAAAAACGTGGCTTTCGTAGTCGGGGTTGGCATTTTACTCACTCTCTGTTACAATCGGGCCAATCGTAGCGGGAGGCAAAGCAGTGAACAAAATCTTCTATCCCGATAGCGTTGTGGTCATCGGTGTTTCGGAGCGGCCCGACAATCTGGCAGCCAACATCATCCGCAATATGTTGAGGTTTGGCTACAGCGGCGACGTTTACGCCGTCGGGCTGCGGAGTGGCGAGGTGCATGGCATCCCCATTCTCACGTCGGTGGAAGCGCTGCCCGATGGAGTGGACCTGGCCGTCATCCTGACGCCAGCGGCGACGGTGCCGGGCCTGCTGGACGCCTGTGGAAGGAAAGGCCTCCGCCGGGCGGTGATCGAGTCGGGCGGCTTCAGTGAATTCTCGGAGGCAGGGCGCAGGTTGGAAGAACATCTCTGCAAAGTAGCGCGCCACTGGTCCATCCATTTCGTGGGCCCGAACTGCATCAGTGCAGTCAACGTGGAAAACGGGCTGTGCCTGCCCTTCACCACCCTCGACCGGCAGGCAGTCAAACTGGGTCCGGTCTCGGTGCTGGCGCAGAGCGGCGGCGTCTCGGTTACTTGCCTGCACCTGCTCAGCGAGGCCAGGCTGGGGGTCAACAAAGTCGTCAGTATGGGCAACAAAGCCGACCTGGATGAGACGGATTACCTGACTTACCTGATGGCGGATCCCGGCACCGGGATAATCTGCCTCTACCTGGAGAGCATCGAGGAAGGCCGGCGGCTGATTGAACTGGCCGCTTCGTCGCCCAAGCCGGTCATCGTGCAGAAGGCCAACACAGGCCAGACGAGCGCCCGTATCGCCTTTTCGCACACGGCGGCGCTGGCCAACGACGACCGCATTGTCAGCGCGGCGCTGCGACAGGCGGGCATCGCCCACGCTGGGAGTTTTCAGGACGCGGTAACGCTGGCGCAGGGATTCGCGCTGCCGCCGGCGCGAGGCAACGACCTCGTCATCATCTCCCGTTCTGGGGGGCACGCAGTCGTGGCCGCCGACGTGGCCGACGCTCACGGCTTTCATCTGCTGCCCATTCCGGACGATTTTCTAACCAGAGTGCGAGATCTTTTCCGCGCTGACGTCATTGCGCTGACCAACCCCATTGACGTGGGCGTCATTTTTAATTTCGACCTCTACGGAGAGATTGCCGACGAATGCCTGCGCACGTTGAACCCTGACGCGCTGCTGTTGGTGCATACGTACAGCACCGGCCCGGAGGCGGAGAGTTCGCGCCGACTAGCCCGCCGCGTCGAGCGACTGGTCCGGCAGACGGGCAAGCCGATTGCTTTCTGCCCCTTCGCCCAGGAGAGCGAAGTGATGGCACTGGAGCAGGAGATGGAACTTCCAACCTTTGCCACAATTGAGGGGGCGGTGCGAGCGCTGGCTGCCTCCCGCGACCGGTACACCCGCCCAGCGCGGCTGCTTCCGTTGCCGCCCGAGCCAGCCCAGCGTCCACACGAGGTGGATGGGATGCTGACCCGTGACGGAGTGCTGACGACCGACGCGGCGTTGGGGCTGTGCGCGGCATTTGGCATCCACACGGCTGAGTGGGCCGTGGTGGAAAACGTCGAGGGGGCCCTGGTGGCCGCAGGCACGCTTGCGTACCCGGTGGCGCTGAAGGTGCTCTCGGCCGACGTCTCACACAAGTCGGACGTGGGCGGGGTGGCGTTGGGGATCGGGAACTCCGAGACGCTGCAGACGGAGTTCGCTGCACTGCTGGCACGGGTGGAAGAGCACGCACCAGGTGCGCGAGTGCAAGGAGTGTTGGTGCAGCGGATGCTCTCTGGGGGACGTGAGGTGATTCTGGGCGGCAAGCATGATCCGAGTTTCGGGCCGGTGGTGATGTTCGGGCTGGGCGGGGTCTACGTGGAAGTGTTCGAGGACGTCGCCTTTCGCCTGGCCCCGCTGACCCGCGAGGAGGCCGAGGGGATGGTCTCCGAGGTACAGGGAAGCCGCCTGCTGCGGGGCGTGCGCGGAGAGCCACCGGCGGACGTGGGAGCGGCCGTCGAGTCACTGCTGGCGCTGTCGCGCCTCCTGGTCGAATGTCCCGAAGTCGTGGAGGTTGACGTCAACCCGCTGCTCGTATTTGAGCGAGGCGTGGCAGCGGTGGACGCACGGGTGGTGGTCAGACGCCAGAGAACTTGACGAAACAGTGCTTTTACATTACAATCGCCCCACGTATCTGATTGGCTGTCAGTCGGAGTGTACCGAACGCACGTGAAAACTGGGAGAAAGCACTACCGCCACATCTGACGTAAAACGTGAAACGTAAACGTGAAGCAAGATCACGTTTTACGCATCACACATCACGCCCTTGTAAGGGGCATTGGCGCGGCATGCTCCGCCCATTTCGTGGGTTTCCAGTGTGCCCCGCAATACCATGTTTGAGAATCTAACCGACAAACTCCAGGCCGTCTTCCGACGGTTGGGCAAGCGCGGTATCCTGCGCGAGGCCGACGTAGACGAAGTGCTACGCGAGATTCGCCTGGCCCTGCTGGAAGCCGACGTACATTACAAAGTGGTCAAAGACTTCATCGGCCGCGTGCGCGAGCGGGCCATCGGCGCCGAAGTCACCAAAAGTCTCAGTCCGGCCCAGCAGGTGATCAAGATCGTACACGAGGAACTGATTAGGACACTGGGCGAACCGGGGCGGCTGGAACTAAAAGGTGCTGCCCCCCACGTCATCATGTTGGTCGGTCTGCAGGGTTCGGGCAAGACGACGACAGTGGCTAAACTAGCCCGGTATCTCAAGCATAGCGGTCACCTGCCCCTGATGGTCGCTGGCGACACCTATCGCCCGGCCGCCGTCATGCAACTGGAGGTGTTGGGTCGCCAACTGGACCTGCCGGTTCACAGTGAGGGGCAGCATGTCCCGCCGCCCAAGATCTGCGCCAACGGCGTCCGCGAAGCGCGCCGGCGAGGCTACGACGTGGTCGTTTTGGACACTGCTGGGCGTCTCCAGATTGACCAGGGGATGATGGCCGAGTTGGAGGCTGTCAAGCGGACGGTAGGGCCGGTCGAGACGCTCCTGGTGGCTGACTCGATGACGGGGCAGGAGGCGGTGAATATTGCGGCCGGCTTTCATCAACGCATTGGGCTGACCGGGCTGATACTGACCAAGGTAGACGGCGATGCCCGAGGAGGTGCGGCCATCAGTATGCGGGCCGTCACTGGCGTGCCGATCAAATTCCTGGGCACGGGTGAGAAGCCCGACGCGCTGGAGGTTTTCCATCCTGACCGGCTGGCTTCCCGCATTCTGGGGATAGGGGACGTACTGACACTCATTGAGCGGGCGGAGGCCGCCTTCGACGAAGAACAGGCCGAGCGGTTGGAGCGCAAGTTGCGCGAGGCCAATTTCGATCTGGAGGATTTCCTGGAGCAATTGCGGCAGATCAAGAAGATGGGGCCGCTGAGCCAGATTCTCGACATGGTGCCCGGGATGGGCCGGTTGGTCCAAGATGTCTCGCCCGAGGTCACCGATCAGCAACTCAAGCGCATTGAGGCGATTATCCTTTCGATGACGCCAGAGGAACGGCGCAACCCCCGCATCCTCAACGGCAGCCGCAAGAAGCGCATCGCTCGCGGCAGCGGCACGATGGTGCAGGAGGTGAACGCGCTGTTGAAGCAGTTCCGGCAGATGCAGCGCGTGATGAAGCAACTGGGGAAAGGAAAGAAAGGCACGCAGGGATTGATGGGGATGTTTGGGTAGGTTGCAGGTTTCCAATTCTTCACACACAACGTCAGGAGGACTATGGTCAAGATTCGATTGCGCCGCGTAGGCGCCAAGAAGCAACCCAGTTACCGGGTGGTGGTGGCCGATTCGCGGGCACCTCGCGATGGTCGTTTCATCGAGAGTATCGGCTTCTACAACCCGCGCACCGAACCGGAAACGGTGACGATCAAAGAAGACCGGGCACTGCACTGGCTGAGCGTCGGGGCACAACCCACCGAACCGGTGGCCCGGTTGCTGAAGAAGCAGGGCACACTGGCCCGATTCGGGCGGCTTAAGCAGGGCGACCCTCTGGAAGCGCTGCTGGCCGAGGCGGAGGAAGCGGCTCGGGCCGCGCCGGAGGTCAGCCCCAAGACGCTCCGGGGGCCGGCGATGCCTGTAGCGGAAGAACCGGCTCCAGAGCCCGAAACAGAGACGGCTGAAGCCGGACATAAGGACGAGGAGGGAGAGACGGAAGAATAGCCCACTCCTCATCGCAGTGGAACTTTGCTCCTCCACTGCGCCTCTGTACCGTTCGTGGCATCTGCCTCAACTACCTCAAGAAGGGAGGAGCAACAATGGCTTCGATGAAAGAATTGGTCGAGTTTATCGCCAAGTCGCTGGTGGACGACCCGTCTCAAGTGCACGTTTCCGAGATTGAGGGCGAGACCTCGGTGATCCTGGAACTGCGGGTCGGCCCAGAGGACATGGGCCGCGTGATCGGCCGGGGTGGGCGTACCGCGAACGCTATGCGCACGCTCGTCCGGGTGCTCGCTGCCAAGCAGGGGAAGCGGGTCACCCTGGAAATCGTCTAAGCGCCAATGGGGGCTGTCACACAACGTGATGACGGGGGCGAAGGGGGCTCAGGAGGAGCACGTATGCCTGAGCCCTGCTATTTAGCGGTCGGGCGGATCTCGCGGCCGCACGGCGTACGGGGTGAACTGCGCGTCGAAATTCTCACCGACTACCCCGAACGGCTGAGGCTGCATGCCTACTTTTACCTCGCCTGTCCAGATTCCCCTGAGGCAGTGCGGCGCTACCCGGTAGAGAAGTTGCGCCGTCATAAAGGAGTGCTGCTGCTAAAATTGGCTGGCTGCGACGACCGGAACGCGGCCGAGGAACTGCGCGGCCAACTGGTGCAGATACCGCTCGAGGAAGCCGTGCCGCTTGAGGAAGAGGAGTATTACCACTTTCAACTCACCGGCGTGAGGGTGGAGACGGAGAGCGGCGAGTGGTTGGGCCAGGTGGTCGAAGTGCTGGAGACCGGAGCCAACGACGTCTACGTCGTGCGTGGACCGTTAGGTGAGGTGCTCCTGCCAGCCGTGGATGACGTGGTACTTGAACTCGACCTGGAATCGAGGCGGATGGTGGTGCACTTGCTGCCGGGCATGTTGGTGGAGGGCTAGAGATGAACGACCTGCGTTATTGGGTTGGGTTCAACATCGTGCGCGGCATCGGCCCAACGCGGCTGCGGGCGCTGCTTGACTACTTCGGGGGCGCGGAACGGGCCTGGCACGCCCCGGCCGGGGAACTGCACCAAGCCGGCCTGGACCATCGCTCGCTGGAGAATCTGCTGGCGGTCCGATCTGGGGTCGATCTGGACCGGGAGTTGGAGCAGATCGCAGCCACTGGTGCACAAGTGCTCACGTGGGAAAGCCCCGGCTATCCCCGTCTCCTCCGCGAAATCCCCGCCCCACCACCTGTGCTCTACGTCAAGGGTACGTTGACGGAGGAGGATGCCTGGGCGGTTGCGGTCGTCGGCACACGGCGGGCCTCGGCCTACGGACGGGAGGTGACCCGCCGTTTGACCACAACACTGGCGCGCAGTGGCATCACCATCGTCAGCGGCCTGGCGCGGGGGATTGATGCTGAGGCACATCGGGCGGCGTTGAAGGCGGGGGGACGCACCATTGCCGTGCTGGGCTGCGGCATTGACCGGGTCTACCCGCCGGAGCACCGTAAACTGGCCACTGAAATCATCGCGCAGGGGGCAGTGATAAGCAACTACCCACTGGGTACGCCGCCGGAAGGGGGTAACTTCCCACCCCGCAACCGCATCATCAGCGGGCTCGGCCTGGGCGTGCTCGTCACCGAAGCAGGGAAGAGGAGTGGAGCGCTGATCACCGCCGACTACGCCGCCGAGCAGGGACGGGACGTCTTCGCCGTGCCGGGCAGTATCATGATGCACGGCAGTGCCGGCACAAACGCGCTTATCCAGGAGGGGGCCAAGTTAGTGCTCGGCCCGGAGGACATCCTGGAGGAACTGAATCTGACCATGGTGGCCGAGCAGATGGAGGCGCGCCAGGTGCTCCCGGCCGACGAGACGGAAGCGGCGCTGTTGGCCCACCTTTCGGCGGAGCCCACCCACGTGGATGAACTTCGGCAGCAGGTGGAACTACCGATCGCGCAGGTGACCAGCACGCTGGCGCTGATGGAGTTGAAGGGCATGGTGCGCCAGGTGGGCGGGATGAAGTACGTCGTGGCCCGCGAGCCGGGCGTGGAGTACGTGGTGGATTAGGAACTGGATGCTGGATACTCGTTGCTCGTTGCTGGTCAGTGGACTAGGGGGGCAGAATGTACTACGCATTGATTATGGCCGGAGGGACCGGGACACGGCTGTGGCCCCTTAGCCGCCGCGATCGTCCCAAGCCGTCGCTCAGGTTGGTCGGGGAGCACACGATGTTCGAACACACGGTGGACCGGCTCGCGCCCCTTTTCCAGCCGGAGCAGATTTTCGTCGTCACGGGCGCTGAACACGTAGCACCGCTGGCAAGGCAAGCGCCAGAACTGCCGCCGGATAACTTCATCGTCGAGCCGGAGGGCCGTGGTACCGCCCCCTGCATCGGGCTGGGGGCGATCCACCTTCGTCGGCAGGCCCCAGAGTCAATTATGGCGGTGCTCACCGCCGATCACTTCATCACCGACACAGCGCGCTTCCGCCAGGTGCTGGCAGCAGCGGCGCAAGTCGCCGAAGAGGGCCACCTGGTCACATTGGGCATCACGCCTTCGTCCCCCTCAACCGGCTTCGGTTACATCAAGCAGGGAGAGAGCCTGGGCACGATGGGAGGCTTTTCGGTCTTCCGCGTCGAGCGGTTCACCGAGAAGCCAAGTTTGGAGACGGCGCTGCACATGGTGGAGAGCGGGGAGTACTCGTGGAACAGTGGTATGTTCGTCTGGCGCGTGGACCGCATCCTGGAGGAGTTCCAGCGCCAGATGCCGGAGTTCTACGTGCAACTGGCGGAGGTGGAGGCGACGCTGGGGACCGCTGGATACGAGGCGACGCTGAGACGTATCTGGCCCCAGGTCGCCAAACAGACGATTGACTACGGGGTGATGGAGGGAGCCCAGCGCGTGGCGGTCATCCCGGTGGACATCGGCTGGTCGGACGTGGGCAGTTGGGGCAGTCTCTCGGAATTGCTGCCGGCCAACGAGGAAGGGAACACCATCGCCGGCCCGCACGTGGGGATTGATACGCGGGACACGCTGATCTTCGGCGGGAAACGGCTCATCGCTACCATCGGCCTGGAGGGGATGGTGATCGTGGATACGGAGGACGCGCTGCTGGTCTGCCCCAGAGGGCGGGAGCAGGAAGTGAGAGCAATTGTGAGGCGGCTGGAGGAGGATGGGCGCAGTGAATGGCTGTAACCCTGGCCAACTTCGACCCCCAGGTGGTGGCCGACTACGACTTTACGGCGGATGACCTGCTCCGAGGGAGTAGAGAAGCGGAGGGCAGAGCATCGGGCAGAATACGCTGTGCCCAAGTCGGCCTACGTGGCGCTGCGTGAAGGATCAGCAAAGGAAGACTGAGACCAGTATGCAAGCCTATTGTATGAAGTGCAAAACCAAACGCGAGATAAAGGATCCGCAGCCAGTGTTCACCAACACCGGGACGCCGGCCACGCGGGGGACGTGCCCGGTGTGTGGAACGAAAATGTTCAAGATGGGCCGCACCCCGGCCCACGAGGGGATGGATCCCCCACCCTCGCCCAAGCGGGATGGCCGGCTGGTGATCGTCGAGTCACCGGCTAAGGCGCGCACAGTGGGCCGTTTCCTGGGAAAGAGGTACACGGTACGGGCTTCGGTGGGGCACGTGCGCGACCTGCTCCGCTCCTCCATGTCGGTGGACGTGGAGAACGACTTCGCACCTCGCTACCGGGTGCCCAACGAGAAAAGACAGGTGGTGAAGGAATTACAGAAAGAGGTCAAGAAGGCCGTCGAGGTCTACCTGGCTACCGACCCCGACCGGGAAGGGGAAGCCATTGCCTGGCACCTGATGGAAGCGGCGAAGATCACACCTTCCCAGGCCAGGCGAGTGGTCTTCCATGAGATCACCCGGGAGGCTATCGAGAAGGCCTTCGCTCACTCCAGCAAGATCAACATGAATCTGGTGAATGCCCAACAGGCCCGGCGTATCCTGGACCGGCTGGTGGGCTACAGCCTTAGCCCTCTCCTGTGGCGCAAAGTACGGGGGCGGCTCAGCGCCGGTCGGGTGCAGTCGGTGGCGGTCCGCTTGGTGGTGGAACGGGAACGGGAGATCGAGGACTTCATCCCTCAGGAGTACTGGTCCATCGAAGCAGAACTGGCAAAGCGGGAGGATCGTCGCCCGCCGCGTAGTTTCGTCGCCAAACTCCATCGCATCCGCGGAGAGAAAGTAGACCTTAAGGACGAGGCCGTTACGCAGACAGTGGTGGACAAATTAGAACAGTCCACCTATGTGGTCACCTCGGTCAAGAGAGGGCAGCGGAGACGGCGCCCTTCCCCGCCTTTCACCACCAGCACGATGCAGCAGGAGACCTCCCGTCGCCTGCGCTTCACCCCCCGCCGCACCATGCGCATCGCCCAGCAACTCTACGAGGGGATCGCTCTGGACGGCAATGACCTGGTGGGCCTGATCACCTATATGCGCACAGACTCCACCAACGTGGCTAAGCAGGCCCAGGCGGAGGCACGGAACTACATCGCCCAGCGGTACGGGGAGAAGTTCCTCCCACCCAAACCCCCCGTCTACAAGACGCGGGCCAAGGGGGCGCAGGAGGCTCACGAGGCCATCCGCCCCACCTCCGTCTTTCGCGAGCCGGAGACTATCAAGGAATACCTGACCCGCGACCAGTACCGGCTCTACCGGCTGATCTGGCAGCGGTTCGTCGCCAGCCAGATGGAACAGGCGGTCTACGACACCATCACCGTGGAAGTGCTGGCCGGTCCTGAAGGCGGAGAGAGGCCCTACCTGTTCTGCGCTTCCGGCTCCATCCTCCGTTTCCCCGGCTTCCTGGTGGTCTACGAGGAGGCTAAGGACGAGGACGCTGCCAAAGAGGAGCCGTCCCAGCAGATTCCACCGCTGACGGTGGACGAGGTCCTGGACCTGGTGCGCCTGATCCCTCAACAGCACTTCACCCAGCCTCCGCCGCGCTACACGGAGGCCACGCTGGTACGGGCGTTGGAGAAGTACGGCATCGGCCGGCCCTCCACCTACGCCCCTATCCTGGCGACCATCCAGCAGCGTGGATACGTCCAGCGGGACGGCAGGCGGTTGGCGCCCACCGAGACCGGCTTCCTGGTCAACGATCTTCTGGTGGAGCACTTCACAGAGGTGCTGAATTACGGCTTCACCGCGCAGATGGAGGAGCACCTGGACGAGATCGCTGCCGGTCAGCGGGAATGGGTGCCAGTGGTGCGGGAATTCTACATCCCCTTCAAACAGCGGCTAGACGAAGCCGACCGGAAGATCGAGAAGGTAGATCTGGAGCCGCAGGAGATCGGACGGGATTGCCCCGAGTGCGGTCAGCCCCTCATCATCCGCTGGGGGCGGTATGGGAAGTTCATCGGCTGCAAGGGGTTCCCTGAGTGTCGCTACACCGAGCCATGGCTGGAGAAGGTGGGTGTGGCCTGTCCCCAGTGCGGGGGCGACTTGGTAGAAAAGCGAACCCGCAAGGGGCGGGTCGGTTATGGCTGCATCAACTATCCGGACTGCGAGTTCTGGGTCTGGAAACGGCCCCTGCCGCAGCCATGCCCTGCGTGCGGCGGATTGCTCACCGAGGGGCGCAAGGGCTGGGCCAAGTGCATCGCCTGTGAGGAGAAGTTCGAGATCGCCAGCCTGCCTCAGACGCAGGTCGAGCCATCAGAAGCGTGACTGAATCCCAGGCTTGCTTAGGAGCACTGTAACCGCGCCCCTACGGAAAATGGATATGGACAGGTTGCTGGAGC
>DAOUEC010000065.1:0-3244 GCA_034430655.1 Anaerolineae bacterium
GTTCATTCAAGCGCCCAGTGGCCGTAAACGCTTCAATGTTTTGGGAGCTTTGCACGCTACCACGTTGCAGGTCGTTACCTTCACCAACGACTCTTACATCAATTCTCTTTCTGTGGCAAAACTGATGTGCAAGATAGCAGTTGAGTTTGCGGGTCTACCCATCACTCTGGTGATGGATAACGCTCGCTATCAGCATTGCCGCTTCGTCATGGACTTGGCCACAGCGTTGGGCATTGAACTCCTGTTTCTGCCATCTTACTCGCCTAATCTGAATCTGATTGAAAGGCTGTGGAAGTTCATCAAGAAGAAGTGTCTTTACTCTGAGTACTACGAAAAGTTCGCAGACTTCAAGCAAGCCATTGTAGGTTGTATCGCGGAAACTGATGGAGAGTACAAGCAAGAACTTGCCAGCTTATTGACCCTCAAGTTTCAGACCTTTGAAAATGTCCCTTTATGACCGTTGTCAGTATAGATGTCGCGCATTGTCACGTTGGAAGCGGGCACGTATTCCTCCTATCACACTCACGAGTTCTCTCGGAAAAGCGATTGTTGTGAGACACAACAACAGATTTGGAATAAAACGGAAGGCTGGACGAGAGACAATCCGTTTGTTTCTCAATCCGCCGTTGTGTTAGAGCACCTGTCCGGGCAGAGCACCGGTGTGCTCACACTGCTCAATCACCACCACGCCATTGACGACGACGTAGGGGATGCCCTCAGGGTACTGATGTGGATCAGTGTAGGTCGCCCTGTCGGCGACGGTCTGGGCGTCGAATAAGACCAGATCGGCCCACGCGCCCTCGCGGATCACACCCCGGTCGCTCAGGCCAAAGCGCTCTGCTGTGACGGAAGTCATCTTTTTCACCGCCTCCTCCAGCGAGAGCACCTTCTCCTCGCGCACGTAACACCCCAACACGCGGGGGAACGTGCCGTAGTAGCGCGGGTGAGGTCTGCCCTGGGCCAACACACCGTACGGAGCCAGGGCATCGCCGTCGCTGCCCACCACCACCAGAGGATGGCGCATTAGGACACGCACATTGTCCTCTAATTGGCCGAAACACACGCACTCTACCTGCCCCTCGCTGATCACAATCAGATCGAGGGCAGTCTCCAACGGGTCCTTTCCCTCGTCCGCGGCGATCTCGGCGATGTTCTTGCCCTGCACGTCCGGCCTAGGGCTGCAATCAGTGATCAGGATGTCGGTCCAGTCGCGCATGCCGCCGCGATCCTCCCACTCGGCGCGGTTCTCCTCCCAGTCCTTCCTGAGCCGGGTTCGCACCTCGCGGTCGCTCAACCGTTTCCCGACAGTCCTGGCCCCGCCCGCCTGCGCCCAGTAGGGCAGAATATACGCCAGCCAGGACACACCGGCTGTGTAGGGGTACTGGTCACAGCCCACTCTTACTCCCCGCGAACCAGCATCCTCGAGCATGGCCAGCAGCCGGTCGACGCCCTCCCAATTCCGGTAGCCCTCCAGTTTGACGTGGGAGATCTCTACCCGAATCTCAGCCTGTTTGCCGATCTCAATGGCCTCGGCCACCGCTTCGAACAGACGATTAGTCTCGCTGCGGACATGCGTGGCATAGATGCCGCCCCAGTGCGCTGCCACCCGCGCCAGGCTGATCACCTCCTCGGTGCGGGCGTAGAAGCCCGGCGGGTAAAACAACCCGGTGGAGAGGCCACGCGCTCCCTGTTCCATGGCCTGCGCCACCAGCCGCTCCATCTCGGCCTGCTGCCCTGGTGTAGGCTGGATGTCGTCAAAGCCCAATACCGCACCCCGCACCGTGTTGTGACCAACCAGCGGCACTACGTTCACGGCGGTCCCTGGCTTGCGCGGGCGTTCCAGGTATTCGGCCATACTCACCCACGTGACGTCCAGGCCAAGACTCTTGGCCTCAGCCCGCGCTTCCTCCACAGCCGCGCCCAACAGCGGGGCTGGCGAGCCGCCGCAGTTGCCGATGACCTCCGTGGTCACCCCCTGGTGGATCTTGCTCTCGGCGCGGGGGTTAACCAGCAGGGTAAGATCTGAGTGGGTATGAGCGTCAATGAAGCCCGGGGCCAGGTGCAACCCCTGGGCCTGGATGGTGCGCTTCGCCTTCTGCTCGATGGTCTCGGCCACCACGGCTATGCGGCCCGCCGCGATTCCCACGTCGGCCTTGAAAGCCGGTTTCCCTGTGCCGTCTACCACGGCACTGTTCTTGATCAGGGTGTCCAGCATGTTCTGTGCCTTTCCTGTATCATAACGGATTGAGCTCAGCGGCGCGGCGGCCCAGGCGGTCACCCCCTCCCCCCACCGGTTCAGTCGCAGGCTACTCTGAATCCCGTAAGGCTCTATGACAGCGGCGGACGCTGGAGCGAGGGCTAGGCGCTCCCCGAATCTCTCCTACAAATCTGCGCCCTCTCTCACCTGCCTGAGATTCCTCCAGAACCGCTTATGCAGGAAACTCCTATCATCCAGCCCGCAAAGCTGCTCAAACATTGGCTTGGTAACCGTGAATGCTATCAACTCCGGGTCCAAGTACCGGCGCATCGCGATATCCGTCGCACCAACAATTGCCTGCGGCACACCCAAATCTTCAAACAGTGGTACCAACTGCATGCATCCTGACCCGAATGGTGCTATCACTGGTAAGGGATCACTCGGCGCACTGTTGTACTGAGCACCCAGTATGAGCACACTGAGCTGGACTTTGTCCATTTGTAGATTATGAAGGAGCAGGGTAAGCTATGGCATCTCTCCACCAAGAGGATGTCCAATGCTCACCCTGCCGGAAACCTATTGTACACCGATTTCGAAATTTGCGCGTATCTTCTCCAAACGCGTTTGGCGTCACGCACAAGTCTTGCTGATTGGAGCGATCCTCGCTCCAGGCAAACGCACGGTCACTTCTGCGCTGCACGTGATGGGTCTGAGTGGTGAACAGCACTTTCAAAACTACCATCGTGTACTGAGCCGAGCGGTGTGGTCGAGCCGGGAAGCCAGTCGCATCCTGCTGATGCTCTTGGTCAACACCCTTGTGCCCAAGGGGCCAGTGGTGATGGGCATCGACGAGACGATTGAACGGCGACGAGGAGCCAAGATCAAAGCGAAAGGGATCTATCGCGACCCAGTACGATCGAGTCGTAGTCACTTTGTCAAAACGAGCGGCCTCAGGTGGTTGAGCACGATGTTGTTGGTGCCGATCCCGTGGGTGAAACGCGTGTGGGCACTGCCGTTCCTGACAGCCTTGGCGCCTTCGGAGCGTTA
>DAOUEC010000066.1:0-4607 GCA_034430655.1 Anaerolineae bacterium
GGGTTAGCCGTAGAGCCGCTCGCATCCTTGGTTTCGATACGCTAACGCTACTCAACCGGCGGATGCTCGCTGCGTTACTCAGCTCAGCCACTATTCAAGATAACGTTGCCCCAAAATATTGAGAAGATACCTGAGTATTTCGTCTTGTAGCTCGTTGATCTGCCGCCGAAGGTCTACGAGATTTAGCAGGTCGTAGGTCTCTCGAAGTTCAGCTTTGTGCTCCTTGGAGACATGGGGACTGGCCAAGACTCTGGCATAGGGCGTCTAGCGATAGAGCTGATCGTTGATGAACTCGGAGCCATTGTCTGAATCGATGCCCAACAATGGAAACGGCAAACGCTCACGGGCGCGACAAATTGCAGCAAAGCGGTTTTGACATCGGTCATCGGTGAAGCATAATGTCCAGGCATGATCGGCTCCGCGGATGGTGATCCCGCCGCTATGATCGACCAGGTCCGTTTCACAGAACCCCGGCCGATCCTCACTCCAGTCGGCCCAAGTGCGAATCGGAATCTGGTGCTTGAGCAGTGTGCCGGGCTTCGTGAAGCCCCGCGACTTTCTCAATTTTGGGTCACATTTTCCCATGAGGCAACGAATATGCAATAGTCACCTTTTCTCGTGAGGCAACGATTGACTTCGGGTCACCTTTTCAGTGAGGCAATTCGTGTTCTTGCTCAATCGTCGTAGTGAGAGTACAATCGAAGTATGATCCATCCGTGTTCACCTGCCTCACCAAAACTAGAGTAGTCCCACGGCAATGAAGGGGCCACACGACACCCCGGGCCAGCCACCGGGATCCAGTGCTCAATGTGGGGATCAGGCTGGCGGCCCCAACTCTACATCTTGGAGGAGATCCTCATGAACACACAGCACAACAAACCAATCGTCCGCAGCATCCTCATGCGCGCCCTGGTGGTCCTGGTAGTGGTGATGACTATGACTCCCTTCCTCGCCGCCTCCGCGGCCAGCGTGGAGGAGATCCCGACCGTGCCGGTCGCCACCACCGACGTCAAGGCGCGTGGATTGCATCCGGCGGACCAGGAAAGACCGGCCGCCGAGGCGGCTGCCCCGCCGAGGGAACTGGCCGATGTGCTCGAGGAGTTCACCGCCAGCGAGTGGGACACGATGCAGGACCTGATGCGGACCGCCGAGTACCAGTTCACATGGCAGACCCGCGACGGGTCGTGGGCCTACCGTGCCCCCAACCGCGCCCACAACCTCTCCCTTGCCTTCGCCCCCGGCGGCTTTACCGCCACCCGCTACGACGCTAACGGAGGACGCCTGTGGGACGTGAGGCTCAACCTGCTCGCCTACGGGGAACAGACCTTCCCGGTGGCCATCAACGAGGCCGGCCTGAGCGGCCGCCGAGAGCGGGTGGAGTACCGCTGGAACGGGGCTGTGACCGAGTGGTACGAGAACAGCGCCGACGGGGTCAAGCACGGGCTGACGCTCTACGCCCCGCCCGAGGGCGGCGACGTGGTGTTGACCTTTGCCCTGCGGGGCGACCTGGCACCCGAATTGGACAGCGCCGGGCAAGGGCTGCGGTTGCGGGACGCGGGTGGCGGAGTGGCCCTTCTCTACGACCAACTCCTCGTCACCGACGCCACCGGCCGCCCCCTCCCCGCCCACCTGGAGCTTGCTCGCAATTCGCAATTCGCAATTCACATTGATGCCACGAGTGCTGTGTACCCCCTCACCGTGGACCCCCTCCTCCACACCGAGATAGCCATCCTCCGCGCCTCGGATGCCCAACAAGGTGACTCCTTCGGCTGGTCGGTGGCCATCAGCGGGGACACGGTCGTCGCCGGGGCAGACGAGGAAGACGGCGGGCCGGGCGACCCGGCTTCCATCGCCGGGGCGGCCTACGTCTTCGAGCGCAACCAGGGCGGCGCCGAGAACTGGGGCCAGGTGGCCAAACTGACCGCCTCCGACGCCCAGGCGGGGGACCGCTTCGGCTGGTTGGTGTCCATCAGCGACGACATGGTCATCGTCGGGGCATATGATGAAGACGGCGGGCCGGGCGACCCGGCTTCCATCGCCGGGGCGGCCTACGTCTTCGAGCGCAACCAGGGCGGCGCCGAGAACTGGGGCCAGGTGGCCAAACTGACCGCCTCCGACGCCCAGGCGGGGGACTACTTCGGCTGGTCAGTATCTATCAGCGGGGATACAGTCATCGTCGGGGCGCGCGGGGAGAAAGGCGGGCCGGGCGACCCAGCCTCCTGGGCTGGTGCGGTCTACGTCTTCGAGCGCAACCAGGGCGGCGCGGACAACTGGGGCCAGGTGCAAATCCTGCACGCCTCCGACGCCCAGTCGGAGGACTACTTCGGCTACTCCGTGGCCATCAGCGGCGACACCGTCGTCGGGGCCTTCCAAGAAGACGGCGGCCCAGGCGACCCGCTCCAGGGTGCCGGGGCAGCCTACATCTTCGCCCGCAACCAGGGCGGGGCGGACAACTGGGGCCAGGTACAAATCCTCCGCGCCTCCGACGCCCAAGCAGAGGATAGCTTCGGCCACTCCGTGGCCATCAGCGGGGACACGGTCGTCGTCGGGGCAGTGGGTGAAGACGGCGGGCCAGGCGGCCCGCTCACCTACGCTGGGGCGGCTTACGTGTTCAATCCGACCCTGCTCTCCGTCCCCGATCTGGTCATCGTCAAGACCGCCACTCCGTCCACTGCCGCGCCCGGCGCCCCCATCACTTACACCCTCACCTTTTCCAATACGGGCGCGGCCCTCGCCACCGGCGTGGTCATCACCGATAGCATCCCGATCAGTGTGACCCACGCCAGCCTCCACGTCAGCAACAGCGGCGCGACTATCACCGCCACGGGCAGTATCAGTTGCGCCTGGGACGTGGAAGACATCGGCCCGAGCGAGGGTGGCGTCATCACCATCACCGGCGTGCTCAGCACCCCCCTGGCGGCAGGCATCTTTACCAACACCGCCATCATCATCATCATCATCATCATCACCACCACCGCCACGGACAATGACCCCAGCAACAATACCTCCAGCGCGGCTGTGACAGTGCCCAACGTTGCGCCCGTGGCGAACGACGACAGCGACACCACCCCCGAAGATACTCCCCTCGACGTCGCCGCGCCGGGCGTGCTGACCAACGACACGGACGCCAACGGCGACCCCCTCACCGGAATCTTGAACCTGGAACCCGAAAGCGGCACCCTGACCTTTAACTCGGATGGCTCGTTTGCTTATACCCCCACGCTCAACTTTAACGGTCCGGTCACCTTCACCTACCACGCCAGCGATGGGCAGACCGATTCCGACACTGCCACGGTCACCATCACCGTGAGCGCTGACAACGACCCGCCGGTAGCCGACGCCGGGGCCGATCAGTTCGTAGATGCGGGCGTGGTGGTCACCCTCGACGGCAGCGGCAGCAGCGACCCCGATGACGATCCACTGGCCTACGGTTGGGTGCAGGCCGGCGGCGAGCCCGTCACCTTGAGCGACAGCATGGCCATGATGCCCACCTTCACCACAGCCGTCACCCACACCGTCCTCACCTTTACCCTCGTCGTCACCGATGCGCCGGGCGCGCCCTCCGAACCGGACACCGTCGTCATCACCGTCAACAAGCAGCACATCTATCTGCCGCTCATCCTGAGGGGCTTGGCGGCACAAGCCCGGCTGCCCAGCGCCGGGCATGTCTACGTGCGACGGCTGGATAACCCGGCGCAAGCTGTGCAGCGGAGGAAATCGTCGGGGCGCCCCTCCGTGGTTGCCCCATAGAGGCCGGGGCGGGCACAGAGGCCCGCCCCGATACTAATCTAACACCCCACCCATCTGTCATAACTTAACGAAATGGTGTCTGTCAGTTGTCAAAATGGCGCCAAGCGGGCAGCGAAACGGCCTGTTTTCGTGCCCGGGATGAATCTGGACACTCGATTGAAAATATTACCGAAACGCGATCATTAGGTCAAAAGATAATGTTACCGAGATGCCCGCTCCTTTCGTTGGATTTTGAGTAGGTTCCAGTTTCTATGGACATCCTTGAGCGATGAATATACTACAACACTGGGGTTGTGTGGCGGAAAACAGAAGGGGACAAGGAAAGAGAGAAACGCCAGCAAGACCGACATTTCTCCCTTCCCCCTTCGTGGGTAGGCGTATGATACCACAAAGGGGGAAGGTTGTCCAGATGCCACAGCCAACCCGTTGGTCAAGATGAGTTTGGCTCATCTTTCTTCAGGATAGTGGTTCGGTTAAAGCAGAAAGTAGACGGTGAGCCACCTCCTTTCTCCAGGCGATGGGGTGCCCTCAGCGTGAGATGAACATCTTCAGTTACTCCAGGAACAGCATTGGTAACCTTTTTAGTGAGGCGAATCGGGGATTTGACAGAAGAGACGTTTTGTGGCATAATGTAATCGTAAAGGCGATGATGGAGACGAGTAGGCACGGGGTACCGGCCCAGAGAGCCCGGTCCAGGTGAGAGCCGGGTGCGGGAGCCGCGCCGAAAATCCCTCCGGAGCCGCTGACCGAAAGGCGCTGGCCAACTAGACTCAGACGGACTCGTCCCCCGTTAGCAGGACGCGGCGATGTTGGTCGCTGGCCAAGAGGCCCTGCTACGACGGGGCAAGAAGGGTGGT
>DAOUEC010000067.1:0-17840 GCA_034430655.1 Anaerolineae bacterium
GCAGATGGGGACTGCGCTCACGGAAACGCAACTGCGGCAACTCCAGCGCTACACTAAACGCTTTGTGCTTGCGCTCGACCCTGACGTAGCGGGCGTGCAGGCGACGCTACGTGGCGTCGAGGTGGCACGTGAGGCACTGGAACAGGAATGGGAGCCAGTCTTCGACCCGCGAGGGCTGGTAGGGTACGAGGCTCGGCTGGGAGCGGAGATCCGTGTCCTCCGGCTTCCCCATGGTCAGGACCCGGATGCCTTGATCCGTGAAGAGCCGCAGCGCTGGGCCGCGCTGGTTGAGGGGGCGGTGCCTGTGGTGGACTTTTACCTTCAGATCCTGCTGGAGGGGCTCGACCTGGACGACACCAAGGCTAAGGCCCGCGTGGTGGACACGCTGCTGCCGGTACTGCGGGCAGTGGCGAACCCGGTTGAGCGGGAGGATTACGTTCAGAAAACGGCCAGGGCATTGAGAGTGGATGCACTCACGGTACTGGCCCGCCTGCGCAGCGCCGAACGCCAGATCGCGCGAGTTCGGCGTGGCGCGGCCCGCCCCCAGGAGAGAGCGCCACGGGGAGTCGTGGAGGCTGACCTGGAAGGCTACTGCTTGTCATCGTTCCTGCGGCGGCCCATCCTCCTCTCGCAGGTCAACGAGGCGCTTAGAGAGAGCCAACTGAAGCCTCTGCGCGGGCAGGACTTCCAGGATGTGGGTTGTAGGGCGATCTTCGAGGCATGGGAAGCACTCCTGGCGACCGAGCACCCCGCCTCTGTCGAGGCGCTGCGTGCACAATTGCCCACCGGCTTGCACGCGCGGCTGGAAGGGCTACTTACACCCGATGAAGTCGCGCTGGCTGATGAGCAACTGGTGCGCGACGTTGTGCTGACGCAGTTGCGATTGCGGGAACGCAATCTCAGGCGGTTGGGCCAGGAACTGAGTTTCCTGGCCATGGAGGCTCAAGAGGCAGGGGATATACGGGCGGAACAATACGTCGGGGCCCTGCGGACGTACAAGGAGACGCTGCTGCGCACGCAACAGGCGCTGGCACAGCGGTGGAGTTGGGTGGACCGAGGATAGGAACACGCTTCAAGTGTATCCTCACCTGTAGGACCGAAGTGCTGATGAGCGGAGAAGAGGAACGAAAACCCACACAAGCCAGCACAGCAGATGGGCTGGTCAGACGGGGGACGAAAAGGACACCTGATGCGCCGGAACGCGTTCTACCGGCGTTATCCAATGTCGGCTCGACCTTGCTGAAGACAGGTGAGAGTATCCCAGACTCGGACTTGGATGAGGTAGATGAACCCTCTCCTGGCGAGTTGGAAGAAATCAAGGAAGAAGAGCTGACTGTCACCGCGCGTGAGGTTCCAGTCGAGGTCACAGATGACCCGGTGCGGATGTACCTGCGAGAGATCGGGCGGGTGCCGCTCCTGGAACCGCATCAGGAGATATGGCTCTCTACCCAGCGAGAGGCAGCCGTCTATCTCAAAGACCTGCAGGCCCGCTTGAGCGAGCAGGGGGGAGGGCCACCGACGGGACAGGAGACCCTGGAGGCCTTGCTGGTTTCGCTTCGTGGGGCGTGGTCGGCTGTGCTCAAGAACTGCAGGCGACTGAACCTGCCTTCGCCTGACCTGGCTGCGTTAGTGGATGAAGCCAGGGCACTCCGTAACGTGCTGATACCAAAGACTTCCTCGCGCCTCTACAACTTCCTGGAACAGGCAGGCTGGTCAGGATCAGAGGATGAGACCTGGACAGCGCTCACCAGCCATCTATTCGATATCTTGATCCTGCTCTACCTGTTGCCTGCCCCCACGCTGGACCTGATCTATGCGGGGTGGCGCCAGCGGCAGAAATTTCCACCGTCGCGCAAGATCAAGCGCACGATGCCAGACGAGGAGGAAATTGCAGCGACGTGGGCCAAACTGGAGGAGCGTGCGGCGGAGGCCCGGCAGCTCCTGGCCCAGGCCAATCTACGGCTGGTGGTCAACGTCGCCAAGCACTACTTAGGGCGCGGTATCTCATTCCTCGACCTGATTCAGGAAGGAAACATCGGGCTACTTCGGGCGATCCAGAAATTCGATCACACCAAAGGATTCAAGTTTTCGACCTATGCCACTTGGTGGATCCGGCAAGCGATCAGCCGAGCCATTGCAGACCAGGCCCGCACCATTCGCATCCCTGTGCACATGGTGGAGACGATCAATCGGCTGTTCCGTCTCCAGCGGCAGATGGTGCAGGAACTGGGACGAGAGCCTACAATGGAGGAACTGGCGCTAGAATCGGACCTGCTGGAGCCGGAGGAGACGGAAGCCATCCTATCTGCGCAGGCCGCGGGGGAACCACTGCCGCCCTCGCTGGAGCGCCGGCTGCGTCGTGTTGCAGCCAAAGTGCGGCGTGTTATGCGCATCTCGCAGGAGCCGATGTCGCTGGAGATGCCGGTGGGGTTGGAGGACAGCGGCCTGCTGGGTGACTTCATTGAGGACGAGTCTGTTCCGGGGCCGGTTGATGCAACCTCCAGCCAATTGCTCAAGGAACAGATACGCTCCAGCCTCGATTCGCTCGGCGAGCGGGAGCGCGCGGTGCTGGAAATGCGCTTCGGGCTGAAGGATGGGGAGAGCCACACGCTGGAAGATGTCGGGCGAGCCTTCGGCGTGACGCGCGAGCGCGTGCGGCAGATCGAATCCAAGGCGCTCCGCAAGTTGCGCCACCCCGGCCGCAGCCGCAAACTGCGCGATTTTCTCGGCTAGGTGGGGCAGACTTTCCAGTCTGCTACCCGGACGGGCTAGAAAGCCTGCCACATAGCACCAAGACTTAGGCCATCCGGCGAATGAATTCGCGGGCTACCCCCACGCAAAGTCGGCCTTTGCCGACTGGCAGAACCGCCGAAGGGCGGTTTCGCCCTGCGTAGCACGCGGCTTTAACCGCCGTGCTTTTTGCCACTCACGGGCGCGCAGGCGGCAGCGTGGTAAGTGCCGCATCGTCGAAGAAGGCGGCGTGGTAGACCTGCGCGAACTGCGTCTCCGCGAACATGCAGACCGTCACCGGGCCCGCCTGGTCCACGATCACCTCCGGCGACGTGAGCACGATCACTCCGTCCTCCTGATTAACGATCTGCTCGGTTCCCCATTGCGCCGCTTCGCACCCCTCCCCACCGGCTGGGTCTACCCCCGCCTTCAGGATGTAGCCTCCCGCTGTCTCCTTGACGAACCCCGCTGCACGCACCTGGAATTGCACCCGGCTGCCCGGCTCTACCTCCACTGTCTGGAACACCCAGGCCCGCAATTTGACCCAGGGGACGGTGTCGATCTGGAGCGTCGGTCCATTGATCCATTGGCCCGGGTCGTCGGCCTGGTGGAAACGCGGGGCGGTGTAGGAAGTGGCGGGGTCGAACTCCTCGCCCGGAGCCCAGTTGACGAAGCCCCCCGTCTGCCAGCCGGGGATGAAGTTCTCGTTGATGTCCTTGAAGGTAGGATTTTCCAGCGGCACGGGGGCAGGTGTGGGTGGCAGCGTGGGGGTGGAGGTCGGCCAGGGGGTGGACGTCTCGGTAGGCGTGTCGGTGGGCCTGGGAGTACGCGTGGGCTGGGGAGTGGGGCTGGGAACGGGCGTCCAGGTGGGCAGAAGCGTGGTCGTGGGTTGGAGCAATGCCGCCGTAGTTGGGATAGGAGTTGGGGCCGACACAGGTTGTGTCAGGGAATGGATGACCACGACCGCCATTGCGCCCAGGACGATCACGTTGGCCAGCGCCAGGGCTGCCACAATGAACCATTTATTTCGGGACACAGGAGTACTCCTTGCAAGCCGTGACTGGCCGCAAGTCTACCTCACTCCTGCATTTACGTCAAACCGGCCACGGGTCTATTTGAGCACTCGAGCGGGATGGTCCTTACCACACTATTGATCCGGCGGAGGCGGCGCAGAGGTGACAGTCGCCTTGTTCACCAGATATCCTGCATGGCTGATGCCCAGAATGCCCAACAACCCCTCGCTTATATCGGGAAACTGGAAGAGGCTGGCGATGGACTTCGCCCCAACGAGTGCCGCACCCAGCGCGACGGCATAGACTGCGACAGCCACCACGGTGAAGAAGAAATTCTGCACTTTTGCGATGTCTATGTAGATCAGGCCTTTAGGATCCTCACCTTTGAACATGTCGGAGAATTTTGGTTTCTTGCCTGACTTTCTCGTGACAACCGCACCCCTGTTCTCGAACTCCCCTGCCAAGGGCATCCCTCGCAGCGTTTGCTGCAACGATGCTGCGTAGCGGTTCTGCCCCCCATCGGCGGCAGTACGCTGTGCTTTGTTCTCCTTGATCAGTGATGAGGCAACCGCCGAGGTGACACTGATGCCCATCAGTGCCCATAGCGTCGCTGGGAGTTGGAGATCGGCCGGGGCCGCGCACGACGCCTTTTTCCCTTCTAATGCTGGTGACTCGCACACGTAGGCCCTGGGGTTGCCTGTAGAATCCCCGGTTCGAGCGAGGGCGATGGTCCAGAACGCCGACAACACCACCAGTGTCCACAGCACGATCTGGAACCGTGACAGGCTGACCATGTTCCGATTGTCCACAAAGATGGCCCACCAGCCGCTCTCTGCTTTGATACTCAGGCCGATTGTCCCCATCACCAGGAACATCAAAACGAGATTGATGATCCAGGCCCAGATCCACCAGCGCAGGCCCAGCCGAGTGGGCATGAGCAGGGCAACAAGTGCCATGAGGACAATCAGAAGCAGCGTGATTGTTGCGTACCCAAGTTGAGACATCCCCCTGTTGGACATAACGATTTCCTCCTTATCCTGTCCGAGCACCGGAATCTATCCCCTAGTCGGCGACTCCCTAGCAGCGGCCACCGCAGTGCGATCGTCGCTGTAACGTTGGCCGGGAAGTCCAAGATGGGGTCGCTCGTTGTAGATAACCCGCCTCAAGACACTTTGGCATCGTATCTCAGTTTAGCCCAAGATATGTTGGATGTCAAGCCAGGTGTAGCCCCAGTCGGGCAGGCGGCGCATTGTGGCGATGAGACCGCCGCCGCCCAACACAGCAACTGTGGCCAGCCCCACGACCAAGCCGATGGTGAGTCGCCAGGATGGTACGGTGTGACGTGGCCCACCGATGACCAGGGACGCAAGCGCGATTCCCGGGCCGAAGAGTAGTGGCGGCAGTGCCGCTTGGACGTTTTTCTTCGCAGAAGGCACTTGTCTCCCCAGGCGGCTTGCGGTACAATGTGTTGCAAATGAGCAAGATCGAAACCTGCGACCTGCGGTTCTACTACGACGACCTTGAGGCATTGCACGCCATCTCGATGCGCATTGAGGAGCAGTGTGTCACCGCTCTCATCGGTCCCTCTGGCTGCGGCAAATCCACCTTTCTGCGCTGTTTCAACCGCATGAACGACACCATCCCCGGCACGCGGGTCGAAGGAGGAGTCCTGCTTGATGATCGGGACATCTACGCGCCGGACGTGGACGTGGTCGAACTGCGGCGACGGGTGGGGATGGTCTTCCAGCGGCCCAACCCCTTCCCCCAGTCCATCTATGACAACGTCGCCTTTGGTCCGCGAGTGCTGCATCTGGCGCGAGGCGGCGCGCTGGACGACCTGGTCGAGCAAAGCCTGCGGGCGGCGGCGCTATGGGATGAGGTCACAGACAAACTACATTCCTCCGCGCTCGACCTTTCGGCCGGCGAGCAGCAGCGGCTGTGCATCGCGCGGGTGTTGGCCGTCAAGCCCGAGGTTATCCTGATGGACGAGCCCTGCTCGGCACTGGACCCGGCTGCTACGCTGCGGATTGAGAATCTGATGCGAGAACTGCGCGAGCATTACACCATCGTCATCGTCACCCACAACATGCAGCAGGCGGCCCGCGTCTCCGACTATACGGGTTTTTTCTGGCTGGGGGAACTGGTGGAATACGACGAGACGGGCAAGATCTTCACCCGCCCGGCGCAGCAGTTGACCGAGGACTACATCACCGGGCGGATGGGGTAAATCAGCCGTTAGCCGATAGCAGTTAGCCGACAGCCACGCCCGATTGACTGGAGGGTGCACAAAATGAGCAAGGCCAGAGCGTTGTTTGACCGGGAACTGACGGATTTGCGCGATAACATCCTGTCTCTGGGAGGCATGGTGGAGACGGCCATTGAGCGGGCCGTTCGGGCACTCAGAGAGCAGGACGAGGACCTGGCTCGCCAGGTGATGGCTGGTGACGAAGAGATCAACACCAGACGGTATGACATTGAGGAGCAATGCGTAAGGCTGATCGCGACCCAGCAGCCGGCGGCCGGGGACCTGCGCGCCATCGTCGCTGCCATCCACATCGTCACCGAACTGGAGCGCATGGGCGATTATGCCAGTGGGATCGCGGAACTCGCCATCCGGCTGGCCGATCAGCCGCACCTGAAGCCACTGATTGACGTCCCTCGTATGGCGGAGATTGACGGGGCGATGATCCGCGCCAGCCTCGAGGCATACTTCAGGCGCGATCCAGACCTGGCACTGGAGACGGCCAAGCGGGACGTGGAGATTGACGGCCTGTACGATCAGGTTTACCGCGAACTGTTGACCTACATGCTCTCGGACCCCAGGACGATCACCCGTGCTACCTACCTGCTCTGGGTGGCCCATAAACTGGAGCGCATCGCCGACCGGGTGACCAACATCTGCGAGCGGGTCATATTTATGTGCACAGGCAAGATGGAGGAGTTAAATTTCTAGATGACCATGGAATTCACCACCCCCGAATGGGTTAAAGACGCCGTCTTCTACCAGATCTTCCCCGACCGCTTCGCCAAAAGCGAGCGGGTGCCCAAGCCGTCAAATCTGGAGCCCTGGGGCTCTCCACCCACTGTATGTGGTTTCAAGGGCGGCGACCTCCTGGGCGTGGCCGGGCACCTGGACTACCTGGAGGATCTGGGGATAAATGCTATTTACTTCAACCCCATCTTCCAGTCGGCGGCCAACCACCGCTACCATACCCACGACTACTATCGCGTGGACCCAATCCTGGGCGGCGACGCAGCCCTCCGCGAGTTGCTGGACGAAGCCCACCAGCGTAACCTCCGCATCGTCCTGGACGGCGTCTTCAATCACGCCAGCCGGGGCTTTTACCAGTTCCACCACACCCTGGAGAACGGGGCCGCTTCCCCCTATCTGGACTGGTTCTACTTCGACGAGGAGCGGCTGCGGGCGGGGAAGCCGCTGGAGGCCTATCCCTCTGAAGAGGGGGAGCGCCTCCTGTGTCGCAGCCACGAGAGCCTCCAGATGCTGGGCTATCGGGCGTGGTGGGACCTGCCGGCCCTTCCCAAGTTCAACACCGACACGCCAGCGGTGCGCCGGTTCATTTTCAATGTGGCTCGTCACTGGATTGAGTTTGGCATAGATGGCTGGCGACTGGACGTGCCCGACGAGATTGACGATGATGACTTCTGGCGGGAGTTTCGCCGCGTGGTCAAGGTGGCTAACCCCGAGGCCTATATCGTCGGCGAGATCTGGTTCGACTCCCGGCGCTGGCTGCAGGGCGACCAGTTCGATGCGGTGATGAACTACGTCTTCAACCGCGCCTGCCTGGGCTTCTTCGGCGGGGAGCGGTTGGACGTCACGCAGCGCCCCGGTGGCTTCAGGCTGCAGCGGCTGAGCGCTGTCCAATTCGCCGATGACATGGATCACCTGCTGGCTCTCTATGACTGGCAGGCGACGCTGGTACAACTCAACCTCTTCAGCAGTCACGACATGCCTCGCTTTCTGACGTTGGTGGGCGGAGACCGGGCGGCGCTGAAACTGGCGACGTTGTTCCAGATGACCTTTCCCGGTGCGCCATGCGTCTATTACGGCGACGAGATTGGCATGGAGGGCGGCGACGACCCCGACTGCCGCCGCGCTTTTCCATGGGATGAGGCCCGCTGGGATCACGACTTGCTCGCCTTCTTCCGCCGGGCGATCGGCTTGCGTCACGAACATTCTGCCCTGCGGCGCGGGCGCTACCTCCGCCTGTACGCCGACGACCAGCACGGGGTCTACGCCTTTGCTCGCCAGGGAGAGGAGGAGACGCTGGTGGTGGTGTTGAACAACGGCCCGGCTGGCTACGACCTGGATATGCCGGTGCGGGGCCTGTTCGCCGACGGCACGACTCTGCACGATCTGTGGAAGGGAGGGCAGGCGCGGGTGGTCGCCGGGCGGATCACCGGCGCGACGCTGTTGCCTCGGTCGGGGGCGGTGTTTAAGGAGGCAGGAAGCGGGGCGGGGGCCGTAAAGCGAGGTGGCACTTGATGCTTGGCGTGCAGCGGGGGACCGTTAGTCTCGTTCCCTACTCTCCGGAGTGGGAAAGGCGATTTGGAGAGGAGGAGCAGCAACTGCTCTTTCGGGGCTATCTCCGACAGCATAAAGACGTGGCGGAGGACCAAGTGAACACCCACAAGTTACTTATCCTGATCCTGCTGGCCGGCCTGCTGCTGACCGCATGCCAGCCCTCCCACACTCCCACACCTATCCCCACCACCCTGCCCACGACTGAAGTTACCCCCACCATGCCCCCCGCGCCCTCTCCCGAGGACGTCATCACCTGGTCACCGTGATCCTGGATGGGGAGAATGCCTGGCAGTACTACGAGAACGATGGCAAGGAGTTTCTCCACGAACTCTACCGCCTTCTCTCGGAGGATGAGGCCATCCAGACGGTGACCCCCTCCGAGTACCTGGAGATGTACCCGGAACAACGCGACATCGAGAACCTGTGGGCCGGCTGCTGGTTCACCCCCGACTTCTCCACCTGGATCGGCGAGGATGAGGAGAACCTGGGCTGGGAGTGCCTGCGCCGCACCCGCAAGATGCTCGACGGCTATCTCAAGGGGGAGCAGGACGCCACGGAGGAGCAGATCGCCGCGGCCCTGGATGCTATGTACGCCGCCGAGGGCTCTGACTGGTTCTGGTGGTACGGGGCCGACCAGGATTCGGGGGACGATCCAGCCTTCGACCTGATGTACCGGCAGACGTTGATGGACGTCTACCGGGCGGTAGGGGAGGAGGTCCCGGCGTGGCTGAGCGTGCCCATCATCCCCAAGACCTCGCCGCTCCCGGCGCGGGAGGTGCAGGGATTTTTCACTCCCGCGGTGGACGGGGTGGCTGGGGAGGAGGAGTGGGCCGCCGCTGGGTCTTACCGCGAGATGGGCGGCGCTATGGCGCGGGCCGAGGATGTGGTGGAGGCCCTCTACTACGGCTATGACCAGAAGCACCTCTACCTGCGGTTGGAGGGGGTGCGCCAGTGGATAGAGTTGGGAGAGGGCCTGGAGGTCTTCTTCTACCTGGGGGTGGTCGGAGCGCCCAACGTCAACGGTCTCTCCCGCTACGGCGAGCACAAGAAACCGCCCACCGCCCTTGGTTTCGGTGCCAGCCACGAGGTGATAATCCCCCTCAGTCCCTCCTCCGGGGGGGAGGTCGCGACCCTCTCCACGGCGGCGAAAGGCGGCGGGTGGGAATATCCCCAGCCGTTGGAGGAGGTGGCCTTCTCCGGGACGACGCTGGAGTTGGCGGTGCCCTTCGAGGCCCTGGGCGGCCTGAGCACAGGCGACCGGCTCACCTTCGTCGCCGTGGTCAGCCAGCAGGGGCGGGACCTGGACGTGGCTCCCTCAGCAGGACCGGCGCGGGTGGTGGTGCCGGAGTTGCACCCCATAACCGCGTTGCTCACCGTGGACGATCCCATGGGGGACGACCACGGCCCCGGTTCGTACACCTACCCCACCGACGGTGTCTTCGATCCCGGTTGCTTTGACCTGGAGCAGTTCGTGGTGGGTACCGACGAGGAGAACCTGGTCTTCGCCTTCACCTTCGTCGGCCCGGTGAACAACCCCTGGGGCTCCGGGAGTGGCCTGGCGGTGCAGGCATTGGACGTCTACGTTGACGTGGATCACCAGCCCGGGTCGGGGAGCCGGCTGCTGTTGCCGGGGCGCAACGCCGCCCTGCCGGAGGATCGGGCCTGGGATTACGCCGTCTGGGCCGAGGGGTGGACACCGGGGGTCTACCGGGTGGACGAGGCGGGTCAGCCCAAGCCGGTGGGCACGGAGATGAAGATTGCTGTGGATCCGTTGGCGCGCAAAGTGACGATCCGGGTACCCCGCAACGGTTTCCCCGAAGGGAACCCCGCTGACTGGGGATACCTGGGGGTGGTATTGGGCCAGGAAGGGTTCCCCGCCATGGGAGTCTGGCGGGTGCGGGACGTGGAGAAGCAGGCCGCGCAGTGGCGCTTCGGCGGCGCGCCCGAGGACACCAATCACACCCGCATCATAGACCTGGCCTGGCCGAACGGTGCCACGCCGACCCAGGAAGATATGTTGAGCATCTACTCGCCGTCCCAGGAGACCGACATGGGTTCCCTGGGGCCGGACGATTTCGCCCAAGTGGGGATGTTGCAGCCGTAGTAAGAGTCACCCCGCCAGAGCGATGGAGGCGGCCAGCGCCACCTGGCCCAGATGGTAGGTGACGATGACCCGCAACCGGGCCGAGGGGGAGGGCGTGACAAACCGGTCCCAGGCGAGCATAGCGTCGGAACCGAAGAACAGGCTGGCCCCGACGATGACCAGCCCCCGACGCAGCGGTGTCCACTCTGGGCGGAACAGGGTGGCCCAGGCCGAAAAGAGCGTCAGGCTGAGCACCAGGCTGTAGATTGCCACGGGGACGAGCAGCCCCGTCTGGCCCTGGCGGCGCAGGCTGGCCGCGACGGACCGGAAAAGCGCCAGGCCGATGGCCGCCGCGACGACGAGGAGCACCAGGGCCGGCCAGGGAGGCGGCGTCGGGTTCAGCCCAGCGATGTAGCAAAGGTGGGCCAGGAGGAACGCTGCCAGGCCGGGCAGAAAGAATCGCCCGCCGGGCAGCATCAGGAAGACGTCCCCCGCCAGGGAGAAGGCCAGGCCGGGCAGGAAAAAGCGGGCCTCCCAGGCGTCGTGCGGCCCCTGTGTCAGCAGCCAGGCTCCGATCAGGACGGCGACCAGTGTCGCCGGCTTGAAAACATACTCCAGATGCTTCTGCCGCCGGGCGACGGCCAGCCAATCAATCCCGGCCAGGACCAGCGGAATGACCAGTGACCAATGACCAATGACCAAGCTTACCTCCTCTTAATTGCCGCAATCTGCAATTTGCAATCTCGAATCTGCAACCTACCGAGGCCGCAGTGTCTCCTGTAGCCCATCTCCCACCAGGTTGGCCGCCAGCACCGTCAGCGTCAGTGCCAGGCCGGGGAAAGTGCTCACCCACGGGGCGTCCCGCAGGTAGCCCCGGCCCTCGGCCAGCATCGCTCCCCACTCGGGGGTACCTGGAGGCGCGCCCAGACCCAGGAAGTTGAGGGCCGCCCCATTGAGCAATACCCATCCCAATTGGGTGGCAGCGAAGGCCACAAGTGGCGCAGCGGCATTGGGCAGGACGTGGCGCACCAGGATATGCCACTCGCTGCCCCCTATGGCATGAGCCGCGTCTACGTATGGCTGTGCGCGTACCTCCAGGGCGGCGCTGCGGGCCACCCTAGCGTAGGCCGGCGCGGCTGCTAGCCCCACCGCTACTGCCACCGAGCCCACACCCGGCCCCATCAGCGCCACCATCGCCATCGCCAGAAGGAGGCCGGGGAAGGCCAGCAGCGCGTCTACCAGGCGCATCAACACCGCCTCGGTCCGGCCGCCAAAGGTGCCGGCCACCATACCTGCGGGCAGGCCCAGGCCCACGGTCACCGCCAGGGCCAGCAAACCCATCCCCAGGGTCCAGCGGCCGCCCCACAGAAGCCGCGCCAGTATATCCCGGCCCAGAAGATCGGTCCCCAGTGCTTCGCTCGGCCCCGGCGGGAGGAGCCCATGGGTCGTATCGGCCGCCAGGGGGCCGGCAGGAGCCAGAGACGGGGCCATCGCTGCCCCCAGCCCTACCAGTGCCAGCCAGGCCAGCGCGACCAGTGCGACCGGCTGCTGCAGGAGGGGACGTCTAGCCGGAGTGGTCCACTCGATCACATTAGTTCCTCCCGCAGCCGGGGGTCCAGCCAGGCCTGCGCTAAGTCCGCTGCCAGGTTGACCAGGACGTAGGCCAGCGCCCCGAACACGACTACCCCCCGCACCACCGGCAGGTCCCGCCAGATGATTGCCTCTACCGCCAACTTCCCCAGCCCCCGGCGGGCGAAGACCGATTCGGTGACCACCGCTCCTCCCAGCAGGAAGCCGAACTGGAGGGCGGTGACGGTCAGGGCGGGGGCCAACGCGGCGCGGAGCACGTGGACGAAGAGCACGCGCCACGACGGAAGCCCCCGCGCCCGCGCTGCCAGTACGAACTGTTCCTCCATCACTTCCACCACGCGGGCGCGCACCAGGCGGGCGATAGAGCCGGAGAGAGCGAAGCCCAACACCAGTGCCGGCAACACCAGGTGTCGCAGGTCTCCTTCCCCGGTCGCGGGTAGCCAGCCCAATTGGAGGGAGAACAGGAGTATCGCCAGGAGGCCCGACCAGTAGGTGGGTGTGGAGAGACCCAACACTGCCACTGTCGTGGCGACCGTGTCCAGCCACGTACCCCGTCGCACGGCGGCCAGAATCCCTAGTCCCAGCCCCACCGCTACCCCCACTGCCACGGCGGCCAACGACAATGTGGCGGTCGGGGGGAGTTGCTCCAGGATCATCTGGCTCACCAGCCGGCCGTGGAGCCAGGATTGTCCCAGGTCGCCTCGGGCCAGATCCAGCAGGTAGCGGGCGTATTGCGCCGGGACTGGGTCATCCAACCCAAGTTGGGCGCGTCGCTCGGCGACTTGCTCGGGGGTGGCCCCGGAGGCGGCCAGGAGCGCCTGGGCGGGGTCGCCTGGCGTCAACTGCATGGCCGCGAAGGCCAACGTCGCTGCCAACCAAAGGACGAAGGCTGCTCCAGGCAGCCTCTGTCCTGCATACCTTGCTATCATTGCATAACCCCAGAATCACGTGTTGCGTGTCACCGGGTTTTCAGCGTCACGTCAATCAGCCACGGGAACCATCCTTGCGCGTCGAAGCGCAGCCCCTGCACCCGGTTGCTCACCCCATTCAGGTTGACGTAATCACGGATGGGGATCACCAGTGCCTGATCCATCACCCGCAGTTGCACCCGGCTGTAGAGCGCGGCCCGCTCCGCCCGGTCGAACGTGCGCGCTGCTGTCTCCAGCCAGGTGTCCAGTTCGGTGTCGTCTACCTTCGACCAGTTGAACCCGGCCTGGGAGTGGAAGAACTTGCGCAGGATGTCGGGATCACTGCCGGAAAGGTTAAAGGGGATCAGGTGATGCTGACCCGCGCCCGCTATTTCCAGTGCCTCTGGGAAGGACACCACCTGGCTATTTACCTCGATCCCCAGTTCAGCCCACTGTGCTGCCAGCAACTGCCCCACCTCCGGCATATAGCCCCAGCCCATCAGGTAGAGGTCGAGAACCAGCGGCTCCCCGTCCCGGTCGCGGGTGCCGTCGCCGTCGCTGTCCACCCAGCTGGCCTCGTCCAACAGCGCCACCGCCTGCGCCGGGTCGTAAGGATAATAGTCCCGCACGGCCGGTTCGTAGCCTAAAGTGTTCGCTGCCAGCGGCCCGTGGGCCACCGGGGAAGTGTCGCGGAAGATGGTGGAGATGATGGCCTGCCGATCGGTCCCGTAGAGGAGCGCCTGCCGCACCCGCAGGTCGTCCAGCGGCGGACGGGTGGTGTTCATAAAAGACATCAGCGAGACGCCTGGGATGGGCACTGCCTCGATGCGAAAGTCGGGACTGGCCTCCAGCCGGGCCGTATCCTGCGGGGGAATCTCCCCCATCACGTCCGCCTCCCCGGTCTCCAGCGCCGGTGAGCGGGTAGGAGGGTCGGTGAAGAAGTGGAACTCGATCTCCTCCACCTGGGCCGTCTCGTGTTGATAGACGGGCGGTCCCCAGGCGTAGTCGGGGTTGCGACGCAGCAACAGGTGATCCCCCGGCACGTACTCGGCGAAGACAAACGGCCCGGTGCCCACCTGGTGCAACTGGTACTCGTTCCCCCACTTCTCGACGGCCGTGGGGGAGGCCATTCCCAGGTAGACCTGGCTGAGCGAGTCGAGGAGCGGCGCGAAGGGCTCGCTGAGGTGGATGCGGATAGTGTATTCGTCCACCACCTCCGTCCGCTCGTAGGGGCCTAGCATGAAGCGCGCCTTCTGCGAGGCCAGGTCCGGGCTGGTGATGTGCTCCAGGTTGAAGCGCACTGCCTCGGCATTGAAGGGTGTGCCGTCGTGAAAGGTCACACCCTGTTTAAGGTAAAAGGTGTAGTCCAGCCTGTCGTCGGAGACCTCCCAGTGCTCCGCCAGGCCGGGGATGAAGTCTCCAGTCTTTGGCCCGGTCTCGGGGCTCTGGTAGACGAGTGTGTCGTACACCGAGGTAAGGGGGATGCCCAGTTCGGAGGAGGTGTTGACGTGAGGATCAATTCCCGACGGCGCGAGTGTCAGGCCGTAGATGATGTGGCCGTTCCCCTCTTGGAAGGGGGGAGGGGCGCACCCGGCTAGCAGTGCCGAAAGCAGTGCGAGAAGGAGTAGATTATGGATTGCAGGTGGGAAATAACGCTTCACAATGTGCACCTCCTTGAAGTTGTGGCGGTGAACTGGTAGATTGGGAACCTGGTAATCGAAATGAGATTATATCACGCCCGACGAGGTTGACAAATCCCGTCCCCAAAGGTACAATGCGTTCCAATGCAAGAGACCATCAAGCCCCTGGATCGCAATCGTCTGAGCGTGTTGATGGCGGTGCTTCTGCTCAGTTGTGTGCTCTTTCGCTTCATCGAACTGCCCGAACACGTGTGGAACTTGCGACCGCTGGGGTCGCCTCTGGAGATCCACGTCACCGGAACCTGGCTGCTGATCGCGCTGATGGTTGGGTTGGTCTGTACCGGCACCAGTCTCGTCCTGCACGACCATCCGCATCTAGGGGAGCACTCTGGACGGCCCATCTATATCTCCTGGATTCTGCCTGGTGTGCTGGCCGGGCTCTCTGCTTATCTGCTGGCACGCGAGCCCACGTGGCCCATATGGATCGGAGGGCTGACCCTGGTTGGCATTGGTATCAGCCTGACCGTCTCCGCCGAATATGCTGCTGTTTTCCCCGATGTCCCTGGTTATCCTACGGCCCGGCTTGCTCTCAACGTGCTGGCCTACCTGCTGGTCTTCGCCCTGTTTGCTGTCATCTACCACACCCGTACTCGCAGTCTGGTGACCGCCACTCTGACACTGCTTACGGCCATGCTGCTAGCACTTGACTTGCTAAGCGTGGCGGACGTGCTGCTACGACGCGTGCATCTATTCGCCCTCATTGTCGGCCTCATCGTCGGCGAGAGCACCTGGGCACTGAACTATTGGCAGATCAGCGCCTGGGTTGGCGGGTTATTCCTGTTACTCATATTCTACGTCGTTGTCAACGCTGCTCATCAACACCTGCTGGGGCGTCTGAGCGTGTCAATCCTGGTGGAGTTCGCCATCGTCGCCATCATCGTGCTGACTATTATCCTGCTCATGACCCCTTGAGCAGGGGCACGGTCACTGTGCCCCTGCGGGATTGTTCCAGGGGGCACGGTCGGAGACCGGCCCCAGCGAGAAGGAGGAGAATCTGTGCAGACTGAAATCCCATCGCTAGCGGTCAAAATCCCTCCGCGCACCGCGCGTCTGGAGAAACTGGCGTACAACTTCTGGTGGAGTTGGCACCGCGAGGCCCGCGATCTGTTCAAGATGCTCGACTACCCGTTGTGGCGCAGCACCGGCCACAACCCGGTGAAGATGCTGCTGGAGGTATCGCAGGAGCGGCTCAAGGAATTAGCCGCCGACCCAGTCTTCCTCCGCCAATACGACGCCGTGCTGCTGGCGCTTGACGCCGACTTGAACAACGGGCATCTTTGGTTCCCGGCCCGGTATCCTGATCTGACGGCTCGCCCCGTTGCCTACTTCTCGGCCGAGTTTGGGCTGCACCAATCACTGCCTATCTACTCCGGCGGTCTGGGAGTGCTGGCAGGCGATCATTGCAAAGAGGCCAGTGACATTGGGCTGCCTTTCGTCGCGGTGGGTTTCCTCTACGAGATGGGTTACTTTCGCCAGCGCATTACCGCCGATGGGTGGCAGGAAGCGATCTACCCACATTTCAAACCGGGGGAGGTCGCTGTTCGCGAGGCCACCCACCCCCAGCCCCCCCCTGGAGGGGGGGGAGAGGGGGGGGTGGGGGAATGTCTATTTGTCCCGGTCGAAGTGGGCGACCGCACTGTGCACCTGCAGGTCTGGCACGTCCAGGTAGGGCGCACGCTCCTCTACTTGATGGATGCCGACAATGACCTGAACGCTCCCTGGGACCGGGAATTGACCGCCCGGGTGTACGGTGGAGATCAGGAGATACGCATCCAGCAGGAGATCGTGCTGGGCATCGGTGGCATACGGGTGCTGCGGGCGCTGGGGATTGACCCGTTTGTCTTTCACCTCAACGAGGGTCACTCTGCCTTCCTGGTGCTGGAACGCGCGCGCGAACTGGTTGAGGCCGGGCAATCATTCGACGAGGCCCGCCAGGCGGTGCGGGCGACGGCCGTCTTCACCACCCACACGCCGGTGCCGGCAGGTCACGACGTTTTTCCCTTCCACCTGGTTGAGAAATACTTCCATGCCTATTGGCCCCGCCTGGGTCTGAGCCGGGAGCAGTTCCTGGAACTGGGCAGCCACGCGGGGGACCGGCAGGGCTTCAACATGACCGTGCTGGCGTTGCGTATGTGCGGGCAGTGCAATGCGGTCAGCAGGTTGCACGGTGAGGTGTCGCGCCGCATGTGGCAGTCGGCCTGGCCTGACAGGCCAGTGGACGAGGTGCCCATTTCGTACATCACCAACGGCATCCACGTGCCGGCCTGGATCGGCGAGGCGATGAACAAGATCTACCGCAAGTATCTGGGACCCGATTGGATCAAGCAGCACGACGACACGGCGCTGTGGGAACGTATCCTTGATGTGCCCGACGAGGAATTGTGGGCTGCGCACCTGCATCTCAAGCGCAAGTTGATGACTCTGATCCGCGAGCGAGCGCGGCGGCAGCGTATCGAGGGATTGGTGAATCCAGAGCAGGTGCTATGCGCCGGGCCGTTCCTGGACCCAGACGCGCTCATCATCGGCTTCGCGCGCCGCTTCGCCACCTACAAACGAGCCACGCTTGTGTTCCACGACCTGGAGCGGTTGAAGCGGCTGCTGCACGACCGGTATCGCCCTGTGCAGTTCATCTTCGCCGGCAAGGCCCACCCGGCCGACGATGGGGGCAAGCGGCTGATTCAGCAGGTGTACAACGTCGCCAGGGACCCGGCGATGGGGGGACGCATCGCCTTCATTGAGGACTACGACCTGCAGGTGGCACGCTACCTGGTGCAAGGGGTAGACGTGTGGCTGAATACCCCCCGCCGTCCCCACGAGGCCAGCGGCACCAGCGGCCAGAAGGCAGCCGCCAACGGCATCCCCAACCTGAGCGTGCTCGACGGCTGGTGGGCCGAGGGGTACAATGGGGCCAACGGCTGGGCGGTTGAGGGTGGGCAAATGCATGACGACCCGGCGGTGCAGGACGCCGCCGACGCAGAGGCGCTGTATTGCTTGCTTGAGAATGAGGTTGTGCCGTTATTCTACAAGCGCGACGCCGGCGACGTGCCCCGGGGCTGGGTGCGGGTGATGAAGGAGGCGATCCGCACGGCGGTGCCGGTCTTCTGTACCCGCCGCATGGTCAAGGAGTACACCGAGCGCTTCTACGTCCCGGCGGCGAAGCGTGCAGCGGAGACAGCACAATCTTCATAGGATGCCTCTCCTACACGACCGTCCACCGTGCTTGAGGCCCGAACCTGTCGTGGACCAAGCAAGTGAGTTGTAGTCTTGTAGTCT
>DAOUEC010000068.1:0-4613 GCA_034430655.1 Anaerolineae bacterium
ATGGAGTTCAGGAAGACCTCCTCGACTGGCGCTTGTTCCACCATTTCCCCGGCGTACATCACCCCCACCCTGTCGGAGACGCGGGCGATGACGCCCAGGTTGTGGGTGATGTACATGATGGCCGTATCGAATTCCCGCCGCAGTTCGTCAATCAGGTCCAGCACAGCCGCCTCGACGGTCACATCCAGGGCAGTGGTAGGCTCGTCCATGATCAGCAGCGCCGGGTTGTTGAGCAGGGCCATGGCGATGACCACCCGCTGCTGCTGCCCGCCGGAGAGTTGGTGGGGATAGCGTAGCATCACCGCCTCGGGGTCCGGCATATACACCCGTTTCAGCATGTCTATACACTTCTCGTAGGCTGCCTCCTTGCTGAGGTGGCGGTGGACGATCAGCCCCTCGCTCAATTGATCGCCGATGCGCAGTGAGGGGTTGAGGGCCTGCATGGGGTCCTGATAGACCATGGCGATCTGATCGCCGCGAAGGCGACGCAGTTCTTCCTCCGACCGCCCTCGCAACTCCTGTCCCTGAAAGAAGATGCTGCCGCCCACGATTTTGCCATTACGTCCCAGGAAGTTGACGATGCCAAAGGCGATGGTGCTCTTGCCGCAGCCCGATTCGCCGACGATGCCTTGGGTTTCGCCGCGATGAACCTCGAAGGAGACATCACGCACGGCAAGCACGTCCCCCTTGCGAGTCTCATACGAGATGGCCAGGTTTTCGACTTCCAGGATTGGAGTCTGGATGCGATGGTTTGCCGTCATAAGAACCTCGTTTCTGAGAGTTAAGGTTAGGTTAAGGCTAAGGCTAAGGTTGAGGTTGAGGTTGAGGTTAAGGGCGCGTGGAGAGTGTTTTCATTATCTTGTTGAGATCGTGGATTATTTCGCCGAGAGCCTGGTCAAGTTCGGCAAAATCCGCTGGCTTCAAGTAGTTTACATCGCGTGCGACGTAGTCCTGACTTTGGACCTCGTAGCATGAGCCGCGAGCATGGACGTAGAACCTGGCCTTGTCTTTGCCCGTCCGCCGGCCGAATGCCTCGGCGATGTTGCTGGTGATGGATACGGCTGCGCGCCGCATCTGACTGGTCAGCGCGTACCTTTCAGATTCCGGGAAAGTGCTAGTCAGCTTGTAAACCAGCAACACCACGGCGTGCGCTTGTTGCCACACCGGCATCTCTGTAAAGTGCCTGTAAGCCACCTCACCCCCCTCAACCTCAACCTCAACCTCAACCTCTACTGATACCGCATCGTCTCTTCGCGCAGGCCATCGGCGAAGAGGTTGAGCCCGATCACCAGCGATGAGATGGCCAGCGAAGGCCACAGGACGGCCCAGGGGTTGGCCCAGATGTAACGGCGCCCCGCACAGACCATGCTGCCCCAGTCAGGTGCAGGGGGCGGCAGGCCCAGGCCCAGGAAGCCCAGCGTACCGATGGAGAAGACGGCATAGCCCACCCGCAGCATGGCATCCACGATGATCGGCCCGCGAGCATTGGGCAGGATCTCCACCCACATGATGTAGAAGGGATTCTCGCCCCGCAACTGGGCCGCATCAATATAGTCCCGCGTGCGGATGTCCATGGTCAGACTGCGCACCAGACGGGCGATGCCGGGCGCGCCAGCGATCGTAATAGCGATGACGACGTTCGTGGCGGAAGCCCCCACGGCAGCAATGATGAGCAGGTAGAGCAAAATAGCTGGAAAGGCCATCAGGGCGTCGAGGATACGCATCACCACTTCATCCACCAACCCGCCGAAGTAGCCGGCCAGCAGGCCCAATGTGGTGCCCACGGCCAGAGAGCACAACACCGACAGAGGAGCCAGGACCAGGATAAGGCGGCTGCCGTAGGCCAGACGAGCCCAAAGGTCCCGTCCCAGGTGATCGCTGCCCAGCGGGTGCCCCGCCGATGGGCCTAAATTCATGGCGTCGGCGTCTTGTTCCAGCGGGCTGTAGGGCGTGAGGACTGGGGCAAAGATCGCCACCAGGATCCAGAACAGGACAAGCGCCAGCCCCACGAGCGCTACTTTGGACGCCAGGATAGGAGCAATCGCGTCTCGCAGGCGCTGCCAAAGCGATGGACGGGCAGAAATCCTGGGCATAACTTGTTCGCTTACTGCCATAGCCACTCCCTTCAGATTGAGGTCAAGGTTGAGGTTGAGGTTGAGGTTAAACCTTGACCTTAAGAACTCAGCCTCAGCCTAAGCCTCAGCCTCAGCCTCAGCCTAAGCCTCAGCCTCAGCCTAAGCCTAAGCGTATCGAATCCTTGGATTCAAAAACGTATAGATGATATCGGCCACTAACTGCGTCCCCACAGCCAGCATCATCATCACCATCGCCCCCGCTTCGATGGCGAAGACATCCTTGTACAGCACAGCATCCAGCAAGTACCGGCCCAGGCCGGGGAAGCCGAAGATCGCCTCCACCACCACGATCCCACCCATCAGCCAGTTGACGTGGAGCATAATGACCGTGATGGGGGCCGTCAAGGCGTTGCGCAGGGCGTGCTTGAAGACTATGCGCCAGTAGGGCAGACCCTTGAGAAAGGCGGTGCGGATGTAGGGTGCACTCATCACCTCGACCACGCTGGCGCGCGTGATACGCAGCACGTAACCCAGTTCGATCAGCGTGAGCGTCAGCACCGGCAGGATTAGCATCTTCGGGTTTTCGAAGATCGCCCGCTCGCTCACGAAGACGGTGGCGCCGGGCAGCAGTTTCAACCAGATGGCAAATATCAGGATCAGGAAAATGCCTGTGGCGAAGTTCGGAGTGGCGGTGGTCGCCAGGCCGCCGATCGATAGGATGCGGTCTATCGTTTTTCCCTCGTTGAGGCCCGCTATCAATCCCAGCACGAGAGCCAGGGGCATGACGATCACGAAGGCGATGGCGGCCAGGATAATAGAGTTCTGAAGTCGTCGCAGGATGGCGTCCGCAACGGCACGGCCTGTCTTCACGGATTCGCCCGGGTCGCCGCGCAACAGGCCGCGTAGCAAAGGGATGTACTCGATAGCACCGCCCTTCTGCTCCGTCCACCAGCCCGCAGCCTTGGCACGCATCCAGTAGGTCTGGCCAGTGCCCTTCTCCCACATGACGGCGTGGTTGTGCAGATCCACCCCCCAGAAGGTGCTGACGCCCTCCTCGTCCGTCTGCCACCTGTCATTGTCAATGGATTCAACTACTGTGCCGTCCACCTGAAGCCGCAGAGCGATCAGGTCCTCGCCCTCCAGTTTCCATCGCACCAGGGTACCATCGGCATCTTCCGCCCACCACTCGTAGAACTCGGTCCCTGACTTCTTTATCCGCCGCAGGGGCATGGCCACGAGCCGCCCTGCACGCCAATCGCTGCCCACCAGCCAGGTGATATAGCGGATATGTAGCGGCTGGTCCAGCCCTAACTGGGCTAAAAAGGATGCTTCCTGCTCTGGTGTAGCGAACGGCCCCAGGATGTTACGCGCGATGTTGCCGGGCGCGATCTCGTTGATGGCGAAGATGGCTATGGAAACAATGAACATCGTCAGGAACATGAACCCCAAACGTCGAACGATAAACTTAGCCATAACAAGTCCCTCTCTAATCAGGGGATGGGGCAGGCCACATACCAGCCGTGGCCTGCCCCAGTCAAGGCTGCTGACAGACTAACAGCGTAACCGCTACGTCTGACAGCGGAGCCAGCCTCGCCTGCACCCTCTTGCCGTTGCGAGTGAGAGGCTCAGGCCTTAAGCCAGATCTCGTTGAAGAGATCGTACTGGGTCGGGTGCGCCTTGAAGTTCTGGACTTTCTTGTGCGCGATGGCAAACCTGAATTGCCAGTAGGGGATGCCAATGGAGCCGCGCTCCCACTGGATATCCTCGAGTTTGCACATGATCTTGCGGCGCGCCTCCACGTCCAGGGTACCCTCGGCTTCCTTCAGCAGTGCCGAGAACTCATCGTCCACCCAGCGGGTCTCGTTCCAGGGCACCGGCTTACCCTCCTCGTCGGCGATGTAGGCCATGCTTAGAACCATCGTGCCCAGCGGACGGTGCGTCCAGGGTGTGATGCCCAGGTCACACTCGGTCCAGATATCCCAGTAGGCAGTGGTAGGCATGGTGTTGAGGTTGATGGTGAGGCCCGCCGGGGCGGCGTCCTCCTTGAGTATCTCCGCGTAGGCGACGACGTCCGGCCAGTCGGAGCACACGGCACATTCGACCGTGAGCCCGTCGGGATAACCCGCCTCGGCCAGCAGCGCCTTGGCTTGCTCCGGATCATACTTCGGAACCGGCCTCTCGCAGTACTCCGGATGGACCGGCGCCACGTGGAAGTCCGCGCCCGGGTCCCCTTCACCGAAGTGTGCCAGTTTCAGGATCTTTTCGTGGTCCTGGCATAACTTCAGTGCCATGCGCACCCGGTTGTCGGTCCAGGGCTCCTTGTCCACCCGCATGCGTAAGACCCGAGTCTGGGCCGTAGACGCGCCGACAATCTGGAGGTTCGGATCGTCCTTCAGAGCCAGGAAGTGGTCGGTTTCTGGCTCGCTGATGGCGTCTATCTCCCCGCTCTGTATAGCCGCGATGTGGGCCGATGTCTCTCCGCCCAGATCAACGTAGATGATCTCGTCCAGGTAGGGCAATGGCTTGCCATCGGCACCC
>DAOUEC010000069.1:0-1908 GCA_034430655.1 Anaerolineae bacterium
ATCTGCATCCCAGACGTGACGCAAAGACAGTTCCACGGATGACGCGGCCGGCCGACATTCAAAAAGGGGATGCCCATCGCTGGCGGCCAGTGTCCTGGGGTCAATCCCGAAGCGCCGGAGCACTTCGGGGGGTATCAGGTGCCGGTAGACTTGCTGCCTTTGTTCATGAGGAAGACTGTTGACCTGGCTGATGGAGAACAGTTGCAGGTCTGGCAGGGGGAGAGGCGGTTGCCTCATCGCCCGTATCGTTCCTTCAGCGCGCGGTCAATCTCTCGCTGAGCATCCCGCTCGGCGATAGCCTGCCGCTTGTCGTATTTACGCTTTCCCCGCGCCAGCGCGATCTCGACCTTGGCCCGGCCGCCTTTCAGGTAGAGCCGCAAAGGCACGATGGTGTAGCCGCGCTCTTGAATGCGAAAGATGAGGCGGTTGATCTCCCGGCGGTGGAGCAGCAGTTTGCGTGGACGACGCGGCTCGTGACCCTGTCTCCCCGACGGGTCGTAAGGGGCAATATGCACATTGAGCAGCCACAACTCCCCATTTCGAGGCTGCACGTATCCGTCGCTCAGATTCACCCTGCCAGCGCGGACGGACTTGATCTCCGTTCCTGTCAGGACCAGGCCGGCTTCGTATCGCCCTTCAAGGCGGTAGTCGTGAGCGGCCTTACGGTTGGTGGCGACGACTTTGATACCCGGCATCATTCACCTGTTGAAGGAGTCAACGCGTACTCCGCGATCTCTATGAAGGCCACCAAAAGTACTCGACTGCTCGTTCCAGTTGAGGGTCCACATCTGGTTCTACATCCTCCCCCTCGGGCCACGGGACCTCGATGTCGGGCCTGAGGCCCTGGCCGTGAATGGCCTGGTCATCAGGCGTGAACCACAGGGCGACGGTGACCCGCAACTCGGAGCCATCTCTGAGAGTGAAAGGCCGTTGCACTGACCCCTTGCCAAAGGTGGATTCCCCGATCAGTATGGCCCTTTCCCGATCCTGCAACGCCCCAGCCACGATCTCCGACGCGCTGGCACTGCTCCCATCCACCAGCACAACCAGCCGGACGTCTTCTCCCACGTCCCCTGGGCGAGCCTCAAACGTCTGCTCGCCGCCATCGCTGAAGCGCTCAACGGCGATCACCCCATCGTCGAGGAAGAGATCAGCAATCTCAACAGCCTGGTCCAGCCACCCGCCTGGGTTCTGACGCAGGTCCAAGATGATGCCCCGCGGCTCCTGGGCCAGGAGTTCCTCCAGACCTTCCTCCATTCGCTCACTGGCTGTGGCGCTGAAGTCATACAGTCTGATGTAACCGACCTGGTCATCGCGCATCTCCACCTCGGTGATGGGGATCTCAAAGCGCGCGCGGGTGACGGTGACCTCGAATGGTTCGGACACGCCTTCGCGCTCGATGAGCAGCGCGATCCGGGTGCCGGCCGGGCCGCGAATCAAGCCGACGGCCTCATAGAGCGTGTTCCCGACAATGGGGACACCATCCACCTCCAGGACACAGTCGCCAGCAAGCAATCCTGCTTTCTCGGCTGAGCCACCCTCGAATGGCTGTACAATCTCCAGCCGGCCTTCCTCGTCCACGTCCACAAACGCACCAATGCCCTCAAATTCACCGGTGGCATCCTCGGCCAGGATAGCCGCGGCATCGGGCTCGATAAAGGCGGTATACTTGTCATCCAACGTGCCCAACATTCCCCGGATGGCAGCGTAGGTCACATCTTGCATATCCGGCAGTTCGCCGTAGAAGTTGTGCTGTACCAGGTCCCATACCTCCCAGAAGAGTTGGAAGGCCTCCTCATCCTCGTTCGTCGGCACAGGCGTGGGCACGAGTGTGGGTGACGTCTCTTCCTCTGCCTCTCCCGGCGGGGCGGGTGATGGGGTATCCGCTGGAGCGGCCAGCGGCCACGC
>DAOUEC010000070.1:0-4045 GCA_034430655.1 Anaerolineae bacterium
ATGGATAACTTCACCGCCCACCGCCTGCGCTTCGTCACCGAAGTGCAGAGCACAATCGAACTGAACGAGCACCAGGGCTCGGCCATCCGTGGCTCGCTGTTCCACGCGCTGCGCAACCAGTTCTGCATGAACCGGGAGGCTCAAGAGGAGTGTGCCGGCTGCCCGCTGGTCGCCACCTGTCCCGTCGCCACGCTGGTCAGCACGCTCAGGCCGGGAAGCGGCCGGGGCCGTGACGTGCCGCGCCCCTACACCATCCAGCCACCCCTGCCGGGCGCGGGTGGCCATCTGGTCGAACTCCCCCACGGGCGCATCGTCTTCCACTACCAGCCAGGCGAATGGTTCGAGTTCGGGCTGACGCTCTACGCCCAGGCGCTGCAACTTTTTCCCTACGTCGTCCTGACTGTGCGCAGGTTGGAACAGGGAGGGATCGGACGCAGGACGGAGCAGGCGGACGGCCGCTGGCGCAGGGGCACCTTCGTCGTGCAGGAGGTGCGGGCCGAAAACCCGCTCACCGGTGAGCGCCAGCCGGTGATGCAAGCCGGCGACAACCTGGTACACGTGCCCGACATTCCCATCACCCATCAGCAGGTGGCAGTTAGCAGTCAGCAATTAGCGGTTAGCGATCAGCAGTTAGCAGTTAGCGGTCGGCACAGCCGGGTGACGCTGCATTTTCTGACGCCCACGCGCATCATTGAGCGGAAACTCTTGCTCAAGCCGGACAGTTTCCGCTTCCAGCCTTTCTTCCAGCGATTGATGGAGCGGCTGGAGGCCTTGAGCCGTGATTTCTCGGATACACCGCTGCGCTTCGACGATCCCAGGGGGCTGATCGAGGCCGCCGGGCGCGTGCGCGTGACTGAAAACCGCCTGGTCTGGGAAGAACTCCGCAGTTACTCCACCCGCCGCCGGGCCGAGTCTCCTACATCGGGTCTGATAGGCAGCGTCACGCTGGAGGCCGGCGACTGGTCTCCCTTCTGGCCGTGGCTCGTGTGGGGGCAGTTTGTGCACGTGGGGAAAGATGCGGTCAAGGGGAATGGATGGTACGAAGCGCGAAGCGCGAAGCGAGTCAGCGAGTCAGCGAGTCAGCGAGTCAGCGAGTCAGCGAGGTAATAGGGGGGAGTGCGCGTGACGTATGAGGAGTGGGAGACAGAGGTTCACGATCGGGTGAAGAGGGAACCGGTGTGGCAGTTCTTGGGGTATCGCAAGGCCTTGTTCTTCTACGACTTGGCCTGGCAGGATTGCGAGAGGTTGATGCGCGACAGGCGCGGGCGGGCCGTGGCGGAACAGTTGATCCGCAGTGCCGGTTCGATCAGCGCCAATGTTGAGGAGGGACACGGGCGTGGTTACGGCAAGCAACGGAACTGGTTTTTCACGGTGGCCATCGGTTCGGCACGTGAGAGCAAGGGCTGGTATTGGCGTGCCCGACAACTTCTGCCACCAGGAGTGCTGGATCACCGCCTGGCCCTGGCCGACGAGGTCATCGCCTTGCTGGTCACTGAGCTTGCTCACCAACGCTCTCGCTGACTCGCCGACTCGCTGACTCGCCCACGTCCATTCTGGAGAAGATGATGCCTATTGTCCAACATCTCGTCGTAGACCAGTACGGCGCTTTCATCGGCAAGCACAGCGGGCGCTTGCGGGTCACGAAGGATAAGGAGAGGCTGGCCGAAGCGCCGCTCCTGCACCTGGAGCAGGTGCTGGTGACCGGGCGGGGGATCGGTCTTTCGGCCGACGCCATCCGCGCCTGCTGCACGGCGGGCATCCCGATCTACTTCCTGGATAGCAGAGGCCGGCCTTACGCGGCGCTCTACGCGGCCGGGCTGACCGGGACGGTCCTGACGCGGCGGGAGCAGTTGCTGGCCTACGCCGACCGGCGCGGGTTAGAGTTGGCGGTGACCTTTGCCCGGGGCAAGATCAGCAACCAGGCCGGGTTCCTGCGCTACGCCGCCAAGTACCGCCAGGAGACCGATCCCGACCTGTACCAGGAGTTGCGCTGGTGCGCCGACGAGGTGCGGGATCACCTGGAGGAATTGCGCCGCCTGAAGGGAAACACAGTGGACGAGATGAGGGGACAGATCCTCTCCATCGAGGGGCGGGCGGCGCAGAAGTACTGGAGCGCGCTCAAGCAGGTCATCCCGGAGCAATATGGCTGGCCGGGACGGAAGGGACGCGGCGCGCGGGACCCGATCAACGCGGCCCTGAACTACGGCTACGGCATCCTCTATGGCCAGATCGAGCGGGCGTTGGTGCTGGCCGGGTTGGACCCCTATGGTGGCTTCATTCACACCGACCGGCCGGGCAAACCCAGCCTGGTCTTCGATCTGATCGAGGAGTTCAGGCAGGTCATCGTGGACCGCACTATCGTGGGGATGGCGAACAAAGGGACGAAGTTGGAACTGGACGAGAAGGGGCTGCTGGTGCAGAAGAGCCGCAGGGTGATTGCGGAGAAGGTGCTGGCGCGGCTGGAGGCGGCGGAGCGGTACGAGCGGAAGCGGCAGCCGCTGCGCGTCATCGTCCAGAGCCAGGCGCGCCACATCGCCACCTTCGTGCGCGGCGACCGGGCTGCCTACGAACCCTTTATTGCGAAGTGGTGATTAGCCGTCAGCCGTTAGCAGTCAGCCGTTAGCGACTATGAAATGTTTGCTGGTGTACGACATCCCGCATGACGGGACGCGGACGAAGATAGCCGACTTCTGCCTGGACTACGGGCTGGACCGCATCCAATACTCGGCCTTCCTGGGGGACCTGGCGCGCACGCACCAGGAGGAGTTGATCCTGAAGATCGGGGAGCGGCTGGGGGATCGTGATGGGAAGATCCAGTTGTTCGTGATGTGTGAGAAGGACTGGCGCCAGCGGCTGGAGATCATCCAGGAGCAGGACGAAGATGAGGAGTGAAGCGGGGGAGAGGCTGATCTTCACCGTGACCGATCTGAAGCAGTATACCTACTGCCCGCGGGTCGTCTTCTACACCTACTGTCTCCCACTGCTGCGCCCGACGACCTACAAGATGGAGGCGGGGAGCGCGGCGCACGAGAAGGCGGGGCAGCGGGAGCAGCGGCGCACACTGGCGGCCTACGGGCTGGAGGAGGGGGAGCGGCATTTTGACGTGTGGGTGGAATCGCCTATACTGGGGTTGCACGGGCGGGTTGACCTGGTGGTCGAGGTGGGGGAGGGGGAGGGGGAGGGGCGAGAGTGGATCCCGGTAGAGTACAAGCAGACGCGGCGGCGGGCGGGGCCGCACATCCGGCGTCAGTTGGCGGCATACGGGATGATGCTGGAGGAGACGTGGGGAGGGAGAGTGCGACGGGGCTTCGTTTACTCTCTGGTGACGAGAAAGGTGGAGGAGATAGCGCTGACGGAGCGGCTGCGGAGAGAAGTGCAGGAGGTAGCGGCGGCGATGCGGGAGATGGTGGAGCGGGAAGTCATGCCGGACCCACCGCGGTCGCGCCGGCCGTGTATCAACTGCGAGTTCCGCCGGTTCTGCAATGACGTGGTATGAGGGGGAGACTGCAAAGGTCGCAAATCGGCGGGATTGGGGCGCAGAAAGCGATTTGCGCCCAGAGGAGATGGGCAAGGGGATGTATGGAGGTAAGACAACGAAAACGCCCTCCAGGGGCCATTCTAAGCCTCGAAACAACTCCAAAGCGCCTTTTCGAGGTCTGTACTTTTACAATCCAGGGGGGTTGCAGAGGGCTCGATCCGAGAGAGGATACTGAAACCAGCATGTCTTCGCTGCGGGCCTCCGCCAGCACTTGAGTTGCAGAGGGCTCGATCCGAGAGAGGATACTGAAACGAACTGGTAGGCCAGGACATTGTGCGGCAGGTAGCCAGTTGCAGAGGGCTCGATCCGAGAGAGGATACTGAAACCGATCAATCCCGCCAGCGTCGCCGCGTACTCCGATAGTTGCAGAGGGCTCGATCCGAGAGAGGATACTGAAACACGGCCCGCTGCAACTGGCGACGACGCGCTCGCGCGCCTGTTGCAGAGGGCTCGATCCGAGAGAGGATACTGAAACGATCGAGGACGAGGACGATGCCCCCGACGAGG
>DAOUEC010000071.1:0-3899 GCA_034430655.1 Anaerolineae bacterium
CACTGACTCTCATTGAACCCCCACGCTTTGGCTTATGTGCAGTGTAGATGGGTGCTAAACAACCCCAAAACGGGAATTGCTGTACAGCGAGATTTATGGGCTGTAGGGACTTCCGGCCGCACCAGCCTGAAGCGCTGGTGCTGGGCCGGTTTGCAACCCAGCACCGCCTGTTGCAACCCAGCACCGCCTGTTTGCAACCCAGCACCGCCTGTTTACGGCGGTGCCTTCCAGCGTCGTTTGTTCACGACGGCGCGGGCCGGCCGCACCAGCCTGAAGCGCTGGTGCTGGGCCGGTTTGCAACCCAGCACCGCCTGTTTACGGCGGTGCACACACGACGGCGCGGGCCAGTGCGGAGAAACGGTTATGACACAACCACCCACGCCAACCACCATCCCCTCACCGGGGCGCTACCTGCGCGCCCTCGCCGTCGTCGCCGCACCGGTGCGCAACGAGCAGTGCGACGGCCCGCCCGGAGGCGTCCCGCTCGACGTCTGGGGCCGCTGGAGCAAACTGGAGCAGGCCATCCGCTCCGCCAGCGACCCCGTCACCGGCGCGGGCGCGCCCTGGGCGCTGGTGCGCCTCCACCCGCCCACCCGCGAGCGCCTGGAGCACCTCCGCCGGGCACTAGGTCTCTTCACCCGCAGCCGCGACCTCTGGGCCGAGATCGGCCTGCAGAAGGATGTGGCCGACGAGGAGGAAATGATCGCTGAGATTCGCCAGCGGATGGGAGACACAACAGCGGACTGAGAAAGGAACGGACAAGAGTACCACCTCCAAGGAGACAACCCAAATGAACCTCTCCACCCAAATCGAACGCACCCTCCGCGCACACCGCCTCCCCGGCCTGGAGGGATACCTGCCGGAGGAGTTCATCCTGCCCCACTACGACGGCTACTCCATCGCTAACATCTCTGCCACCGTCGCCGCGCTGCTGGGCGTGGAACTGGCCGGCGCTGCGCCGCCGCTCCCCACCCGCCTCTGGGCCGACCTGGCCACAGACGTGCGCTGCGTCGTGCTCATCCTCCTCGATGCGGTGGGCTACCTGCACCTCCAGCGCGTCCTGGCCCAGGAGGACTCCCTCTTCCGCCGCCTGGCCCGGGCGGGCCGGCTCGTCCCCCTCACCTCCGTCTTCCCCTCCACCACCGTCGCCGCGCTGACCACGCTCTGGACCGGGCGCACGCCGCTCGGCCACGGCTTCCTCGGCACCAAACTGCTGCTCTCCGATCAGGGCGTGCTCGCCAATATGCTGCGCCTTGCCCCCGCCGCCCACAACCAGCCCGAGGAACTGCTGGGCTGGGGCTGGGAGCCGGAGAGGTTCGTCACCGTCCCCAGCCTGGCCCAGCAGTTGGCCGCAGCCGGGGTGCAGACCGTCGCCCACACCTACCTGCCCTACATCGGGGACGGCCTCACCCGCATCTTCCTGCGCGGGATGGCGAGCGTGCAGGGCCACGTCGGCTTCAGCGACCTGTGGATCAACCTGCGCCGCACCCTCCTCCAGCGGCAGGGGGCCACCCTTTTCGTCAGCGCCTACTGGGGCAGCACCGACTCCATCGCCCACCTCTACGGCCCGGACGAGGAACCTTTCCGCGCCGAACTGCGCCACCTGGCCCGCGCACTGGAGGAGGACTTCCTGGCCCCCCTCCCGGCGGAGGCGCGGCAGGGAACGCTGCTCATCATCACCGCCGACCACGGCCACACCGCGACGCCCCCCGAGCGGGCGGTGCGCCTCTCCGACCACCCGGGCCTGCAGCAGACGCTGCTCCTCCCCCCCGCTGGCGAGCCCCGCGCCGCCTACCTCTACGTCCGTCCCGGCCAGGCCGGACCCCTGCGCGCCTACGTTGCGGAGCACCTGTCCGACCGCTTCCTCCTGCTGGAGATGGAGCGGGCGCTGGCGGCGGGGCTCTTCGGCCCCGAGAAGCCCACCCCCCAGTTCCGGGCCCGCCTGGGCGACTTCCTGCTCCTGGCGCGGAACGACAGCCGGATCATTGTCGAGGAGCACAAAGCGCCCATACACGGCCACCACGGCAGCCTGACGCCGGAGGAGATGCTCGTGCCGCTCCTGATGGCGCGGCTGGACGAGTTGTAACCTGTGCACAGCGCCGCCGCGAACGGGCGGCAGCGAGCATCCGCCGGTTGAGTAGACCTTCAGGTCGTATCGAAACCAAGGATGCGAGCGGCCCTACAAGCAACCCGCTTGGGTGACTACCTTGACAATGTCACATTTCCGTAGGAGGGTTCTCCAGAACCCGATTTCGGCGTCTGGAGACGCCTCCTACAGTGCCGCACAAACGGATCATCGAGTAACAGGTGCTAATGTGACATTGTCAAACTACTCAGGCTGCCTCTTTCAGCGATTGAAATCGCCTCTCGTGGCCTTTCAGCCGAGCGTCTGCCTGCGCAGACGCACCTGCCGCGCAGCCGCACCTGTCCGCGCAGCCGCACCTGTCCGCGCAGGCGGACAGCCGGCTTCAGCCCTCTAAGCGCGGTTTCAACCGCCTGCCCGAGTAGTAACCCGCCTGGTCTCAACACGTCGCTTGTTTCGACAGGCTCAACACAAGTTGCTCCTACTCGACCGGCGCTGAACTTGCCCCTCTCCTGCAAGAAATAATAGCCCCAAAATCCTATTGCCATGCCGACGAGAAAGTAGTACTATGAGACTGGCGGGCAAGAGCGCCCATGACATTGGTGCTTAGACACTATCTACACAGGAAGAAACTATGAACAGGAAGCGATTTCTCTACCCATTGGGCATCGTCGTTCTGCTACTGGTTCCACTGCTCTTCTTCACCGACGCACTGGCGATGCCTTCCCCGGACAGTCCCCCGGCCCCCGAAGAGATCAGGATGAGCGCAACGCACGACGGAGGCCAGGTGACGCTTGCGGAGCATCAGGTCTTGATCCTGAGCCTGGAGGCCAATCCATCCACTGGTTACACGTGGGAAGTAGTCGAGAGCGACCCAAGTATTGTCCGCCAGGACGGTGAGGCACACTTCACGTCGCAAGCGTCTCCCCCAGGTGCCGGCGCGCATCAGACCCGTGCTGACGTGGATCGCCAGTCACATGGTGGCAGCGGGAACTACCAGGTCATGCGGTTCAAGACGCTGAGGAACGGGGAATCCACGATCAAGTTGGTTTATCACCGCCCCTGGGAGTACGACGTACCACCTCTCAAGACGTACACTTTTCAAGTCCAGGGCATTGGAAGTTTCACGGGCGCCAATATTCCCACGGCAACGCCAATTCCCGGCTTCTCCGAGGAGTTGCCGGCCTCCGAGATCATTGCAGCAGGTTTGCCATCATCTTACAATTGGTGTGACGAGGGTGGATGCACGCCCATCGGGGATCAGCACAACTGCGGAAGCTGTTGGGCGTTTTCCGCGGTCGGGGCGTTTGAATCCGCCATCAAGATACACGATGGTGTCGAGAAAGACCTTTCGGAACAGTACCTGGTCTCGTGCAATACCGACGGGTGGGGCTGCAGCGGAGGAGGCTGGGCGCACGACTACCATTGGAACAAACTGGGCCAGGGCCAGAGCGAGGCAGGGGCAGTGTACGAGGCTGATTTCGCTTACCAGGCACTCGACGTGCCCTGTGGTGGAAGCCATCCCCATCACGAAAAGATCAGTTCGTGGGATTACGTGGGCAGTGGGTGGGGGGTTCCAGCGGTGGCAGACATCAAGGAGGCCATCACAGATTACGGGCCTGTGGCGGCAGGTGTGTGCGCCGGCGATGCCATGATGCATTACACCGGTGGTGTCTTCGATACCGACGAAAGCAGCGAATGTACGTATGGCACCAACCATGCCGTGATACTCGTCGGCTGGGACGATGCTGAGGGGATGTGGATTCTACGGAACTCCTGGGGCACAGGCTGGGGCGAAAGCGGCTATATGCAGATC
>DAOUEC010000072.1:0-6243 GCA_034430655.1 Anaerolineae bacterium
TATTCGTCTGTTAACGTGCAACGCTGAACAGTCAGACACATCGGCTGTTGTAGATATGATACCACACTCTCAAGATCGCACAACAGCCTTTCGGAGCCGCTGCGAGGCTCCCTCTAGACCATTGGGGGAGCATTGGAGAGAGGACGAAATCTGATCAAATTGAGCAAATTTCTGGCCCTCATCCTGCGCCACCAGCCGGAGCGATTTGCGCTGGAACTGGATGAGTGTGGCTGGGCGTCGCTCGCAGAGGTGATGGAGATTCTGCGGGGGCTGCCTAACTTCCGCTGGGCCACCTGCGCCGACGTGATGCGGGTCGTCGAGGAGGGCAGCGGTAACGGCAAGCGCCGCTTCGAGGTCGAGGGAAGCCGCATCCGGGCGAGATACGGCCACTCCTTCGCCCAGCCCATCGCCTACGAACCCTGCACCCCACCGCCGCTCCTCTATCACGGTACTTCCCCCGATGCTCTGGAGTCCATCCGCCGCGAGGGCCTCAAGCCGATGGGGTGCCAATACGTTCATCTCTCACCCGACCCTGGGACGGCTATCCGGGTCGGCGCCCGCCACGATAAGTGGCCTGTCGTCCTCACCATCCACGCCGCCGAGGCCAACGTGGCGGGCATTGAGTTCTACCGCGCTGATGAGGCCGTCTATCTGGCGAGGCAGATTCCGCCGGAGTTTCTGAGCACCTGACTTACAGGCTCGCAGGGGGATTACTCAGGCATCGTCATTCTGAGCGACTGAAGGGAGCGAAGAATCTCGCGTTGGCAGTGATTCGACACTCAAAGAACGAGATTCCTCGTCCCTTCGGCTACGCTCAGGGCAGGCCGCTACGCTCCTCGGAATGACGCATCATGGGCAGCCTGAGCAGTAACCTCGCAGGCTTGTAGACTTGAAACTTGCAAACCTGCAAATGCCCTCGTCTCTACCGATGCCTAGGGCGACTACTGGGGGGGGCAGCACGGGCATCGGCACCGTCCCCCACGCTGTCATCGCCTGCTTCCTGGGCGACACCGCCGCCATGGTGGCCAAGGTGGGCCGCGCCCCCTGCGATAATCCGGAGAGGGAGCGGGTGGTGTGGGATAGCAGTGAGCAGTTAGCAGAGAGCAGTTAGCGGACCTACGACCACTGTGTGGGAATGGGGGCGTATGAACGTAAAGCGTGAAAAAGGCTAGCGGCTAAGGGCTGACTGCTAACCGCTATACCAGGTGGCAGGCCACCAGGTGCTCCTCGTCGCCCGGCACCGGTCGGAGAAGGGGCGGCTCCTGAGAGCAAACCTGCTCCGCGAAGGGGCAGCGGGGGTGAAAGCGGCAGCCGGGAGGGGGGGTGATCGGACTAGGGATCTCCCCTTTGGGCATAGGGGCTGTGCGGCGAGCATGGGGATCGGGCACCGGCACCGCCGCCAGCAGTGCCTGCGTGTAGGGGTGCTGCGGATTGCGATAGACCTGCTCCAGGGTACCCACCTCGCAGATCAGCCCCAGGTACATGATCGCGATTCGGTCACAGATGTACTTGGCTGTCGCCAGGTCGTGGGTGATGAACAGGTACGTCAGGTTGAACTCTTGCTTCAGTTGCAACATTAACTCCAGAAGCAGTGCCCGCACCGAGACATCAGCCATAGCGATGGGCTCATCGGCGACGATGAGGTCTGGGTGTAGCATCAATGCCCGCGCGATGACGGCCCTCTGACGCTGCCCCCCGCTCAGTTGGTGCGGGTATTTGTCATAGAGAATATAAGCCGGTGTTAGTCCCACGTGCTTCATCATCTCCAGCACCTGGCGACGCTTTTCTTCCCCCTTAGCCACGTCGAAAATCTCCAGGCTGTGGCCGATAGCGTCACCGCACTTCATACGAGGATTCATCGAGGCAAACGGGTCCTGAAAGATGGCCTGCATGCGCTGCCGCATACGGCGCATCTCCTCGTCGCTCAGCGCGGCCAGGTCCACATCGTCGAAGGTGATGCTCCCCTCTGTGGGCTCCACCAGGCGCAAAATCAGCCGTCCCGTCGTCGTCTTGCCACTGCCGCTCTCCCCGGCCAGCCCAAAGACCTCCCCACAGCGGATCTCAAAGTCTACCCCGTCTACGGCGTGCACGAACTGCCGCTGGCGGGTCACCAGACGTTCGATAAAACCTTTCTGGACGGGGAACCACTTCTTCAGGCCCCGTACTTCTACCAGATTCTGCTCTGTCATCGGCTTCTCACTCATACAACCAGCAAGCAGCCCAACGCCCCGGCTGCACTTCTTTAACGGGCGGCTCCTCGACCCGGCAGCGATCCATCGCGCGGGGACAGCGGGGATGGAATTTGCAGCCAGGCGGCGGGTTGATCAGGTCAGGCGGTGAGCCGCTCATAATCTGCAAGTGATCCTCTGTGAGGCTGATATTGGGCACCGAGTTCAACAACCCCCGTGTGTAGGGGTGAAGCGGGTCGTCGAAGAGCGGGTACACGTCTGCCAACTCCACCAGTTTGCCGGCGTACATCACCGCTACCCGGTCGGACAACTCGGCTATCACACCGATGTTATGGGTGATGAGGACAATGGTCAGGTTGAATCGACGTTGCAGGTCCTTGAGCAGGTCAAGGAACTGGGCCTCGACGATGACGTCTAACGAAGTCGTCGGCTCGTCGGCGATGATCAGGTCGGCGTTCAGCGCCAGCGCTAACCCGATCATTATCCGCTGGCGCATACCGCCGCTCAACTGATGCGGATAATCATCCAGCCGCTCAGCCATGATGCCCAGGCGATCAATCAACTCAGTCGCTTGCCTCCGCGCCTCTTGCTCGCTTACCTCAGGCTGGTGTGTCCGAATCGTCTCCACGACGTGATCGCTGATGCGCTGCAGGGGATTCAGGCAGGTCATCGGATCCTGGAAGATCATTGAGATGTGCGCTCCCCGCAGGCGGCGCATCGCCTCGTCGTCCAGTCCCAGCAGATTGTGCTCATCGAAGACGATCTCGCCGCCAGCGATCTTGCCCGGCGGGCGCAGGAGGCGCAGGATTGCCATCCCCAGAGTGGACTTGCCGCAGCCTGATTCGCCTACCAGCCCCAGCACCTCACCCCGGTACACCGTCAGGCTGACGTCGTCCACTGCCCGCACGACGCCGACGTGGGTGGGATAATCCACGCTCAGATTATGTATCTGCAACACCGGTTCGCTCATGCCTCGGTCAACCTCGGATTCAGGATCTCGCTCAGCCCCTCACCGAACAGGCTGAAGCCCAGTGCCACCAGCGCTATCGCCAGGCCGGGGAAGGTGACGGGCCACCAGCGACCGCCGACCAACTCTGAGCGCCCACGGTAGATGTCGTAGCCCCAGTCCGGTCGAGAGGGGTCCACCCCCAGACCAACGAAGGCCAACGCGGCCTCGGTGATGATAGCGTCGGCGATGTTGAGGGAGAAGACCACCACGATGGAGGGGATGACGTTGGGGAAGATGTAGCGCCACAGGATCGTCCGGCCCCGTGCCCCCAGGCTCCTCGCTGCCTCCACGTACAGTTCTTCTTTGATCGAAAGCACCTGGCCGCGCACCAGCCGGAAGAAGATGGGGACGTAGACGACGGCAATGGCGACGGACATGTTCAATATGCCCGCCCCCAGCAACGCTGCCAGTGCGATAGCCAGGATCAGGCCAGGGAAAGCGTAGATGCTATCCATCACCAGCGAAAGGACGCGATCCAGCCGCCCGCCCAGGTAGCCGGAGAGAAGCCCCAGCGGCACCCCCACGACGAACGAAAAGGTGGCCGAGAGGAGTGCCACCTGGAGCACGATCTGCGCGCCGTAGATGATACGGCTGAGTATGTCGCGCCCCAGTTGGTCGGTGCCGAAGGGGTGCGCCGCGTAAGGTGAAGCGAACGGATCGCCAGTCCGACTTTCGGGGTCATAAGGTGCTAACCGGGGGGTGAAAAAAGACACAAGAGTCAGCACGACGATGAACGTGACGATGATGCCTCCGGTCACCGTCATGTACCATTCGGTTCCGTACCACTTGCGGCCCCGCAGGAAGCGGGCCAGGAGCCCGGTCGGTTCGGAGATAGTTGCTGCTTGCTGCATTGAGCACCGCCTAGTATCGCACCCGCGGGTCAATGCGGGCGTAGATGATGTCCACGATCAGGCTGGCCATCGCGACGAGCAGGGCAAAAAAGACCACCGTGCCCTGGATGGCCGGGAAGTCCCGATCTGTGATGCGGTTCACCAGGAACAGCCCCATCCCCGGCCAGTTGAAGGTCGTCTCCGTCAGCACTGCACCGGCCAGTAGCAAGGCGAACTGCATGCCAAACATCGTGAGGATGGGGATGAAGGCGTTGAGCAGCGCGTGCCGGTAGACGACGATCTTCTCCGGGATGCCACGGGCGCGGGCTGCGGTGATGAAATCCTGCTGCAACACGTCGAGCATATTGGCCCGCGTGAGGCGGGTGAAGACACCGGAGAGGTACAGCCCCAACGTCATCGCAGGAAGCACCAGGTGACGGAAGGCGTTCAGCAGGCTCTTCCATTGGCCGGTGATGATGGTGCTGAAGATGTAGAAATTAGAGAGGAAATCGGTGAAAGTGATGATCTTCTCCCCCGCCGACCCGGTGAACCGCTGCTGCAGGCCGAAGACCTGAGCGATGGTGTCGGGGCGCAGGGGCGTGTTAATGCGATCAGAGACGGGAAACCAGCCCAACCAGACTCCAAAGATGAGTTGGAACATCAACCCCAGCCAGAAGATGGGGATGGCGTAGGCGACGATGCTGTAGATACGCAGCCCGTAGTCAGCGGCGCTGCGGCGTTTCTGGGCGGCGTAGGCACCGGTGAACACGCCCACCACCGTGGCGACCAGCATGCCAGAGATACTGAGTTCGACCGTGGCCGGAAACTTGAGCGCCAGGTCGGTGGCCACGGGACGGCCGCGCAGGGTGACCGACTTGCCCAAATCGAAGCGCGTGATCAGGCCCCAGAGGTAATTGAAGAACTGGCTGTCGAAGGGATTGACGTGAACACGGAAGGCCTCGGCGGGAGCCCAACCCTCTAGCCCGCCCTGGAGCATTGTCACCCGCTGCCAATTCCCCTCGACCGGAGGTTCCCCGGCTCCTTCAAGTGGCGTGAAGTGAAATTCTACCCGCCGCAGCCAGGTTAGTTTCTCCTCATCCACCCAGACCTGCGCGCCTTTGTCAATGGAAACGCGCAGCCAATCCTCTTCTCCTTCGGTGAAGCGGTCGGTAATGGGCAGACGCTCCCCCTCCAGGGCCAACATCACCGGAGGAGTGGTGGTGTCGTGCTCGGTGCATAGTACGACCGCTGGCTCCACCACTGTGGCCCAACTCCCACGCAAGTTGATTACCATGGGCCGGTCGAGTCCCTGGGCGTGCCGGATCTGGTCCAGGTATTCCTGTGGTACGCCGGGCCGCATCGTGGCCTTGATAGGATCACCTGGCATGACCCGCAGGAGGACAAAGACAAAGATAAGTAGGATAAGCACCATAGGGATCGTGAGTAGAACCCGGGTGATGATGTAGGCTCGCAGTGAACTCATCGCTCCTGTACCTCAGTAGAGGGGAGGGGTTTTGACGGCGGATAGCCGATCAAAACCCCTCCGCCAATTGTTACCGGTCAACTGGACCCTGCATCTACTTTGAGATGGTGAAGTAGTGCAGGAACAGGGTCGGGTCCAGCGTGACGCCTGAGACGTTCTTCTGCGTCACGACGAGCAGCAGCCCCTGGGTAAAGGGGATGGTCGGAGCCTCAGTGGTCCACAGTTCCTGTACCTGCTTGTACAGTTCTGCTCGCTCATCCATGTCGGTGGAGAGCCGTGCTCCGTGCAACAGATCGTCCATCTGGTCGTTGCAGTAGAAGATGCCCAGGTCGTCCGAGGTACCGCACTCGGCGAAGGCGGAGGTGTAGTTGTCGGGGTCCAGGTAGTCGGGGTACCAGCCCAGCAGGAAGGTGGGCATCGTGCCGGGGCCGAAGTAGTCGGTGTAGGTGGCCCACTCGGCGGATTGCAGGTTGACCTGGATCACGCCGGTCTCTTCAAACGCCTGCTTGATCACTGACGCCACGTCACCCTCGGTCGGCCCATAGTGGTCGGGCGTCCACCAGAAGTCCATCACCAGCGGGTTGCTCTCGTCGAAGCCGGCCTCTGCCAGGAGTGCTTTGGCCTGCTCCAGGTCCCGATCGGGGAAGGCGTCAACGTGACCGAACATCCCGGCCGGCACCATGCTGTACAGGTTCTGGTGCGTGCCCTGGAAGACGACGTCGGAGATGGCAT
>DAOUEC010000073.1:0-2501 GCA_034430655.1 Anaerolineae bacterium
TGTATGATTGTTAGCCACAGGTTTGCCTCCTTGTGTTGTTTTCTTGCAAACACAATCTTACAAGGATTTGGCAAACCTGTGTAGTTCACAGGCCAGTTGATACGCTATGGAGCAATTTTGGATCTACTGAGTCTGGTAATCGGGTAGTCTGGTAGTAAGGAAACTGTTCGTGTTGAAGGATCATGCTCAATGTCAGCCCACGTTCCTCATCCTACGCCTTACCCCGACGTCAATGCCGTGCTCCACAGGTTGCTATCGAGCGTGCAGACCATTTTAAGGAATGAATTTACCGGCATGTATCTTGGTGGCTCACTTGCAAGCGGTGATTTCGACCCCCAACGCAGCAATATTGATTTTGTCGTTGTCACCGCCGGTGAGCTTCCAGACGAGATGCTTTCGGCTTTGGAAGCGCTGCATGTTCGCATTGCTGCCAGCGGCTCGAAGTGGGCGAAGAGGTTAGAAGGCTCCTACATTCCGCAGCACGCACTCCGTCGCTACGATCCGGCCCATGCACGGCATCCTGCGCTAAGTGTGGACGGGAGTTTTGGCGTGGATGGGCACGGGAGTGACTGGGTTATTCAACGCCATATCATGCGAGAACAGGGGGTCGTGGTGGCGGGACCAGCCTCACAAGCCTTAATTGACCCGGTCCAACCAAACGACTTACGGCGGGCTGCGCTGGGGATATTACGTGAGTGGTGGGCGCCGCAGCTCCATGATCCCGCTCGGTTGCACAGTAGCGAGTATCAAGCCTACGCCATCCTCACGATGTGTCGGGCGCTCTACACACTACAATATGGCACCGTCGTCTCGAAACCGGTCGCATCACGGTGGGCGCAGGAAGCCCTTGGTGAGCGGTGGGCAGCGTTAATTGAACGAGCCTTGGCGTGGCGACACGACGCGCAATTGGACAATTTGAACGAAACGCTGGACTTCATCCGGTACACGCTTGAACGCGGTCAACAATTTGAGATACCTACAGATGAAGCATGAGATTCCTACTCCATGTGTCAACATCCTGGATCGCACCGAACGAGGCGTTCCAGCTTCCGCTCCAGCACCCTCCGGTAGATAGCCAGAGTCTTGCGGGCGGTCTCCTCCCAGGTGAAGCGTGCCGCCTGCGCCAGCCCCAATTCGCGCATCCGCGCTCGCAGTGGCTCCTCCGTCAGCACGCGGGCCAGCGCCCGGGCGATGTCGTCTGGAGCGTCCGGGTTCACCAGCAACCCCGCCTCCCCCACCACCTCCGGCAGCGAGGCTCGCCCGGCGACGACGACCGGCGTGCCACAGGCCATCGCCTCCAACGCCGGCAGCCCGAACCCCTCGTAAAACGATGGCGTCGCCAACACACCGGCGGCGTTGTACAGCCCCGGCATGTCGGCATCCGGCACATCGTGGAGGAAGCGCACTCGCCCGGTCAGGTGTAGCACCTCGATGTGCTCGAAGACCTCGTCATACAGCCACCCTTTGCCACCGACCAGCACCAGTGGCGCGGCCGTCACCTCCGCGTCGAGCAGCAGGCGATAGGCCTGCAGCAGGCTCGGCAGGTTCTTGCGTGGCTCCAGCGTCCCGACGAAGAGCAGGAAACCCGGCTCCAGGCCGTATCGCGCAGCGACCTGCCCGGCTTCTGCTTCTGGCAATGGGCGGAAGGCCGGGTCAGCGGCCAGGTGCACGGTCGTGACCTTCTCGGACGGCACGTCCAGCAGCGAGGTCAAGTCGGATTTGGTGGCGTCGGAATCGGCCAGGATGTGATCGGCGCGACGTACCGCCCACTCGATCTGCCGGTTGTAGTAGCGGTGGCTTTCGGAAGTGAGGAACTGCGGATAATAGAGGAAATTCAGGTCGTGGACGGTGATCACTGACCGGCTTACCCCTCCGGCAGGCGGGATGAAATCGGGGCTGTGCAGCAGGTCGAGTCCCAGTCGCGCCACCTCTACCCCCAGCGCCCACCGCTCCAGCCGGTGATGCGAAGGGGTCCAGCAGGCGACGGGATGGAAGTTCGGTCCTGGCAACGGGGGGTTATGGTCCTTGCGGCTGTGCAGGACATAGTAGTCTGTGTCTGCGTCGAGGGCGGCCAGCGCCCCGAGCAGGTGCAGCACGTAGTTACGGATTCCGCCCCGGGCATAGTGGACAATACGGGCGTCAATACCGATGTGCATTCTCCGGCTCCTGACCTGGAAGGTGATAGGCGCATTATAGCGGCCCGCCGCAGCCTGTCAACCGTTGCCTGTGGGGGGGAATGATGTTATAATCAGCACCACTAAACTCACCCAGGGGGTGTGATGATGGCGACGAATGTGACCCAGGAGATAGATATGACCCAGGCGATGCAGACGCTCAAGTGGCTGGATGAGGAGCGCCGCAAGGACAAGGCCACGATCGCCGCGCTGCAGGAACGAATACAGGGGCAGGAACGCCAACTGGCCCAGCAGGCGGCTCGGACGCAGGAACTGCAAACCGCGTTGGCGGGCGTCCAGGGGGTCCTATCTCAAGTGACCGGGTTC
>DAOUEC010000074.1:0-1675 GCA_034430655.1 Anaerolineae bacterium
GATCACGGGTGCCCTCAAATTCCACTTTGGCACCGGTGCGCTCCTCCCAGGGGGCGACCATGGCGTAGAAGCTCTCCAGTTCGCTGCCGCCCCACACGCCGAGGACGTTCACCGTCTCGCCCTCGAATTCCTTCCCCTCTCCTTCGGGGGGAGGAGCCACTTCCGTAGGTGCTTTGGTGGGGACGGGCGTGGCCTTGGGGCCACACGCTGCCAGGAGCATGGCGCCCACCACCAGCACTGATAACAGAATCCACCATATACGCTTAGACATTTCTCTTTCCTCCTTTAGTTATCGTAGATTGTCAGACACTTGTCAGACGGTGGAGAGTGCGCTACTCTCCGCGAACAGCACATCAAGGTTCCCTGCACATCACCTCCTTCTAGCGAATTATCGTCCTACGGGCGGGAACTCACGTGAGCCCCGCACGACTGCCGCACGACGAGTTCGGTCTGCAGGAGTATCCCTTGCTCCTTGACTGGCTCGCCGCTGATCAGTTGGGTTAAAAACATCGCGGCCCCATAGCCCAGTTCATAGGCTGGCAACCGCACCGTTGTCAGCGGCGGGTCCACGTAGTGCGCCAGTTGCACATCGTCAAACCCGACCAGCGCGATGTCGCCGGGAATGGTCAGACCCCACTCCTTGATGGCTACTAGCGCGCCGAAGGCCACCATGTCGCTGGCGATGAAGACGGCGGTGGGATGTTCGGGCAGGTCGAGAAGTTCGCCCATCCCTACGCGACCGCTCTCCTCGCGGAAGTCACCGTAGCGCACCAATCCTTCGTCGAAGGCGATGCCGGCCTCCTCCAATGCCTGCCGGTAGCCGGCCAGACGATCGCGGGCGGCAGTGTACGCCAGCGGGGCGTTGGTGATCATCCCTATGCGCCGATGTCCCAATCCAATCAGGTGCTTCACCGCCTGCCTGGCTGATCCTACGTTGTCCACGTCCACGAAAGGGATGCCTGAGCCGGGCAACTGCCCCAGGAGCACCATTGGGAAGCCCTCGGCCTTCAAGCGTGGAAGTTGTTCGTCGTCCGAACGGGGGCCGGAGAGGATGATACCGTCGGTGTGCTTTTCGCGCACCAGGCCTATGTAGGCCTCGGGTGCTGTTACGTCCTCCACAGAATGGATCAGCACGCGCAAGCCATTCTCCTGCACAGCATCGCCCACGCCGCGCAGCACATCGGGCAGGAATGCGTCGGCGAAGACGCGGTTGGGACTCTGGCAGAGGACAAAGCCGATGGTTTGGGTGCGGCCGCTGACGAGGGTGCGGGCAGCGGCATCGGGGTAATAGTTCAGACGCTGGGCCACCTCGAGGATACGCTGGCGTGTCTCGGGGCTGATATGCACACCTGGCACGTCGTTCAGCACGAGAGACACGGTTGTGCGGGAGACGCCAGCCTCTTCAGCGATCTGACGCTGAGTGGGACGGGGCCTGGACACTGGTTACCCCTTTCGCAAAGTAACACGATTTAGTAACACAGGTCAGTAACACGTATTACTATTATAGCGGAAAGGAGGGGATTTGTCAATAGGGCGAATTGCCTCGGGTATAGTTCAAAACTTTGGGGGACTTTGGGCAACGGGGCGGTAGACCTGCTGCCAGGCCCATTGGAAACGGCCACTGTGTAACTCACCAAGAGCGGCCAGCATTGCTTGAGCATTATCCCGCTTCCAT
>DAOUEC010000075.1:0-19750 GCA_034430655.1 Anaerolineae bacterium
GGGTGCAATCGCTCTCATTTACCAGGCCCGATTTTCGCCAAGGAAATTAGTAGGCAGTGAAGATTCTTTGCCTATTTGTGAAAAATTGACAAGAAAACTCAGGATGATTTTAACAAATTCGCTGTGGTAAATAAGGGCAACTGCACCCTTTTCAATAGATCCGGATTTGCCCCTGCGATATCGTTTCATTTGCTCTCTACCTCCACAAGTTTGTTGGTATCATTGCCGAAAATGTCCACTACCTTGACCACCCAGACCTCCGAGGTCTCTCAGACCTCGGAGGTCTTCAGAGCAAACTCCAGTTCCAGGCTGCGATCCTTGCGGGTGCGATAGGTCTGCCAGCGGGAGACAAAGTGCTGCCCGTCGTAGGCGTAGTCCACCGCCCAGTAGTCGATCAGGTCGCTGTAACTTTGCAGCACCTCGATCACGTCCTCGGAAAAGTCCTCCAGGTTGTAGACGTTAAAGTCGGTGATGCGCAGCACGGCCTGCCCGTCGCGCCGCTCGACCGCCACGTCCAGGCGAGGCATCTCGTAGAAGTGGATGTTCTCCTTGCGGGGGTCTTTGACCTGCAGCGCCTCGCGGGGGATGCGGATGAGTTTCACGTCCACGCCCTCTCGTTGCTGGAGCGTCTCAATGTCCAGGTCCATATTCATCGAAAACTCCCAGGCCAGCACGTCCAGTTTGTCCGCGTTCAGCGCTTTGAGTTCCGCCACGGCCCGGCGGACGGCTTCGATGGTCATCTCGCTGTCCAGTTCGCCGATGTGGATATAGCGCCCGCCCTTTTTGCCGTGCAGAAGATCGTGGCCCGGCTCAGGCTCGGCGCGGTAGAGTTCCAGGATGAACTCAAAGTACTTTTCCCGGTTCTCCTCCTCGGTGTCGGCGAACTGGTAGGTCTTGTACTCGGAGAGGTTCTGGATGACGAAGGGGTGGGGTGGCAACCCATAGACTTCCGAAGTCTGGGAGACTTCGGAAGTCTGGCTCAGGGCTTTGGAGGCGGCGATGCCTATCAGCCGCTTGCGAGTTGTGTGGATGGCAAACTTGCCCAGGTCCGAACCGATCCAGCGCCGGCCGAGTTTCTCCGCCACCGCCAGCGTGGTGCCGCTGCCGCAGAAAAAGTCGGCCACCAGGTCACCGGGGTTGGATGAAGCGCGGATAATACGTTCAAGGAGGGCTTCGGGTTTTTGGGTGGGGAAGCCTACTCTTTCCTTTGCGGACGGCATGATGGGCTGCATAACCCACCAATCTTCAGGCTGCTTGCCTCTCGGATCTGGTCTGTAACCCTCATAAGTTTTGTTCGCCCGGAAAACTCTTGCTTCGTACCGGAGTCTTTCCAGTGAATCTTCGGAATACGGGATTCTAACATCATCAAGATTGAACGTTGCTGTGTCTCCCTTGCTATACCGCAGAATCGTGTCGTGTTTCTGTGCAAAGTCGTTCTTGGAAGCTCCGCCACCCCGATAGCACCAGATAATCTCGTTTCTGAGATTCTCATCCCCAAAGATGTCATCCATAATCAACCGGATGTAGCTATCCATCCGGTAGTCCAGGTGCACATAGATTGAGCCCGTGCCGCTCAACAGCCGGTACATCAGCGCCAGCCGCTCGTACATCATCTGCAGGTACGAGGCCCTGCCCCGGCCCCAGGTGTCGTTGTAGGCTTTCTGCTCGATGATGGACGCGGCCTTCTCCGCCTTGTCGCCTGCCTCGCCCACCTCCACCCTGGCTGTGAAGTTGGCGCCGGTGGCAAAGGGCGGGTCAATGTAGATCAGGTCAATCTGCCCCTCGAACTCGTCCAGCAGCGAGGCCATCACGTTCTTGTTGTCGCCCCAGATGAGCCGGTTGGTCCAGCCCTGTAGGTCAGATTGCCAATCTGACCCACCCAGGTCAATGCGCTCCACCGTCTGGAAAGGCAGGCTGACCGTCTTTACTTTGGTCTGCTTGCCTCGCCAGCGCAGTTCCACGTCGGGCTCGAATAGGTCTGGCATACGGATTCTCCTTCGGATCTTCGGGTTGGCCCTTCTTCGACAGACTCAGGGGGCATTTGCGGCAAAGCCCCAGTGGCTTTTCGCCAGAGTCAGGCTGAGTTGGTACTAAATTCCTACTGCCTTTACTCCAAAGGCCGGTCTATACCTTGACCAAGTTATTGATACTGATGCCTCGTGGCTACACTGTTCAAAGCCCTCTGCGCCAACCTTGTATTCCATTTTGTAGAAATCCTCCGCTGGATTGCCGCTGTATAAGCTAAGCAGCCGCTCGTGCAAGATTGGCATTTGTGAAAACTGCATTGGGTTGTCAAACTGAAGCTTCAAGAGCATTCGAGTTTGTGGGTCATCAGATTCATGTATCAAGCCTTGGAGGTTTACAGCTTCTTTGGGCAATTCAAGTCTAAATTCAACTTTGCCCAAAGGCAACTCATCCTCATGTAGACACACATCATCCAAGCTGCCATCGAAACGGAAATGCTTGGCAGACTTACCTGCGTCGCTCCAACGCCAGCCAGTAGTAGGGACATAAAAGCTTCTACGACATTCGGAGTTGGTAGAGCGAAGTAGCTGAATGTCAAGTTCTGCCTTGATTGACTTGGCAGATCGTCCCCGACTTGTGTTGACTAGAACCACGCCTAAGCTAGCATATCCTTCCACTGGAGGGCAAGCTCCCCCGCCGCCTGCATATACCAAGCCATAGCTTGAATACACTCTAGGTAACTCCAACACATCAAAGCGTAACGACAGTTGAGGTCTGACTCTTTTGGAAACCGGCGCTTCTAATTCAGACTGACTGCTAGGCTTAAGTAAGTCGTACTGGAAGAACAAAGCTTCAAGGATGTCCAGTTTGCGTGGAAGCTCGTCCAAATGCACTTCGTATGTTGTCTTCGGGGTATTGGTGAAATTCGTGTGAATGATAATGCGTTCAAAGTCGCTTACCACTAGCAATGGGGGGTTTTCTAGATCCTCTCTGTACTGTAGTAACTGTTGATAGGCCTCGTTCAAATCCTTATGCTTGCCTTTATGCTCCCAGGCAAAATGCCCCTTGTACCACGCATCCGCAAACCCTTTTTCCCCACGGGTTTTGGTCACGTACTTCTCGTATGTAAAGTGTCTACCAGTGGGGTCAATCTCAGCCGGAGTTGGATGGCCAACCAATCGACACAAGTCATCAAAGAAGGTTTGAAACGACACTGTCTCTTTCAACTCTGATTCCAGCCATTTATCAACGAATTTACCCACATTCATATCCATCTTCCGATGACCTGCTGAGAAATACCCCCAATTGTCGACGCGCCGCCCAACACTGACTATATGGACGTTTTTCCACCTAGCTGCTTATACGGAAACGACAGCCCGCCCCTATTATACCCAACAGCGGCGCTTGCACAAACAACAACACCCGCCGCTCCGCTTTCCCCACCACGACCGGTGCCGGTAGGCAAAAAGCGCGGGACGGCCGGCTTGCCTTGCGATGAACGGCCTCGCCCTTTGTTCGGCAGTGACAGCGCCGCCCTTCATCCGGTTCCGTGGTGGCGGTGGGGCGACCGCCCGCCCCGCCGATTAGCCGCCGCCCTCAGGAATTCCCGCCTTCCTTGATCTCCACCCGCTGGCGAGAAACAGGATGCCAATCAACAAGAAGGGTCCGCCCGATATCAGCATAGCAAGGCCCTTGTTGTGACCAGCGACAATGTATGCGAACGTACTATGCGCGACGGCGCAGATTACCAATATTGTCCCGCCGATCCCTTCCCGCCACCAGGCGATGAGGACGCCCAGCACGGAAGTGATGACCAACCCTGCCATTATCGTATCCTCCAGCGTCCACGGGCGGGATTCAACTACGTCGTAGGCGATGCCCATGAACAGCCAAAACGCCGCTACTAATGAGCCTGTTCCGCGGGCGATCCAGCGCATCCACTTCGTTGCCCGGTTGCCGGTATTGCTGACCTTCGCCATGATTGTCCTCTCTTGCACTTAAAATGGCGTCTACACCGAATATGTGGAATTGTGGCGCGTCCAAATTATACCCCGCTGGCACCCCTCGCACAAACGAACGCTGCCCGTCGCTCTGCTTTTGCCACCACGAGGGGGTTTACATCACCCCCGCACCGTCACCAGGTTGCCCGACTCGTAGCGCCGCAGGCCCCACCGGAAGACCCACCACGCCGCCAGCGCGATCCCGGCGGTGAAGGCCACCAACGCCGCCAGCCGTACCCAATCGAAATCGCTTAGCAGCCCTGCCGGGATGGAGCCGACAAAGGCGGCCGGGATGAGGGTGTAGAGCAGCACCCGCACCACGCCGGGGAAAAATTCCACCGCGTCGTGAGAGGTGAGGAAGATGGTGACCCCCTCCTGCTGGTTGAGTTCTAGGATCAGGTCGCGGATGCGCTGCTTGACCACCACGTCCAGGCCGATGGTCGGCTCATCCAGGAAGAGGATGCGCGGACGATGGAGGAGCGAGGCGGCGATCTCGCAGCGCATGCGCTCCCCCAGCGACAGTTTCCGCACCGGTACCTGCAGATAATCGCCGACCTCGAACAACTCCACCAGATGGGCCAGCCGCTGGCGGTAGGCCACCCCGTCCAGTTCGTAGATGCGGGCCAGCAGGTCGAAGGAGTCCGCCGGGGGCAGGTGGTACCAGAGTTGGGACTTCTGGCCGAAGACGGTGCCGATCTCGTAGGCCAGCCGCTTCCGCTCCCGCCACGGCGTCTTCCCCAGCACCTGTGCCTGGCCGGAGGTGGGGTAGAGGATGCCGACCAGCATCTTGATGGTGGTAGACTTCCCCGCGCCGTTGGGACCGATGAAGGCCACCCGTTCCCCCTCCTCCACTCCGAAGGTGATGGATTTCACCGCGTGCGTCTCCCGGCGGACGGGGCGCAGGAAGGCGCGGATGCTCCCTCGCAGCCCCGGCTGCTTCTCCCGCGTGACGAAGGTCTTGGTCAGTTGCTGGACTTTGATGGCGGTCAAGAGTTCCTTCTCTCTGGCAATGGAAGCAGACGCGGACCAGGTCGGGAGCCAGGATGGTGAGAACGTGGGAGCCGTCGGTACAGGTGAGGCAATTGTACATGGAAGGCTGCAAGAGGCAAGCGAGCGAGTCTCGAGAGGCGATTCGCGGTCCGTGCCGTCCCGTGCTAAAATCTATCTAATCTTCTTTGTTGAAAGGGCCTATGATGCGAGTTATTGTGGTGGGAGGGGGAGCCGTCGGCGGATTCATCGGGGCGCGGTTGGCCCTGGCGGGCAATGAGGTCGCGCTGGTGGGACGGCCGTGGCTGGTCGAGGCCGTGCGGACGCGGGGGCTGCGGCTGATCGAGCCTCAGCAAGAGCACCTGGTACAGCAGGGGTTGAGCGCCGCCCCCAGCGTGGCCGAGGCGGCTGCTCAGGGACCCTTCGACCTGGCGCTGCTCGCGGTGAAGACCTACGACACGGCCACTGCCGTCCGGGAGATGCAGGAGGCTGGCTTGGGGAGCCTGCAAAGGGTGCGCTTCCTCGTCCTTCAAAATGGCGTCGGCAGCGAGGAACTGCTCGTCCAGGCCTTTGGCGCTGAGCGGGTGATCGTCGCAGCACTGACCCAGCCGGTGAGCGTGCCGGAACCGGGCGTCGTGCGTTTGGTGAAGGAAAAGGGCGGATTTGCATTAGCGCCGGCGGCGTCGGGAACGGGGATTGAGCACGTGGTAACAGTATTCCAAGAGGCCGGCCTGCGGATACGCTCGTACCGGAACTATCAAGCGGTCAAGTGGTCCAAACTGCCGCTCAACATACTGGGTAACACCATCCCCGCCATTCTCGACATGCCGCCGGGGGAGGTCTATGCCCACATCGGGCTTCTCCGGTTGGAGATCGCCGCGATGCGGGAGTTGATGGCGGTGACGCGTGCGCTGGAAGTGCGGCTGGTGAATCTGCCTGGCTATCCGGTGCGCCTGCTGATGTGGGTGTTGTGTAACCTGCCTGCGCCGTTGCTGTCACCGTTGATGCCCCGGTTGGTGGGAAGCGGGCGCAAGGGCCGGATGCCCTCGTTGCAGCACGGGCTGGCGCGGGGACGGGAAGTATCCGAAGTGGCCTACCTGAACGGCGCGGTCGTGCGCTACGGGGAGCGCGTGGGTGTGCCGACGCCGGCCAATCGGCTGCTGACGGAGACATTGGAGGCGATCTACGCCAGGGAGTATACGCGGGACGAGTGGCACCACCGGCCGGAGCGCTTGATCGAGGCGTGGGAGTGGGCCATTTCTGGATCGGTCACTCCAAATGCTCAAGTACAGAGGTGAGATGCTCTTTGACCCCCGAGGCCGTCGAAAGCGAGAGTACGTGATCCGCGATCTGCCGGGCTTCGGCCATACTCAGGGAGCGGATTAGTTGCTTGGCGGCCGGGACGGCGCATGGGGTCATACTGAACTCGTCCAGCCCCAGCCCCAAAAGCACCGGGATTGCCATCCGCTGTCCAGCCAGTTCACCACACAGACCCACCCATTTTCCGACCGCGTGAGCGGCATCAATCACCCGGGCGATCAAACGCAACACGGCCGGATCCAATGGACGGTATAAATCCCCCAGCCGTTCGTTGCCCCGGTCACAGGCCAGGGTGTACTGGGTCAGGTCGTTGCTCCCGATGCTGAAAAAGTCCACCTCCGGCGCGAGAACGTCGGCCACCAACGCCGCCGCCGGAGTCTCCACCATAATCCCCGCCTCGATCTCTTGGGCGTGCTTTATCCCTTCCGCCGCCAGTTCCTCCTGCACCTGGCGCAGCATGACCTTCGCCCAGCGAACCTCCTCCAGCGTGACGATCAGAGGGAACATTACCTTTAGGTTGTGCCCAACCCCGGCCCGCAGGATCGCCCGCAACTGAACGCGCAGCAGGTCCGGGTGTATCCGGGAGAGGCGAATGGCCCGTATCCCCAGAGCGGGGTTGGCCTCCTCCGGGCGGGGAATGGAAGGAAGTGGCTTGTCGCCTCCCACGTCCAGCGTGCGGATGATGACCGGGTGCTGGCCCATCACCTCGGCGATGGCCCGATAGACTCTTGCCTGCTCCTCCTCGTCGGGGAGGATGGCTCGATCCAGGTAGAGGAACTCGGTGCGCAGCAGGCCGATCCCCTCCGCCCCCTGCTCCAGCGCCTCCCGCGCCGACGCCACGTCGCCGACGTTGGCCACCACCTCGACCCGCTGCCCATCCTGCGTGACGGCTGGCTTTTCGATCTGGCGCAACGCCTCGGCTTGCAGGGCAGCGCGCCGCGCTTCCCGTTCCTGGTAGGCCTGCACCACCTCGGGTAATGGTTCGACCTCCACCACTCCCGCCTCGCCATCTATGGCCATGAGCGTCCCATCCGCCACCTGCAGCAACGTCTCTCCCAGCCCCACCACCGCCGGCAGGTTCCACATCCGCGCCAGGATGGCGACGTGCGAGGTCGCCCCTCCTACAGCCGTGCAGAGGCCCCGCACCTGCTCCCGATCCAGCCGCGCCGTGTCCGAGGGGGTCAGGTCTCGGGTCACCACGATCACCGGCTCAGGGAGGGCGCTCAGGGAGCGTTCTTCCTCGACCCCCAGCAGGACACGCAGCACCCGTTCGCCCACATCCTGCACATCGGCGGCCCGCGCGCGCATTAGCTCGTCGTCCAGGCTCTCAAAGCGGCGTACCCACTGGCCAATGACGTCGCTCACGGCGACCTCGGCGTTGCAATGCTCGGCGGTGATTTCGTCCTTGACGGCACCGAGCAGTTCATTGTCCTCCAGCATCATGCGGTGGAACTCGAAGATGCGCCCGGTCTGCTCGTCGGCGGTGGCAGCCACTTGTTGCTGTACCTCGCTGAGTTGGCGGCGGGCGACGTCCAGCGCCTGCCGGAAGCGGTCTATCTCGGCCTGGGGGTTGTCCACCGTGCGTCGTTCTATGTGCAGGTCAGGTTGCCGGTAGATGAAGGCGGGGGCGATTGCGCATCCTTCGGAGGCGCCGATCCCTTGCAAGCGGGGGGGCGGCGGGCCCTGAGGGACGGCCAGCGTCGGGGCCGGCCGTGGCGCAGAAGGTCGGGGGGGAATGGGGATCTCCTTTTTTTCTTTCCCTTCCTCCATCTCGCCGAAACCGGCCTCCACCAATGCGCCCAGGGCAGCGATGGCCTCGTCGGCGTCCTCGCCTTGGGCCATGATGCGGACGCGCTCGCCCTGGCGTGCGGTACCCTGGCTGGCTACCTGCATCATACTCTTGGCGTCCACTGGCTGGCGGTTCTGCGTCACATTCTGCACGGTGATCTGCGAGTCAAATTGGGAGGCGGTCTGCACGAAAAGGGCAGCGGGGCGGGCGTGCAGCCCGATGGGGTTGGGAACGACCAACTCGACGCTCCGTGAGGGACCTGTGGGAGCGGGTGGAGCCTCCGCCGGGGGCGCGAGTGGCGCTTCCCGGGGAATTTTGGGCATCTCCAGAGCGGTCTCGGCGGCGCACTGGACCTGGTCCAGGTCGTCGCCCAGGGAGGCAGACACGGCCGCGGCGATAGCGCCTTCTACCAGAGGGGCATTGCTCAACCGAATGTGCGTCTGACGCTCCGGGGGGAGCATTTCCAGCACCATCTGGGTGGTCATCACCGCGCTGCCCAGGTCCATTAAAATCAGGACTCCGTCATCACTGTACACAGTGTCCGTGGCCTGCTGGATTTTCTCGAAACTTGTGCCCAGCCCTCCATCTTCAAGGCCGCCGGCCGCGGCGATGGGCAAATCGCTCTGCGCGCTCATCTGACTGGCTACCGCGCAGACGCCTTGGGCCAGTTCCTTGCTGTGTGCTACGACTACGATGCCGACCAATCTGACCTCCTCAGCAGTGATTGCAGTGAAACTTTCCCCCGGAAGTCTAACTGATGGCAGCCACGAGTTCGCGGCAGTAGGCCGGGATGTCGGCCACCACCCGCCCCCAGACTACGTTGCCATCGCGAAACGCGGGCTCGTCCACCCACGTCGCTCCGGCGTTTACCAGGTCGTCCTTGATGCCCAACGACCCGGTGGCCCGGCGCCCGCGCACGATATCCGCCGAGATGAGCACCAATCCGGCGTGACAGATGGAGCCCACGATCTTGCCTTGCTCGTGCATTCCACGCACCAGGGACAGCACCGCCTGGTGGCGACGCAATTTGTCCGGTGCCCACCCGCCAGGGATGAGCACTGCGTCGAAGTCTTGAGGGCTCACGTCGTCCGCGCCCGCGTCCGCCGTGGCCGTCAGCCCGCCGGACTTGCTCGCGTAAGTCTCGCCAGCCTTGAGGCCCACTACGGTGACCTCTGCGCCCTCCTCCTGCATACGCATCAGCGGCACCCAGAACTCCAGGTCCTCGTAGGCAGGGCCAACCAAAACGGCGACACGCTTCCCTTTGAGTTTCATCTTGTTCTCCCATTCTGACACGCTGGGCAATCGCTCACCTCGACTGAAGGAGCGTGGGGGCGCTCCCCCCGGCCCACATAGCCTATCGCCCCACAGCGACAGGCGTACCATCCCTCATGCACCTGGTCAAAGGGGAGGCGGGAAGCGGTCAGATCCACTACCTCAACCCCACTTCTCCAGCGGGCATTGGTGATCAATCGCTGGCAATCTGCCGCCTGTAGCCGGTCGAAGTACTCGCCGAAGTGCTGGCAATGGCGCATCAGGAGCACGGCAACCGTGACCCCAGGAGGGATGGGAAAGTCGAAGGCGTTGGCACACACCACGTACAGATTGCGCGGCAAACGCAGGCCGATGATCTCCAGCGCCGGGCCGACCACCAACGGGTTGACCTCCAGCGCGTATACCCGCCGGGCCTGTTCCGCCATCCGCAGCGCCAGGCGCAGGTCGCCGGCCCCGATCTCCAGCACCACGTCGTCGGGGGCGATGTGATCCAACACCGCGCTGTACGTCTCCTCGCCGTAGGGGCTAAACCATCCCTCCCAGTCAACCAGGTCGTGAAGGCGGGCGAAGTCAGCAAAGCCCTCGCGGAACTGGCTGCGCCCCGCTTCAGTGTGTGCTTCCAGACAGCGGAGAAGTTGGCCCATGCCAATCAGCGGCGCGTGCCGCTCTCCCTGAGATTTCTGGCGATGACCTCGGCCTCACGGAACAACATCTCCAGAGGCGAAGGCCGTTCTCGCTTCCCTTCCCCACCAGGCACCGACTCCGGCAAGGCCTCCGGCGGGGCCGGCTCTTCCTCGACGCTCTCTTTTTTCAGGGGCCGATGTAGGCGCTCACTCACAGGAACCCTCTACTCACCTGGCCCGTTTGCCAGCGAGATTATATGGCTCTCTTCAAATTAGTGGGATGCTCAAAGCGAACATGTCGTCCGCGTCCCACATCCAGGGGTGGTGCATCATCTCGACACCGCATGTGGGGACGGCGCGTCTCCTTCGAGCATATTTTAGCTCATCTATCCCGCAAATCTGAGCAGACCCGATTATGCATCCTCATCGTTGCGCTTTTTCAGGATCGACCATCCGGATCGGTGCATTATCGCGACCCAGAATCCGATCCAGGCCATCGGGAAGAGGATCATGCTGACCCTGCGGCTCGCCGCGTAGAACATGAGCTCGCTGATGATCAAAGGCACCAGGAAAATCAGTATCCAGCCCCAGAGTGGAATCCAGTCGAACTTGCCAGGTCGCTCTTCCTGATCCTGAGTACGTGGCGTGACTTGTTGGCTCTGGTTTGAAGGTGGCTTTTTTTTCCGTCGTTTCTTGCTTTTGGCCATAGATCCATCCTGGTTCCGTGAAAGCGGGTTTAGTCAAAAGGTGACGGCTGCCGGCTTTGAAAGCGAACATCGGCGCAGATGGCCGTCAAATGGAGGGTGAGCGGCCTTCTGCGCCGATGCAAAGACTTGGTCAGCAACAGAAGATTTAACGGCTCTACGCGGATTCGTGGGGTGCTACAAGCGGGCGTGCCGCCCACGTCCCACATCTGGTGGACAGGCTGTGTCTCGGCCCCCACAGACGGGGATGGCACATCCCCTTTGAGCACATTTACCCCGCGTTTCCACGTAGACCCGATTTAACCAGCTCTACGGCGTAAGCCTTTCGTGCTTCTGCGACCAGTCACATGTCAAAGGCACTCCAGGCGACATCACCCTCCCGTGGGCAATGGCTCCAGATGGGTACGGCAGGGCACATCAACCCCCATCTTGGCGCAGACTATGTCAACCGTCTTCTCACCCATCAAGCGAGAGGAGGTCAATTTGCCGCCGGTGATGGTAATGAGACCGCTCACGCTGTCCAGTTCCTCGTGGTCAAGAACGTAGAATACCCGGCTGACCTCTATCCCCGTTACTTTCTCCTCTTTCTTACCCTCTATAGGAGACTGGTACAATGGACGGATGCTGGCGAAATTTCGCTGCACATGCATGTCCTCGATCATGGGCACCATCTGGATGCATTCATCCAGCATCTTGTCCACCTCCCATTCCTCGATGACGAAGTTGTCGGGGTCATCGATGTCTACCGAGGTGGTGCCCAGCACGATGGTCGTACCCACGGGGACAATGATGTCGCCATCCGTTGGGTAGCGGCAGCGATTGATGGCCCGCTTCACGGGGCGGCTGTCCAGGGCGACCATGGTGCCTTTACTGAGGCTCATCCCGATCTTGATGTTGCCTAGAGCGGCGACTTTGGCGGCCCAGGGGCCGCTGGCGCTGACCACGTAGTCGGCGTGGACAAGGTACTCTTCGCCGCTGGTCTGGTCTACCGCTTTGACGCCGACGATCCGGTCGCCCTTGCGCAGGAGGACCGTCACCGGGGTATACAGAAAGACCCGTACATCGCCGTGTTCCTTGGCCGAGGCGACATTGCCGGTGCACAAGCCCCAGCCATCTATGCTGCCGTCGGGCACGATTACAGCCTGACGTACCTTGGGCGAGAGGGCTGGCTCCAGACGGCGGGCCTCCTCGCCGGAGATCACCTCGGTCGGGATACTCACCTTGGCACAGCCCTCCAAGAAACGAGGTAGAAAGGCCTCGTCGTCATCATCGAGCGTGACGAAGAACCCGCCGGTGTCTTCAATCGTGTGGGGCGCGATGCGGCGCAGGATCTGAGTCTCATGACGGCACTCCGCCGCTGCCTCTGGATCTTTGACGGCATAGCGGCCGCCGCTGTGCAGCAGGCCGTGGAAGTTGCCCGTCGTGCCATCGGAGAGATTGCCCCGCTCGAATAGCATGGCGTTCAGACCTCGCATGGCCAGGTCGCGCAGCACGGCTGTCCCGGTCGCGCCTCCACCGATCACAACGACCTGTGTTTCCAGTTTTTTCATTATTCGACTCCTATTTTCCCTTCTGAGACGGTGCTATCCAGGGGGCACGGTCGGAGACCGGCCCCAGCGACTCTAACTGCCCAATATCTCCTTGCACGCTACGGTAAGGGCTGGGATGACATTCTCCCACTCGCCCACAACCCCAACGTGAGCGACCTTGAAGATAGGGGCGTCCTCGTCCTTGTTGATGGCCACGATTGTCTTGGACGACCCGGCTCCCGCCATGTGCTGGGGAGCGCCAGAGATCGCCACGGCGATGTATAGATTGGGAGCCACGATTTTCCCCGTCTGGCCGACGAGTCGGGAGTGAGGCACCCACCCTAAATCGGCAGCCGGCCGTGACCCTCCCACCGCTGCCCCCAGGATTTCGGCCAGGCGCTCCAACGCGGAGAACCCCTCCTTGTCCTCCATGCCCCGGCCCCCACTCACGATGATCTGGGCCTGGTCCAGGCTGATCCCTTCTATCTCCTCCTGCGTCCTTTCGACCAGTGACACCGGGGAGGACATGGAATCCACGTCAACCTCCAGGGTATGCACTGCCCCCTGGCGCGCGGAGTCGGGCGCGAGCGGTTCAAAGGCGCGCGAGCGCGTCGTCGCCAGTTGCAGCGGGCCGTTGGCGACCATGTAGGCCATGGCCTTCCCTCCGTAGACGGGACGCAGCCAGCGGATTGCGTCGTCCTTGACCTCAAAGCCCACGCAATCGGTGACGATGCCTGTTCCCAGCCGGTAGGCGAGGCGTGGGCCGACATTCCCCCCGCCTAGCTCGTCGTGGGGGAAGAGAACCACGTCGGGAGAGAGTTGCTGTACAATCGCCTCCAACGTCTCCAGTATAACATCTGCCTCGTAATACTGCAAGCGGGGATGGCTGATGATGAAGACCTCATCGGCTCCGTGATGTACCAGCGTCTCCCCGTGCCCCTCGACGTCCGGCCCAAGCAGGGCGGCCTGAACGCACCCATTTCTCAGTTCATCCCCTAACCGCCGGCCCGCAGCCAGAACTTCCAGCGAGGCACGGGGGAGTTCTTCAGCCGAGGCAAAACAGAATGTCAAGATGTTCGTCATCATTTCACCCTTCAGATGAGTTTCAGTTCCTTGAGGCGCAAAGCCAATCGCCTCCCCTTCTCCGGCCCCGACTCTCCCTCAATGAACTCGCATCGCATCTCTCGCTTGGGGATGAACAGTTCCTCCATCTCGATTCGTGCTGTCTCCGGTCCAACCTCAGCCGGGTCGAGGCCCAGGTCAGCGGCAGACCAGACGGGAATTTTCTTTCGCATGGCCGCTCGGATACCCCGGACAGAGGCGTAGCGGGGCACGTTGCTCTCGTCATTCGTGACGGTAGCCAGGAAGGGCAGCGGAGCTTCCAGAATCTCATACCCGCCCTCTATCGGCCGCTTCAGGCGCACCTTGCCGTCCCCGGGCTCGATGTTGGCCATCAGGGTGACGCAAGGGAGACCCATCTTCTCCGCCAGGAACGGCCCCACGAGCCCCAACTCCACGTCCCCGGCCTGCCGGCCACACAATACTATGTCAAACTCACCTAACTTACACAGCGCGGCGGCCAGGATATGCGCTTTGCCAAAGGAATCGGCGCCCTCAAAAGCCGGGTCAGAAATGAGCATGGTCTCATCTGTGCCCATGGCCAGCGCCGTGTGCAGGGACTCCACTGCTTCCTTCTGGCCGATGGTAATGGCGGTCACCTTGCCGTCTGTTCTCTCCTTCAGTTGCAAGGCGACCTCAAGCGCGATTGCGTCGAAATCGCTGATGACGAGGGCCTGTCGCCCGCGTATCTGTTTCCGTTTGACGGGATCAATCTGAAATATATGAGGAGGTATCTCCGGATCGATGATCTGTTTGAGGCAAACGATAATGTGCACTTTTTTCTTCGTCCTTAGCGGAACTCCACCTTGAGTAAAGAGGGAACTGAGGAGTCTAAATAGACTCTCCCAGTTCCCTCTTCCCTTTTGTTCATTGTCGGGGATCGCTTAGGCGTACGCGTTTACTCCACCCAGTCGAAGGTCCTCTCGACAGCCTTGAGCCAGCCCTTGTACAGTCTCGCCCGTGTCTTGGCGTCCATCTTGGGCTCCCAGGTCTTGTCTATGCCCCAGTTCTTGCGCAGTTCGTCGGTGTTGTTCCAGAAGCCAACGGCCAGACCAGAGGCGTAAGCGGAACCCAGCGCGGTGGTCTCTGCCACCGTCGGGCGCACGACGGGCACGCCCAGGATGTCGGACTGGAACTGCATGAGCAGTTCGTTGTAGACCATGCCGCCGTCTACCTTGAGGGCCGCCAGTTTCACGCCGGAGTCCTTCTCCATCGCGTCCAGCACCTCGCGGGTTTGGTAGGCGGAGGCCTCCAGAGCGGCGCGGCAGATGTGGTACTTGTTGATGTAACGGGTCATACCGACGATCACGCCGCGGGCGTCGCTCTTCCAGTAGGGCGCGAAGAGACCGGAGAAGGCAGGCACGAAGTAGATGCCGCCAGCGTCTTCCACCTGCTTGGCGTAATCCTCGATGTGCTTCGAGAAGTCGAAGAGCTTCAGGTTGTCGCGCAACCACTGCACCAGTGCGCCGGTGATGGCGATGGAGCCCTCCAGACAATACACTGCTGGCGCATCGCCGAACTTGTAGCCTAGCGTAGTCAGCAGGCCGCTCTTGCTGGGCACGGGCTTGGTGCCGGTATTCAGCAGCATGAAGCAGCCGGTGCCGTAGGTGTTCTTGGCCTCGCCAGGGCTGAAGCAGGTCTGGCCCACAAGTGCACCTTGCTGGTCACCCAGGTCGCCACAGACCGGGATACTGACGCCCAGCGGTCCATCCTTGGGCGTGTAGCCGTAGATCTTGGGATCGCTGGAGGGGCGGACCTCCGGCAGCATCTGGCGCGGGATGCCCATGGTGTCCAGGATCTCCTGATCCCAGTTCAGCGTCTCCAGGTCCATCAGCATGGTGCGGCTGGCATTGGTGACGTCGGTCACGTGCGCGCCGCCGTTGGGGCCACCGGTCAGGTTCCAGATCTCCCAGGTGTCAATGTTGCCGAAGATGGCGTCGCCTTTCTTGGCTGCCTTGCGGACGCCCTCCACGTTCTCCAGGATCCACTTGATCTTGGGGCCGGAGAAGTAGGTCGCCAGCGGCAACCCCACCTTGGCGCGGAAGCGATCCTGGCCGCCATCCTTGGTCAGTTCATCGCAGATGTCCTTGGTGCGGGTGCACTGCCAGACGATGGCGTTGTAGTAAGGCTTGCCGGTGTTCTTGTCCCACACGATGGTAGTCTCGCGCTGGTTGGTCACGCCGATGGAGGCGATGTCGTTGGCGTCAACGCCGCTCTTCTCCAGGGCGGCCTTGATCACGTCCTGGGTGCGGGCCCAGATCTCCATCGGGTCGTGCTCGACCCAGCCGGCCTGCGGGTAAATCTGCTCATGCTCCAGGTAGTGTGCAGCGACCGTCTGCCCTGCATGGTCAAAGACCATGAATCGGGTGCCGGTCGTACCCTGGTCTACTGCTGCTGCGTATTTCTTTGCCATTTTCTGATTCTCCTTTTCTATTGGAACTGGTGGAGCGTACAGCGCTCCCTGGCGAATTGCCAAACCTTACTCTTTCCCTCGTGCTATCTCGGCCATAGTACGAATCAGGAGGTACGAGGAAGTCGCGCCTGGGTCCTGGTGGCCGATGCTCCGTTCGCCCAGGTAACTGGCTCGCCCCTTCTTGGCCAGCATGGGGATGGTGTCCTTCATACCCTTCTCCGCAGCCGCTGTCGCTTGTTCCAGAGCCTTTGCCGTATTGGCACCGTTTTCCAGCGTCTCTCGCATAGCATTAACGGCTGGGGTAATCGCATCTACCATCGTCTTGTCGCCCAGGTTGGCTCTACCGCGCATGATCACCCCCTTGAGAGCCGCATCCAGGGCAGCCAACAGGTCTTCGCCCTCCAATTCGTACTTTCCGGTCACGGCCATGCCAGCCTGCATGAAGGCCGTGCCGTAGAGCGGTCCGCCCGCCCCACCGACACTGGACACCAGGGTCATACCGGCCGTCTTGATGATGGTGCCCGCGTCTTTATCCGCCACGTTGGGCAGTTTCTTCATGATCGTCTGGAACCCACGATCCATGTTGATGCCGTGGTCGGCGTCACCGATGGCCGCATCTAGATCGGTGAGGTATTCCTTGTTCTCGTGAATCACGTCCGCCATCTTGCGAAGGCAGGTTAGAACGTCAGCAGTTGTGATGGACATGTAGGCTATCTCCTTCGCCGCACCATTAATCGGCACTCAACGAGGCACTGAGTTTCTTCTCTCCCTGCCCACCTCCGGCATTTTACTTCAACCTGGAGTATGCAGGGAATAGTTCAACGAAGCACATTGCCTTTACTCTGAACCGGGGGCGTCTGGCTTACATCCCCCAGCGCAAACCAGGGGTCTTGACCGGGGCATCCCACAGTTCGAGCATCTCGTCATCCATCTTGAGCAGGGTGATGGAACAGCCCTGCATCTCCAGGGAGGTGATGTAGCGGCCGACGAGGTTGCGGACGATCTTCAAGCCCTTCTTCTCGCAGATCCCATACAGCTTGCGGTAGATGATGTATAGTTCGATGTCCGGCGTGCCGCCCATGCTGTTCACGAAGGCCAGCACCTGATCCCCGGCCTTGAAGGGCGGGTCCTCCAGCGTGACGTCCGCCCATTCGCCCTTGGCCTCGTCCCACTCGCGGATGGTTCTGGTGTAGGCCGGGTCCTCGATGATCGAGAGGGCCAGCATCTCGGTGGTCTCGTCGGCAGTCTTGATCTTCATGCGCTTGCGGCCGGGCTCACCGTGGATACCGATACCGATCTCCATCTCGTCCTCGGCCAGATCGAAAGTGGGTTTGCCAGCCATAGGTACGGTGCAGGATGTGAGGGCCATGCCCATACTGCGTCCGTTGATGTTGACCTTGCGGCACAGGTCGGCCAAGTTCTTAAGGTCGTAGCCCTTTTCCGCTGCCGCGCCGACGATCTTCTCCGCCAGCACCGTGGTGCCCACGCCGCGCCGGCCTGCGGTGTACAGGCTGTCTTTCACAGCCGTGTCGTCGTCTATCAGGATGTTTAGCGCCTTGATGCCCTCGCCACGGGCCATATCGGCTGCCATCTCGAAGTTCATGACGTCGCCGGTGTAGTTCTTGACGAGATACAGCACACCCGCGCCGCCATGTACCATTTTGGCGGCTTCCAGCATCTGGTCTGGGGTCGGCGAGGTGAACACCTGGCCGGGGCAAGCCGCATCCAGCATGCCCACGCCCACCAGGCCGCCGTGCATGGGCTCGTGGCCGCTGCCCCCGCCGGAGATGAGGACTACTTTGCCTTTCACCGGCGCATCGGCGCGGTAGACGAAGTCAGGCTCGAAATGCACCTTGACTATATCTGGATGAGCCAGCGCGACACCCTCCAGTTCTTCTTTTACCACATCCTCTGGCTTGTTAATCAGTTTTTTCACGATCTGTCTCCTTTCGTTCCTACAAGTGAAACTGGGAGGGAAGAAGAGGGTTAACCGCTCGCTTCCCTCCCGTTGATGATCCCGCTAGCCTTGATATAGCCTCGTTGTGTACTAGCCTGTTGGCCCGATTGCTTAATCTTCCTTCTTGGCCAGGAAGGGGGTGACGAACCAGTCGTAGGTCAGCGCGCCCAGAACACCGCCGATGAGAGGCGCGGTGACGGGTGGCAACAGCCAGTAGAGGCCGCTGAAGAGACCCGTGGTGCCAACGAGTGCGCCGAAGATGCGCGGGCCGAGGTCACGGGCGGGGTTGATGGAGTAACCGCTGGGGCCACCCAGGGACAGGCCTACCGCCAGTACCGTGAAACCTACCAAGAGCGGGCCGAGGTTGGCCCCGACGCCCAGGTTCTTCGTGTCGCCGCTGGCCAGGACGCCCCACAGCAGCACGGCCGTGCCGAAGATCTCGCAGACGAACGCGACACCCAGTGAGTACGCTCCGGCACTTGCCGCGCCGGCGCCGCCCCAGAAAGCCTGACCGAAGACAGAGCCCGGTCCGGTGCACCAGATGTTTGGCATACCCGCCGCCACCAGACCATCCAGATAGCAGAGGTACACGCCGAGCGCACCCAGGAAAGCGCCGATCATCTGGGCGATCATATAGGGAATGACCTTGGCCCAGGGGAAGCCACGCTTCACAGCCAGCGCCAGGGTGACCGCCGGGTTGATGTGTGCGCCGGAGACGCCAGCGACGACGTACACAGCGACGACTACCGCGAAGCACCATCCGATGGTTATCGTATTCCAGTTATAGCCTGGTGCAGCCAGGCGGGGGGCCAACCCGACGTTGGCGACGACGCCATCACCCAGAAGGATCAGGATGAAGGTCCCGAAGACTTCAGCAATGAACTCTCCTGTCAAAGTATTCTTTTTCATTGTTTGTTCTCTCCTTTTCGAATCATACCCTACTGTGTTCAGATGAACTGTACTTACGAGCGCCGACTCTGATCGTGTTATTGTCTGTGGCAACCACCTCCTTTCAACGCGAAAACAAAAAAGACACCATCCGAGTCAATCTCGGAGAGGTGTCTTTTACCTCAAAATATGCTGTCCCACCGACAGTAGTTACCTACCCACATTTGCCAGCAGGCTCTTCTATAGATGCGCCGTTTAGACATAACTACTACTTGAGCCTCCCCGCCCATAAAGAACTTGGCTTCAGTAGTTGATTAACGAACACACTTATTATATCCTATGGCGCAGCATTGTCAAGGTTTTATCCAAATCTGTTTCATATTGGAACTATAACACTGTCCTCCCCGTTTCTTTTTGGAACACCCGTTGTTTGGTGAGTGATGTCCGCGCGAAGGCTCAGCGGTGTGCTCCACAGATGTCGAACTGCTAATACCAGCACTACGTCTTGAACGAATCGTGAGATAGATTGAGAGCCTTCATCTTCCGCCACAGAGTAGTACGTCCGATGCCCAGAGCGTCGGACATCTTGATTGTGTTGCCCCGCAACGCCTGTCCGGCGCGGATAATTGCCTGGCGCTCGGCCTCTCGTAGAGTGATCACGGCCTCGTCTATACCGCCGATGGTAGCCATGCGCAGTTCCTGGGGCAGGTGTTCCACGGTCAATTCACAGCCCTCCACCATGTACGTAGCCCACTCCAGTACGTTCTCCAATTCGCGCACGTTCCCCGGCCAATGATAAGACTGCAACACAGCCATAGCCCCAGGCGACACCGTCACGGTCTTTCCCAGGTGACGAGCGAACTTCTCGGTCAGGTGAGCGACTAACAGCAGGATGTCGTTCCCTCGCTCTCGCAGTGGAGGGATGGTCAGCGTCAGGACGTGCAGGCGGTAGAAGAGATCAGCGCGGAAGCGCCCTTGTTGCACCTCACTGGCCAGGTCCACGTTGTTGGAAGCCGCGATGACGCGCACGTCCAGCGGGATGACCCGCGTGCCGCCCAGCCGGACAATCTCTCTGGTGTCAATTACCCGTAGCAGGCTGGCTTGCGTGTCCAGGGGCATTCCGTCCACGTTGTCGAAAAAGATGGCACCTCCATCAGCGAGTTCGAACTTGCCAGGCCGGCCTT
>DAOUEC010000076.1:0-9039 GCA_034430655.1 Anaerolineae bacterium
CGACCTGTGCAATTAGACTGAGGGGCTGAAGCTAAACGACAAGGTGCCAGTCTGGAACCACCGCTTGTACTCCTGGTTCCTGACTAGAGCGGTGACAGCAGCAAGAGCAACCGAGCCAGGTTTCGACCAGCTCATACCTTTGTGCTTCTGCCGATCAGACACTACCAAGTCATTCGCCTTTTCGCCCCGGTTACTCGAATTACGCAACCCCAGGCGCTTCCTGACAGAGTAACACGGGATGTAGGGGCGGTTGCGCTCCAGGTAGCCGATTAGGTCAGCGAGAGCTTTCTGGTTCTTGATCTTGGTCGAGTCCACAGACTGCAACAGAGCAATGGCTCTGTCAACACATCCATGCCAAAGACAAGGAAGCAACTCGTCCAACAGGGTGTTACGAATCACACGGCCCTTCAGTGCCATACTCAACTGTTCTTTGCAACGTTTCTCAAGGTGGTACCAGTCCAGAATGATCTGGAAGGAACTCAGCCACGCAAAAGCACACAGGATGGTTGTATAGAGAGTGCGTTGTCCATCGACGAAGAAGAGCAAGTTGTACGTTAACAGGTGATTGCGTAGAAGAAATGCCAACACCAAGCGCAATACATTCGCAACTCCCTGGCCATTGATGATGTAGGATTTGCCTGTGTGGGCAATGTGGGCAATGGTGTTGTATACGCGCTTGCGTTCTTCGGCGGGTTCTTCGGACTTCTTGCGGGTGGCTTTTTGCCGTTTCACACAGACGTCGTCCAGCGAGACGCTGGCGCTATGGGCTGGGTCCTCATAGGATACCGGGTTGTTCTGCATCTCTGCAACCCACTCTGGCTCTGGCGCACATGCTTGAATCGCTGGAGCCACCTGTTCCGGTGGCAGTGTTACCAGCGTTTGCTGCCTGTGGTCGGTGGCAGCCTCCGTTGGGGCACCATCCGGTGTAAACCCATACTCTTGGAGAACGGTCGTGGCCTGCTGCTCCATGTACGCCATGATCTGCTGCCCTTCACCCTCGGTGTTCTCCCGCAAGGTGCGCGATGGGGTGGCTTCTTCCTGGTGCCGCACTCGGTTGATGAGAGCGGTAGTCTTGCGGTACGATTTCTCCACGCTGCCGTATACCAGCGCAACTTCCTTGAAGCCTGTGGTCCGGTACCACTCCTGCGCGTGCAGCATCGGAAACGCGCATTTGGCCTTGTCGTCAGCCGTTTCTTCTATTTCTTCAACCCAATAGGTGTCGAACGTGATCCGACCAATCTCGCCGTCAACCCGATACGGTTTCACTTCACATTCGGCCAAGGATCCCACAACCCCCAGCGCATATTGCTGGGAAACGGCGTTGAGATGGTGTGCGAAAGCATCCCGCAAGGCAGCGTAGTTCGTCTGGAGCAATCTCTGTTCACAGGCATCAATGCTATGTGCTTGCTCCGCTGAGATGACATGCTCAAATGCACCAACTCCTGACTTGGTGGGGGCATCATCCACATCATCCCCGCACGCCGCAATCTCAACTTGAACCTTGACCTTGTAGTTGTTAGCCATTCCCTTCCTCCGGCACGTTTTGCCGGACATGATACCACAGTGACTCACAACTCGTAAGGCCAAGTTTTAATTGCACAGGTCGCAAAGTTTTGACTTATACCCCAGGGTAACCCTGCCCCTACTTGTATTCCCCATCCTCCCAACCAGGGACGTCAAGCCGCACCACGTCACCGTGCACGTTCACGATGGCGCGGAACTTCAGCATCCATAGCGTGGTGCGCAGTTCATCCACGTCCACGTTGCCCGGCTCGAGGATGTGGTCCATATTCTCGATCGCGTGCTCAATCGAGGCCCGCGTGAACAGGCCTTCCTGGCCGAGCATGTGGACCACCCCCTCGGTAACGAGGTCGCGCATCGCCAGGATCCGCTCCTGCAGCAGCGCCACGATCTGACGATCCACACGCTCGGCCTCGACGTGGCGCAGAAAGTCCCCGTCCGGCACGGCATAGTGGGGGACATCGCCGATGTAGATCGCCTTCGCCGGTTGCCCCTCTTCGTTGAAGACCAAGTCAGCAAACAACGCTCGTCGAACTGCGTCGCTCATCCCGCGCCTCCCACAAGCGGCGCTTTGAAGTCGTAGATGCCATCGCGTACCGCGAAACGCGCACCACAATCGGTGCAAGCAAGTGCACCCCCCTCGTCCACCAGCGCGGTCGAACCACAGACAGTGCAGCGGAAGAAAGCGCCCGGCGGCGCGGCAGGTTTATCGGCGCGAGCCTCACAGCGCACGAAGACACTGGGGGTCAGTTGCCACAGTGCCCCCGTCGGCTGCAGCAGCCGGTCAAGCGATACGAGCAGCCCCGTGGGCACCACGCGCTTGAGCAGACCGAGCCGGAAATGAGAGAGAGTACACATCTTTCGCACCCGCAGCCCAACCTCGGCCAGTCGCTCCCGCATCCATGCCGGATGGAAGTCGAAGTTCAGTTTCACGAACTCAACCGGTTCACGGTCGAAAGGTGACCACCCCTGCCAGCGCACCAAATAGCGCAGAATCGCCTTCAGATTGCGCTTGTTGGCGAACTCCAGCACGAACGTACCGCCGGGAGCGAGGGCCTGAGCCACGCCCTGCAACACCGCTGGCACGTCGGCGGCGTGGTGGATGGAGCGCACTATCGTCACCGCGTCAAAGAGGCCGGGAACAAAGGGCAACTGGTAAAAGTCGCCAGCGACGTATACATAGCGGGGCCGGCCGCCAGGACCGGCATCCCCCCACAGTTCGCGGGCCTGCCGCAGTTGCGAGAGCGCGTAGTCGAAAAGTACCACCTCGTCGTAGCCGCCGTAGAGGGGCACGAGCCGCCCATAGCCAGCGCCGATCTCGACGATGCGCCGGCCAGCAGAGGGCAGCAGCCGTCGTAGCGCCACCCGTTCGACCGCGTCCTCGTATTCCCGCCCCTGCCCCCAGAACTCGGCGCGGTAGGCTGAGCCCTCGTAGTCGCAGATGGGAAGGTCAGCCGCCATGGGGTGGCTCCTCCAGGTGGAGTGGCAGCTCCTTCAGCCGAGCCCCCAACTCGTCGGCCACTTGCCCGAAATCGGGGAGTTGGGCCATCAATGGGCCCAGGTCGCTTTCCCAGGTTGCCTCCGCTTCTGCCAACTGACGGAGTAGGGTGGCGCGGTTGTACGTCAGGCCCACGGTAGCCAGTTTCGCCGGCAGCAGGCGCGTGACCTGGGCTAGGTCTATCTCCAACTCGCGCAGCATAGCCCACAGGTCATAGAGGTCACGCGGCGCGTGGCGCATCGAAAGGGCACGCAGTTTCTCGGCGGCTACCTCTGCCAATTGCATCGCACGGACGGGGAAGGGCTCGAAGTAAGGGGTGGCAAGCAAGTGCCTGACCGATGGCAGAATCACCTTCTCGCGGAAACTGACGTCAATCTTGATTGAACTGGGATATCCGAGCGGGCCCACGAAGCGTAACCGCTTGATCGTGAGGGCATCGGGGAAGCTCTGGTGCTCCTCGACCACAGCCTGGAGTTCTGCCAGTTCGATGACCGGCTGCAACTCATTGAGCACGATGGGCCGATTGGTGGTGAAATCCAGGTCAAGGGAGAGACGCCGGTGCAAGTAGAGCCGGTGCAGCGCGACACCGCCCTTCAACACAAATGAGCGGTCAAGTGCGGGATGCTCGAATATGGCTCGCAGCACCGACATGAGAACATAGTCCCTTTCGAGGATGGCCAGTGGAATGTTGGGGAAGTGCTGCCTCTGGATCAGCACCAGGTGTGCGCGGTCCATCAGACTACCTCCTGGCCGCGTTGCAATTGTTCGGGTTCGACGTTGATGATGAGACGCCACTTGGTGCTCCGGGCCAGTTCCCGCTGGGGAAATAGTCGGGAGAGATAAGCGTAGCCAGTAGTGCCCACTTGCTGCGCCAATGCCTTAGTTTGTCCTCCGTCCACGAGATCAAGTAGGTAGCCCAGGCGACGGACCAGCACGTTGCTACCCATCCGCAGCGCGTGGTCGGTCAGACGGGTCACGTCCAGTCGCTCCCCTGCTTCGAGTAGCGCCTTGGCAACTTCAGGCACCCCTCCACTGTGCCGCTCCTGGTCCAGACAGTCCACAATCGCCTTCTCCGGCGTGGCGATTTGCACCATCGTCGCGTCGAGTCTCACCTCCGTGTGGCCAAAGAACTTGCGCGGATGGATGGTAACGAACCGAAAGCGGACTCCCTGGAACTCCAGGCTGCGCTTGCGCCTGGTGGTAGCGATGAAGACCACCCGCAGCAGTTGCTCCGTCAGCCCCCAGTGGGCCAAGGCAGAGCGGTACGAAATGTAGTAGGGGACGATCAATTGGCTGGCGTAGACAAACTCGTGTTCGGCCCATCCGGCCTGTCCCTCCATCGGAACGACGAGATAGCGCCCTCGCTCGATGCGTGCCAACCAGCCCTTCTTATGCAGCCGGGAAAGAATACGGTAGGCGTTCTCACGAGGGGTGCCCAGGATAGCCACAGCCTCAGCAGGCGTGACGATCTTCCGGCCTTGCAAGGCCAGTTCAGACATCAGAACATACTCTTGCCGGGAGAGATTGCGCATTTTTGTGTCACACACCTCTCTAAATCTAAGAGGATTGTAACACGTAACAGCAAAAAGGTCAATTCCAAGAGCCAGGTCTTTCGGGCAAGTAGGCGGAGCCTTCGTAGTCGCAGATGGGGTGCTGAGTCATCTGCCAAGCACGCTCCGCAGCAGGGTGGCTGCGCCGATCAACGTCTGAGGATTGGAAAGCCAGTCCACGATGAACTGGCGGTATCCAGCCTTGATCTGGGGCAAAATCTCGCTGACCTCGCCACAGGCTGAGCGAGATAGGCGTTGCACTGCATTCTGGTTGGCCTCCAGCCATTCCTCATACGACTGCGCGTCGGCCATCACGTCTGTCAACTCGGCTATGATCCAATCGCCGAACACGCTGGAGAAGAGGGTGTACCCCTCCTCCGCCTCTCCGAGGACCGCTTCCACGTCGGGAACCGTCACCTTGTCACCCCCCTGGCGGGCCCAGCGGGCGAACAGTCGGTTACACACCAGTTGGGTGTAGGGATGCCCGTGCGTGACCTCCAGGATGCACTCCACTGCGCCAGGCGCATAGCGGCAATGTTCCTCCACCGGTTTGGTGATGAGTGCCTCCGCTGCATCCCGGTCGAGGAAACTGATCTTCCGGTACCGGCACACGTTAAAAAGGACCGCATACTCCTGACCCATCTCCTCCAACCCGCTGCCAATGGAAAAGATAAAGTTGAGGCGAGGATAGTGCTGGATCAGGCTGCGTAGAAGATCGAAGACGCGGGGTTCCAGATAGCCGGCCTGCACCTGCTCGTGGAGCCGTGCCGCCTCGTCCAACATCAGCAGCAGGTGGTCCTCGCCCAGGGCCTCCAGAGCGGGGTCGAGGAAGCCATCACGGAAACAGCCTCCCGGGTCGCTGGCGAACTCATCACGCGAGGGGATGCTCAGCCTGATCCCCTTTTGACGGCGCAGCGCCCGTGCGGCCCGGCGAGCAATACCCCACAACATCTCGCCCAGCCCCTCCAGCGAAATCCCTTGCAAGTCCATGAAGACGGGCACGTAGCGCGGATCCAGGTGGCGGCCCATCTGGTAAAGGACTGAGGTCTTGCCCATGCGCCGCCCGCCGTAGAGAACGATGGCATTGTCCTGGTAACGCCCCACCAGCGTCTCACACACGAAGCGGAAGACATCCTGGCGGCCAAAGAACATCTCCGTGCCGGTGATGGGGTTGCCGGCGATATATGGATTGGTCGGGTTACTCATAGTCGTCCCCTTCAGGGCACCACCGCTTGCTGGCTTACGGAAGCTCTATCCCATCCGGCAGGCTCTCAATCTGCTCCCTCAGCGGCCGAAAAACACCGCGCAACTCCTGCACGGCAGGGCCCAGCCCTGCCTGGCCTAACTTGATGCGCACCGGCACGGTCATTGAGATGGGGATAGTCTGATTGACCGGCACATTCATGCGCACAGGGATGGTCTGGCTGACCGGCACGACCATGCTCAGGTGGACCGGCAGGCGCATGCCGGCGGGCAGGGAGAGAGAGACATAGCCGTTTATCGTGCCGCCGCCGCCGGGCAGGTTGAACTGAGCCGGCAGGTTGAGCGGAACTGGCTGTTGCAACGCGACGACCGTATTCTGCTCGATGGACAACTCGAAGTCTATTGGAAGAGTCCGGCTAAGCGGCAGGGTAAAGTTGATGTTGACGGGCTCGCCTTCTACCTGAACCTTGGTGTCAATCGTGGCCTCGCTCAGCCCGACGAAGGCGGCGTCCAGGTCGTTCAACAGCGGCTCGACCATGCCGGTCTTGAGGGCCAGAGCAGCCCGCAGGGCCGGCACGCTCATCACGAGCAGCAAGACAACCAGGACAAAGCTGACGGCGAACGAGAAGATAATGGCGACGTTCTTAAAGGCATTCCAGAGATGCTTTAGCCATTCCATGACACGCCCCCCTTGTGCTAGCAAGTTGGGAATCTGGTAGATTGGGAAACTACTGATAGATTGGTGAACCGGGGATCAGTCCACCGGTCATATTAGCATCACTGTGCGAAAAGTGCAACCGGGAAAAACACCCCCTATGTGTCCCCCCGTCCCCTCATCCTCCCGTCCCCCTGTCCCCTTGTCCCCCCCTAACGGCTAACTGCTAACTGCTGACCGCTAAATCACACGCCTCGCATCAAGGCCCATTCGCGGGAGAAGACGTAGCCCGCCAGCAGAATGGCCCCCACGGCATAGACGGCGGCTGCAGTCCAGGCCAGCGCCAGTGCCGCCGGGGCAACCCCACTCTGGAACAGGTCGCGCATTGCCACCAGCACGCCCATCACCGGCAGCGCGTACACGGCCAGCGGAGGCGTGGCGCCGATGCCGAAGGTCACCAGAAACGCCAGGCCCGGGAGCAGTAACTGCAGGATGCCCAGGAAGAGATTGGACTCGCGGTAGTTCTTGGCAAAGGTGCATACCGCCGCCACAAACCCGTTCGCCATGGTCATCAAGGGCAGCATCAGCAGCACAAGCCACACGACGGCGAGGCCCAGGTCCCCAAATTGGGCAGTGATGGGTGTAGCAAAACTGGCAGAGCCAGACGGCAGGATCGAGAGGAAGAACACGTAGATCAGGCTATCCAGCGACCACAGCCCGATGATGATAGCCGAGACGATGATGCTGAGCGCGATTTTGCCCAGCACGATCCCAATCCGGCCCGCCGGGGTGATGAGCAGCGACTCCATCGTGCGGCGCTCCTTTTCCCCGACGGTCATGTGGGCCACCATGCTCAGTCCGCCGCTGAAGGCCCACGAGGCGACGACCAGGGGCAGAAAGATGCCGCCCAGCGAGGAGGGAGCGGCTTCCCCTGCGACGACTGGCGCGGCGGCCACACCCGTCGGAGCGGCGGCTTCCCGTTCCAACCGGATGGGGTCTATCCAGGCGGGGTCCAACTCACGACGGGCCAGTCTCTCCGTCAGCACCTCGTCGGCATACTCGCTTAGCGCATCCTGGATGGAGACAACGGCGAAGTCGGGCAGCCATCCGCTGCGACTGCTGGTCAGCGTGAGGGTGAGTGTTTCTTCGGCCACGAGCCGCTCCGTGGCGTCGGGCGGGATCTCGAGCACGGCCATCAGTTCATTGCTCTGCAACGCTTCTTCCAGGTCGGGCGGTGCGTCCACCAGTTGCAGCACACGCTCGTCCTCCAGTTCAGCGACCAATCCCGGCAGTTGCTCCCCGTTGACGACGGCGACCGGGATCCCTTCGCTCGTCTGACGTACGATCTGCCAGAGCACAAACGCCCCACCCATGCTCCCCAGGAGCGGCATCAACAGCGGCGGGGCGAAGAGGAAGAAGAGCGCCCGCCGGTCGCGCAACAGGTCGAACGCTTCCTTGGCAAAGACGGTCCGCACCACCTTAAGCATCTGCCCGACCCCCTGGACGCTCCCGCCGCCAGAACTGGTACCAGCGGTGCTGGCGCTTCTGTTCCCACAGGTCAGCCTGCAGCCGTTCCTCGCCTATGATACGCACGAACGCCTCCTCCAGGTCGGCCGCGCCGGTCTGGGCGATGAGGGCCGCTGGCGTGCCCACGGCCTGCAAGTGCCCTTCGTGGATGATGGCGACGCGGTCACACATCCGCTGCGCCTCGCCCATCAGGTGGGTGGAGACCAGGACGCAGCGCCCCTCGTCACGGAAGCGGGCGATGAGGGCGCGTACGCTGCGGGTACTCATCACGTCCAAACCGGCGGTGGGCTCATCCAGGATGACGTTGGGCGGATCGTGGATCAGCGCCTGGCCCAGGATCACGCGGCGATTCATACCGGCGGAGAAGCCCTCCGTACGCCGGTCGGCAAAGTCGGCCATCTCCAGCATCTCCAGCACAGCGCTGACCCGCTGTTCCAACTTAGAGCCATCCAGGCCATAGAGGCGGCCGTAGAAGCGGAGGTGCTCGCGGGGTGTGAAGCGGGCATACAGCCCGGCCGTCTCGACCAGCAGGCCGATGCGGGCGCGTACCTGGGCACTCTCCTTGCGCACGTCCAATCCGTCCACCGTGGCAGTGCCGGCGGTGGGCTCAAGGATGGTGGCGAGCAGCCGCAGCAGGGTGGTTTTGCCCGCGCCGTTAGGCCCCAGCAGGCCGAAGACCTCACCGTCGTGGCAGGTGAAGGACACGCCGTCCACGGCCACCACTTTCTTGAAGCGCTTGGCCAGTCCCAGAACTTCGATCACAGGCCCAATTATACGGCAGGCGGGGAGAGAAGCAAGCGGTCACCTTGCGAGCGTCACGCATTTGGGACAGAGAGCCAAAAGCTGCCCGCCGATGATTGAAATCACCGGCTGATACCGCGGAGTGCGTTAAAAACGCACTGGAGTAACCTGTTTTCAACAGGTTTTGAATGTCAGCGGGGCGTTTCAACGCTCCGCGTGACGGCGGTAGGCCATTCTGTCCCCATCTTGGTGTGCTCTCCCGCCTTAGGTGATTATTAGTTATGTCAAGTTTTCACGTGAAACATGGCACTGGCGGTGGGGGGCAGAACCGGGGGGGGGGGCGC
>DAOUEC010000077.1:0-14982 GCA_034430655.1 Anaerolineae bacterium
CCATCGGCCACGCTCATCCCCACCTCTGCCCCGACCTGGACACCATCGCCCACCTTTACTCCCACACCGGCTCTCACACCAACTCCCATGCCAACCCTCAGCCCGACGCCGACATCATCTCCTTCGCCCGCCGCCCTTGTTGTTCCATCACCTTTCCCCACCCTCGATCCAAGTGCCTCTTCCATACCCTCCTCTACCCTTCCCATTCCCACCCCCGTCCTGCCCGTCCCGGTGGCCTCCGATGCTGTCAACATCGTCGTCCTGGGCAGCGACCAACGACCGGACTGGTCGGAGTGGCACACAGACGTCGTTCAAGTCGTCTCCATCCAGCGCGACCGGGGCACGGTCTCTGTGATCTCCATCCCACGCGATTTGTACGTCTATATTCCCAGCCTGTGGATGAGCCGGATCAATTTCGCTGATTTCTATGGCGAGGCCTATGACTACGAGGGGGGCGGGCCGGCGCAGGTGCGAGACACTTTGCTCTACAACTTGGGTATCCGGGTGGACTACTACGTCCGCACCAACTTTGACGGACTGATCGGCATCGTGGACACGTTAGGCGGGGTGGACATCCCGGTACATTGTCGCCTCAGCGACCACTGGCCCTACCCGGACGAGAACGGGGAGTACCCCATCCTGACGCTGGAGCCGGGGGTGCACCGTATGGACGGGGAGACCGCCCTCTGGTACGCCCGCTCGCGGCTGACTACCAGCGCCTTCTCCCGCGAACGCCGCCAGCAGCAGGTACTTCAGGCGCTCTGGCACAAGGCGCGGGAGGTGGGGATGCTCACTCGGGTTCCGGCTCTGTGGAAGCAAGGGCGGGATATGGTGGAGACGGACCTGGCGCTTGCTGACATCCTGGACATGGCACGGATAGCCCTCACGCTAGAAGATCAGAACGTGCGCTTCTACAACATCGGCGCGGACGCGGTGACGCCGTGGACGACACCCTACGGCGGGCACGTCTTCCTCCCTCGCTGGGAGGACGTTCAGCCCATCGTGGCGGAGGCGATGGCTCCCCCGCCCGAGGCCCGCCTGGGCCGCACCTATATGCCGGTCGAGGTGTGGAATGGAACACCGAACCAGGGCTGGGGCTGGCTGGCAGTGGATCGGCTGCACCGGGCTGGCTTCCTGGCGGAGGTTGGCGACTCGGACCGGCAGGACTATCCCACCACGTACCTCGTTGTCTTCAGCAGGCAGGTTAAGGGCACCGGAGCGGGGTACCTGCAACAGATGTTCCGCGTCCCGGATGACCAGGTGACATACCAGCCAGGCGGGTCCTCCGAGTTTGGCTTCCGCCTGATCCTGGGCGCCGATTATCAGACCTGTCCTCAATCCTAGAGCCCATCCGTCTCAGTCTCAGGCTGCCCGGCGAATGAATTCGCGGGCTGCTCAGGCAAAGTCGGCCTTCGTCGACTGGCAGAACCGCCCTTCGGCGGTTCTGCCCTGCGTAGCACGCGGTTTCAACCGCCGTGCGGCTGCTCCCGCTCCTGCGTCCCTCATCATCTCGCCTCGGCATACTCTCATCCTTGCTGGTCAGGTATTAGACAACCGCCCCGACTTGGGCTATAATAGCGTGCACCTGCGACCAGGAGGAGATACCCCATGCCTCGATATCAGCGACCAACCGGAACCCTTGACGTCCTGCCAGAGGATCAGCACTACTGGTACCACGTGCGTGCCCGCGCGCGTCGCCTGGCGGAACTGGCTGGCTTTGAACGCATTGACCTGCCCATCTTCGAGGCGACCGAACTCTTCGCCCGGGGCGTCGGGGAGGGCACCGACATCGTGGATAAGGAAATGTACTCTTTCACCGACAAGGGAGGCCACGAACTCACGCTGCGGCCGGAGTTCACCGCCAGCGTCGTGCGCGCCTACATCGAAAACGGGATGTACGTGCTGCCTCAGCCGGTCAAACTCTACACGTTCGGCCCCATTTTCCGCTACGAGCGGCCACAGGCAGGCCGATACCGCCAGCATACTCAGTTCAACGTCGAGATCCTGGGCGAGCAGTACCCGGCCGCCGACCTCGAGGTCATGCTGCTGGCCTGGGATTTGTACGCCGGTCTGGGTTTCCGCGACCTGGCCTTCCAGTTGAACTCGACGGGCTGCCCGCAGTGCAAACCGGGGTACGTGGAGGTGCTGAAGGACTACTACGCCGGCCACCGCGATGAAATCTGCCAGGACTGCCAGCGGCGCTTGAAGCGCAACCCGCTGCGCGTCCTCGATTGCAAGGCTGGCCAATGCCAGCCGGTCATCGCCAGCGCCCCTCACTTCCTCGATCACCTGTGCGCGGAGTGCGCCGACCACTTCGCCACGCTGCGGGATTATCTCGACTTACTTGGCCGCCGCTACACCGTCAACCACCGGCTGGTGCGCGGGCTGGATTACTACACCAAGACTGTCTTCGAGGTCTGGGCGGCCGGCATCGGCGCGCAAGCAGCCGTCTGCGGCGGTGGCCGCTACGACGGCCTGGCCGAACTCCTGGGCGGCCCGCCGACGCCGGGCGTGGGCTTCGGCTCTGGCCTGGAGCGCATCATTCTGGTGATGAAGCAACTGGACGTAGGGGTGCCGCCATTGCCAGCACCGCAAGTCTTTCTGGCCCACCTGGGGCCGCAGGCCGGTCGGGAGGCGCTGCGGCTGGTGGACGCGCTGCGCCGGGCGGGCGTGGGGGCATGGCTGGCCTTCGGAGAGCGAGGGCTGAGGAGCCAACTCCGCGAGGCCGGCAAGCGCTCCATGCGCTACACCGTCATCCTGGGGGAAGATGAATTGGCAACCGGGACGGCGACGGTGCGGGACATGCAGGCGGGGGAGCAGACGAGCGTGGAACGGGCGGGGTTGGTGGAGTGGCTGAAATTAGCGGTTAGCAGTCAGCCGTTAGCGGCTTGAGGAGGATAATGGCGCAGCAATTGCAGATAGAGCTACAGGACGATGTAGATTTCTCTCTGGAGGTGATACGAGACACGCCGGAGGCGGAATTGTATTCCCTCAATGTGATTGAGAATCGGGTGATCCTCGGCGACGCGCTGGAAGTGCTGGCGAAGATGGAGGCGGAGGTTGCGGATTGCGTTTTCCTGGATCCACCTTACTTCCTGCAACTCTCAGGGCGCCAGTTGCGGCGCTGGAAGGCGAAGACGACGGTCGAAGGGGTGAACGACGACTGGGATCACTTTGCCTCGTTCGAGGAGTACGACGCCTTCATTCAGCGCACGTTGGAGTCGCTCAAGCGGGTGATGAAGCCAACCGCCACCCTGTGGGTCATCGGCACCTACCACAACATCTTCCGCATCGGGAAGATCATGCAGGACCTGGGCTACTGGTTTCTGAATGACGTCACCTGGATTAAGACCAACCCTATGCCCAACTGGCTGGGGGTGCGCTTCACCAACGCCACCGAGACGCTTATCTGGGCGGTGAAGAATAAGGAAGCGAAGGGCTACACGTTCAACCGCGAGGAGGCCAAGCGGTTCGGCGTGGGCAAGGTGGGGGCCAGCGTGTGGGTGTTGCCTATCTGTACCGGACGGGAGAGGCTGAAAGGGGAGGACGACAAGAAGGTACATTCGACGCAGAAACCGGTGGAGTTGCTGCGCCGGGTGATCCTCACCTCGACACAGCCCGGGGACTTGATCCTGGACCCGATGGCCGGTGTGGGGACGACGGGCTGCGTGGCCCGGGCGCTGGAGCGGCGTTTTGTGATGGTCGAGATCAATCCCCGTTATGTAGAAGCGATGCAGCACCGGTTTGAGACGCCGGTGCGGTTCAAGGAAGTCGGCAATATTACGCGACCTGAGTTGACGTGAATACAATTGGTATCCTCTACAACCCCCGTGTCGCCCAGGCACATCCTCTGGCAGAGGAAATGGCCGCATGGATAGAGCAGGGGGGGCGGCAGGTGCGGGTCTGCACGGCAGACGACGCATCGGATACACTCTGCCTGCAAGAAACCGGCTTGCTGGTAACGCTGGGCGGCGACGGCTCAATCCTGCGTGCGGCACGGGCTGCGGCTCCCTACGGCACGCTGCTCCTGGGGGTCAACCTGGGGCGGGTGGGGTTCCTCACCGAGGCTGAGCCGCAGACGTGGCGGGAGGTCCTGTCGCGGGTGTTGGCCGGCGACTACTGGGTCGAGGAGCGGATGATTATTCGTGTAGTGACCTGGAAGGGTGGCGAATCGCTGGGGCAGGCCGAGGCGCTGAACGACGTGGTGGTGGGGCGGGGGGCGCGGGCCCGCGTGGTACACCTGCGCGCTGAGATTGATGGCGGCCACCTGACCACGTATGTCGCCGACGGCCTCATTGTCGCCACGCCGACGGGGAGTACCGCCTACGCGCTCGCAGCCGGGGGGCCAGTCCTGCCGCCGCAGTTGCGCAACATCCTGCTAGTCCCGGTCGCGCCGCACCTGAGTATGGAGCGGCCCATTGTCTTGTCCGAGGGGGTCACAGTGCGCATCGTCGTCACCGGTGGGCGACCGGCCGTGCTGACGGTGGACGGAGAGGTGCAGGCGGAACTGGAAAGTGGGGACGAGGTGCTGGTGGAGGCCAGCCCGCACGTGGCCCGCTTTGCGCGGGTGCGGGAAGAGACATACTTCTATAAGACACTGGTGGAGCGGCTGGTGCCGCGGAATCAAATTCCAGATCTCGAATCTCAATCTCAAATCATAGCGCCCAAGTTGGAGCCGAAAGCATGAGCGAACCGATGTACTGTGTCAACCATCCCAACGTCGAGACCTACCTGCGCTGCAACAGGTGCGGGCGGCCCATCTGTGCCAAGTGCGCGGTGCTGACGCCGGTCGGCTACCGCTGCAAGGACTGCATGCATACCCAGCAGCAGGTCTTCTACGCCGGCTTCCGCCCCATTCATTACCTGATCGCCGCCGTGGTCGCGCTGCCGCTGGCACTGGTGGCGGGCTGGCTCATCCCCAGTCTGGGCTGGTACGCCATCGTCCTGGGCCCGCTGTCCGGCGTGGGCATCGCCGAGGCTGTGCGTTGGGCCATCCGACGGCGGCGCGGGCAGTACACCTGGCTGGTCGTGTGCGGTTGCATCGTCGTGGGGGCGCTGCCCAAGTTGCTTCTTTCGCTTCTCTCGCTTCTCTTCCTTACCGGGCTGGTGGCGGATCCGGGAGGAGCGGTGTACTACGCCGCAGGTGGGCTGATGGGGTTGTTGTGGGACGTCGTCTACCTGGTGGCGGCGGTGGGAGCAGCCTACACCCGGCTACGTCCTGGGCGGCGCGTGTAGCGTGTAGGGCAGGCTTTCGAGCCTGTGCCGGCAGCCTGGAAGGGCCTGTCCTGAGCCTGTCGAAGGGCTGCCCAACTTTGGTCAGGAGGTCTTGAGTGCTGGCCGAACTGCGAATCCGTGACTTTGCCATCATTGATGAGTTGCAGTTGAGTTTTACGCCAGGGTTCTCGGTGCTGACCGGCGAGACTGGCGCGGGCAAGTCCATCATCGTTGATGCGGTGGAACTGGTGCTGGGGGGGCGGGCCGACGCGACCGGCGTGCGCGCCGGGGCCGACCGCGCCATCATCGAGGCTGCTTTCTGGCTGGAGCCCGAGCAGTGGGCCACGATTGGCCCTATGCTGGAGAGGGAAGGGCTGGAGGAGGACGATTCCGACCTGCTGCTCCTGGGGCGCGAGGTGCGGCTTAGCGGGCGCAACGTTTGCCGCGTCAACGGGCGGGCCGTCACGCTGGCGCTCCTGCGCCAGGTGGCCGAAGGGCTGGTGGACATCCACGGCCAGAGCGAGCATCTCTCGCTGCTGCGGGTGCGCGAGCACGTCAACCTGCTGGATCGGTACGCGGAACTGGGGCCTCTACGAGTGCAAGTCGCGGAGTTGGCGGGGCGAGTGCGGGTGGTGCGGCGAGAGCTGGCGGATATTGTACTCCGCGAGCGGGAACTGGCGCACCGGGCCGACCTGTTACAGTTCCAGGTTGGCGAGATACAGGCGGCGGTCCTCCAGCCCGGCGAGGAGGAGGAGGAGTTGCTTGGGGAGCGGCTGCGGCTGACCCACGCCGAGCAACTGGCCGCGCTGGCCGGTGAGGCGCTCCACGCGCTTGAGGAGGGCGAAGGGCAGGCCCCGGCGGTGCTGGATCTGTTGGGCGCGGCGTTGCGCACTTTGGAGGGGTTGGCCCGCGTTGACCCGGCGCTGGAATCCCGCCTGCGCGCCGCCGAGAGCGTCAACTATCAGGTGGAGGAACTGGCCAGAGGTTTGCGCGACTATCGGGAGCAGGTCGAGTACAACCCGCAGCGGCTGCAGGAAGTGGAAGAGCGGCTGACATTACTCCGCCGGTTGGAGCGCAAGTACGGCCCGACGATCCCCGACGTGCTGGCCTATGCCGAGAAGGCGGCGCGGGAACTGGATACCATCACCCACAGCGAGGAGCGCATCGCCGAGTTGCAGGCGGAGGAGGAGCGACTGCTGGCGGGGTTGGGCACCCTGGCGGTGGAACTCTCCTCGCGGCGGCGCGCGGCGGCGGCGCGGCTGGCGGCGAGGATCGAGGAAGAACTGCACGAACTGCGTATGGAGGGAGCGCGGTTCGGGGTGGACTTCCAGTGGCGTGAGGATCCGCAGGGCGTGCCCTTGCCTCAACCGGTCTCAAGTTTCAAGTTTCAAGTTTCAGGTTCAGGTGTCGAACAACTTGAAACGTTAGACCTGGAACTTGAGACTTTCCCAAGAGTGGCCTTTGACTCCTCCGGCGTGGACCGCGTTGAGTTCCTGGTCTCCCCTAACCCGGGCGAGCCGTTGAAGCCGCTGGTGAAGATCGCCTCCGGCGGCGAGACCTCCCGGCTGATGCTGGCGCTCAAGACGGTGCTCTCCCGCGCCGACGAGACGCCGACGCTCATCTTCGACGAGATTGACCAGGGCATCGGCGGGCGGGTGGGGGCGACGGTCGGCGAGAAACTGTGGGGCCTGGCGGTGGGGACGGGGCCGGGCGGCCTGCGCCATCAGGTGCTATGCGTGACCCACCTGCCGCAGTTGGCCGGGTTCGGAGACGTGCACTTCAACGTGGAGAAGATTATGACGGATGAGCGTACAGTGACACGGGTCAGGCGGTTGGAGGATGGGGCGCGTGTGGAGGAACTGGCCCAGATGCTCGGCGCGAGCGGCGAGGCGGCCTACCGCAGCGCGGAGGAGATTCTGGAGCAAGTTGAAAGGTGCAAGAAGCGGGAAGACAAAGCGGTATTGAGATGAAAACAACGCGTTACTTTGAGGAACAGGTGCTGCGCAAACGCCCCTATATCCGGCGCGAATGGTGCGAGCGAGCGTTGCGCGAGGCTGTACGCCGCGAGATTCAACCTGACGGGCGCATCCGCCACTGGATTTTCATTCCCGAACTGGGGAGGTACTTGCGCGTGGTCACACTGGAGGATGGCGAGACCGTGCACAACGCTTTTCCTGATCGGGGTTTCAAGGAGGTGCAGTCGTGAAATTCTATTACTACCCTGAGACCGATTCGCTTTACATTGACCTGTCCGAGAAGACGAGTGTAGACTCGCGCGAGGTTGCGCCGGGTGTGGTGCTGGACTTTGATGCGGAAGGGCATCTGGTAGGCATTGACATTGACAATGCCAGTAAGATTGTGAACCTCTCGCGTCTGGAGGCCAAGGAGTTGCCCATTACTACCCTTTCCCTTGTAGGTGCAAATACCTGATGGCGTACTGACCTTGGAGGGAGTGTGATGGCGGACTCCAGTGACAGATGATACACCCAGCCCGCAAAAGTGGTTAGCGCGCATAGGGCTGCGCGTGAGCGCGGACAATGCCGTGATTGATGGGGTCATCCCCATTTGCACGGAGCTCAACCATCAGAACACGCCGAGGGTGACGACTAATGAGCAGGACCGCAACCTGGTGGTCTGGGACCACGAGTATAGCGCCACGGACCACGACATCTACGGGCAACTGCTCGACGTGAACGGCAACAAGGTGGGTGGCTATATCGGCATCTCGGTCTGGACCCAGAACGATACGCACCCCGCCGTGGCGGCCAATGGGGGCACCGGCGAGTGGCTGGCCGTCTGGCAGCGGGCGAACACGGATGGGGCGCAAATCTGGGGCCGGCGTTGGGGCGATGGCCTCACCGACCAGACCTTCGAGGTGGCGGCCTGGCCATGGTGGGACTGCATGACCCCGGCCGTGGCCGCAGACATCCCCGGCTATCTCATCGCCTACGAGGGGGATTCGACGAGCGACCCCCTGATCAAGCAGCACATCTATGGGCGGATGTGGTGGCCGGAGGCGGTGTACCTCCCGCTCATCCTGCGTAACAAATCGTAAGGGCATTCGGGTGGATAAAGGTATTGCTCGCGAATGTGTAAGAACGGCGTATGCGTCCTGCCCGCTTCGAAGGAGGCCTGAGAAATGAAACGCTTTTACTTTCTTCTGACGCTGACGAGTTTGTTGTTAGCCGCTTGTGGTGGTACCTCAGCACCTGACATCGAGGCGACGGTGCAGGCGGCTATCGCGGCCACGCAAGCCGCACCGAAGCCGATCAACACCCCTATGCCAGAACAACCAACCAACACGCCTGTTCCTGAATCGGTGGGCGATACCCCTACACCACCTCCTCCTATCACAGGAGCCACTGCGCCCGTGGCCTGCACCTACTACGTGGCTCCCGGTGGCAGCGATGACGCTCCTGGCACTGAAGCGCAGCCCTGGGCCACTTTCCAGCAGGCCGCCGACACCGCCCAGCCCGGCGATGCCGTCTGCTTCCGGGGCGGCACCTACCCCACCGAGGAGACCCACCTGACCCGTTCGGGCACGGCCGACGCCCCCATCACCTTCATCGCCTACCCCGGCGAGTCGCCCATCCTGGATGGCGAAGGCAGCGCAGGAGAACTGCTGATCCTGGACCAAGGTACATTCTATCTGCGCCTCAGTGGCTTCACCCTGCGCAATTTCACCGTCTGGGGAATGGAGCTTGCCGGGGAGAACCGATATGTCCAACTGGATCATCTGGACATCGGCGGTGGTGAGGCAGCCATCCACTTCACCTACGGCGAGACCGAAGGTCCTCCGGCGGAGGGGCCGGTCGAACACACCACCCTGGAAGACAGCACCATCCACGACAGCCAGTACACGGCTGTAGATTGCACGCCTGGCCCCTGTAACCACATGGTCGTCCGCCGGGTGGAGATTTATAACGCCGGGCTGGAGGGTGAGGCCTCCTATGGTTCCGACGGGCTGGGGTTCTCCTGTGGCTATCCCGTCCTGGTGGAAGATTGCTACGTGCACGACAACGGTGGCGACGGCATTGACCTCAACTCCCGTGACCGGGCCGGAAATGCGACCGGCGTCATCGTGCGCCGCAACGTGGTAGCCCGCAACCACCTGAACGGCATCAAGCTCTGGGCCGGGGGGCGCATCGAGAACAACATCGTTTGGGGGCAGGGCAACAGCGCCGTGTGGGCCGGCAGCTTTCCCAGCACGCTGGAGGTGGTCAACAATACCATCGCCTACAATATGTGGGACACGACCTACAGCGAGCGGAACTGGGCCCTGGTCGTCGGCTATCCGGAGGAGATGGAGTCGCCGCCGGTGATGCTGACGCTGGTGAACAACATCTTTGTCTTCAACGCCGACCCCATCGAGGGCGGGGCGACCGGCATCTACCTGGGTCCGGGGGTGAGCCTGGTGCGCGAGGGGAACAATCTTTTCTTCAGCCGGGCCGATGGCGAAATCACCGCCGAGTTTGCGAGTGGGCGCGATACCGACTTTACCCGCGCCGAGATCGCCGACGGCACCTGGGCCGGCTATAGCGGTCAGGGCCAGGGCGATCTGACCGACGATCCGCTTTTTGTCGGCGGCTGGCCGCAGCCCGACCTGCGTTTGCAGCCGGGCAGCCCGGCCATCAACGCGGGAACGGCCGAGGGCGCCCCGGCCGAGGATGTCGAAGGCCATGCCCGCGACGCGCAGCCCGACCTGGGCGCTTACGAGCAATGATTATCCACAGCCCGGGAGTGAATCAAGGATTGCAGTGAGACCGGGAGGTTACCACGATGAAGAAAACTGTTTTTGCGCTAAGCATGACGCTGATAATGCTGGCTGGCTGTCAGCCTTCAGCAGCGCCTGTGGCGACGCCCATGCCGACACCATTGCCGCCCACGGCAACGCCTGTGGCGACACCCACGCCGACACCCACGCCGACACTATTGCCGCCCACGGCAACGCCTCTACCGACGTCCACCCCCGTCCCGCCCGCTCTCTCCCCTGAGGTCCGCATCGGCATAGTCTACCCGCTGTCGGGGCGGCTGGAGGAGTGGGGACAGGAGGCGCTGCCCTTCATCCAGATGGCTGAAAGCGACGTCAACGCATTGCCTGAAACCATTGCCGCCGGAGTGCGCTTTCGCTTCGTCGTCCGCTCCAGCGAGACGACGGCCGAGGGCGCCCAGGCCGCCGTGCGGGATCTGGTCGAGAACGAGGGCGTCCAGGTCATTGTTGGCCTTCCTTTGAGCATGGGGTTGGACGCGACCATCGCCTATCTCACCCAACATCACGTGGCTGTCGTTTCTTCCGCGTCCACGGCCCCCCTTCCGAACCTGCGTCAGCCCGACATCGTCTTCCGCATCGCACCGCCGGAGCTTTATCTGGCCCATACTTTTGCCGAATTCGCCCTGGAGATGGGCTACCGCAAAACTGCCGTCATCTACCGCACGGATAACTGGGGCCCCCGCTACGCTGAAGAGATCGCCGCCACATTCCGGGCGCAGGGGTATCCAACTGCCCTGGTGCCTATCGAGCCGACCCACCCTCAGGTAGGCGACTATGCCACCGAGGTGGCTCAACTCTCCGCTCGCGTGGCCGAACTGGGTGCCGACGATGAGATGGTCGTCTTTATGGTCGTCTGGGAAGGGGAGGATCTTGACATCCTGCACCACGCTGCTGAGGATGCGACCCTCTCCAGCGTGCGCTGGCTATCGGCGTTGCTCTACCCCACTTTTGAGAGCGGCTGCTTCCCCAGCGCCTGCTTTCCCGAGGTCCGCGAATTTGCCCTGGCTCACGATCTGTGGGGGGAGGAATCCCACCCGCCGATGAACGACCTGGTACGCCGCCTGTGGGGCCAGGCCAAGGCCGAATTGGGGCGTGAACCCCGCTTCGAGCACGTCTACCTGTATGACGCCATGCAGATCGCTGTCCGCGCCATCCTGCTGGCCGGGACCGAAGAGGGCGACGTCGTTGCGGCGGCCATTCCTGCCGCCCTCGCGGGGTACGATCCGGCCACAGGCGTCATCCGCTTCGACGAGAACGGCGACCGCGCCTCGGCCGACCTGGCCTACTACGGGCTGTTCCGAAATCAGGGGAGGCTGGAGTTCCGTCACTTTGCTTATTACGACGCGGCAACCGATCGCTTTGAAATCCTGTTAGAGCCGGTGCCTCCGCCGATTCAATTCTGTCCCGAGTGCTGAGCGTGCAAACAAAGGCCAAGATAGGCCCAGAATGTCCGATGCACAATATCGCCTTACATTGCGTGGAACCAACGCCCATTGCCAAGGAAGGAGAGAGATGAACAGTAGAACCCAACAACTCTACGTAGTACTGGCCGTGGGGATTGGCCTGGCGCTGATCCTGCTGGCGGGCCTGCAGAGAGCACAAGCGGCACCCGCCGGCGCCCCGTTGTTCGTCAAGCCGAGCGGCAGCGGCACAGTCTGTACCCAGCCATCGCCCTGCGCGCTGCAAACGGCACTGGACCAGGCCGCCGACGGCGACACGATCTACGTCGCCGAAGGTGTCTACACCGGCGCAGACGGAGCGGTCATCACCGTTACCAAGAGCATCACCCTCTACGGCGGGTGGGACGGGGCGGGGAGCGGCCCCATGGTGCGCGACCCCCTTGCCCACCCCACCACCCTGGACGGCGAGGACCAGCGGCGGGTGGTGTACATCGCAGCCAGCATCGCTCCCACCCTGGATGGCTTCGTCATCACCGGAGGTCACGGCGACTTCTCCGGGGGAGGGATCTATGCCGAAAGCACTTCCTCCATCATCCGCAACAACCAGATCGTCAGTAACTCGGCCGCCGGCGATGGAGGAGCGATTTTTATCAACCGGGGCTCAGCCCAGATCGTCAGCAACACGATCATGGAAAACACCGCCACCTGGTCCGGAGGGCTGCGCATCATCAACGACGCCGACGCCACCGTCGTCGGCAACGAGATCGTCGGCAACGTCGCGTCCATCTCAGGTGGGGGCATAGACATAGGCTGCTGCGGCGGCACCACGCCTTTCATCGCGCGGAACTTTATCGCCTACAACCGGGGCGGCAGCAGGGGCGGGGGCGTCGTCGTACAGCACACCAACGCCCGGCTGGAGAACAACATCCTGGCCTCCAATCAGGCCAGCGAAGGAGCGGGGATATGGCTGCAAGGTATGGCCTCTCATCCCGTCAGCATCACGCTGGTCCACAACACCCTGGTCGGACAGGATAAAGGGGATGAGGCGGTGTGGGCCGGGCCATACGTGACCGCCACACTGGTCAACAACATCTTCGCCGGTCACAGCACCGGCGTCACGATCACCACGCCCGCCAGCACCACCGTCTCGGCTACCTACAATCTCTTCTGGAACGCATCCGACCCTTTCACCGGCGCGAACGCGGTGCTGGACGATCCGCTGCTGGACGCCACCTTCCACCTGCTCGCCGGCTCGCCAGCTATTGACGCCGGGACAACAACCGGCGTAACCACCGACTTCGATGGTCAGTCCCGTCCCATCGGCCCCCTCCCCGACATCGGCGCAGACACGCGCGCGCTGCAGGTCTACCTGCCGCTGGTGCTACGCGGTTCCTGACCCAGTGGACCGCCGTGGGCACCGGGGAGCACAGTCTCTGGCCGGGGTCTCCTCGACCCCAGCCCCAGAAAGAGTGCGGTAAAAGTCAAGACCCAATTCGGGTCGAAAAATGCAAATGGGCTGAAATTGTGTGCTCAAGGGCAGCCAATGTGCCAAAAATCATCGCCATAGGTCGTTGTCGAGTTAAGATGCAATTGCCCTGGGGGAGGAGGTGATGTGTATTGACATTTCACGTTTTGCGTGGAGTGAAACAGCCTGCTGATGGTACGATAGTCAGCCCAACCAACATTCAAAAAGGAGAGAAAAATGTCTGTCAAAAGAGTATTGCTCGTTGTTCTGGTCGCCAGCGCCGTGATGCTGGCAGTGGGAATCGGACTCCGCGCAAATGCCCTATCAGGTGAGCCCAATGTCAGCAGCTCCATGGCCGCTACAACATCTCACCTCGGCAGCGAGATCCAGATCTCGCTGCCCACCTCGCCGGAGTGTGACCGCCACCTGCCGGCGGTGGCCTACAACTGGGTCCACGGCGAGTACCTGGTGGTGTGGCACAATGAGTGGCCCGACGGACACCGGGACATTTACGCCCGGCGTGTGTCCGAGAGTGGCCAGCTCCTGAGTTGGTTCGCCGTCTCTGCCGGTCCCAACGACCGCGCCCAGCCGGCGGTAGTCTACAATGCCACCACCGACGAGTACCTGGTGGTCTGGATGTACAATGCCAACGGCGATGGCTCCACGTATGAGATCTGGGGCCGGACGATTGCCTGGAACGGCGCTTACCAGAACTCTGCGTTCCAGATCATCACCTGGCCCAACCGCACCTTCTGGACGCCCAGAGTGGCTTGGAACAGCTATCGCAACGAGTACCTGGTGGTCTGGAGTGCCTTCGACGCAACCACCTTCGTGCCGACCGACGTAGCCCACGCTATCCTTTCGGCTAGCGGCACCAAGCTGTACGGCGCCATCATCGCCACTGCCGAGCAGCCGCACCAGGCCGACGTCACCTACAACGTCGCCGCCGATGAATACCTGGTGGTTTGGAGACGCATGTGGACTGCCAGCGATGGCGACATCAAAGCCGCTCGCCTGGGGGGGTTCAGCGGTCAGGTGGTCACCCCTCCCGGCGTGTTTACGATCAACGCCGCGACCGAAGATCAACTGCTACCGGCCGTGACCACCAATCAACAGGACCGCTACATGGTGGTCTGGCAGCACGCTTACCCAGGCCCGTGTTGCGACTGGGACATCCGCGGCCAGGAACTGGACGTAAGCGGCAACCTGGTGGGCAGCCTGTTCTCCATTGCCAGTACCACGGACGACGAGACATCTCCCGCTGTCGTGGCCCAGCCCGGAACCGGCCGGGATTACCTGGCCGTCTGGCAGCGGAGTAGCTCAACCGGCGAAGAGATCTGGGCTTATCACAGAAAAGATGCGAATATTGAGGTTTTTGAGGTCGCCGCCGCCGCATTCTGGAACCATGAGAATCCGGCCGTGGCCTGGGGTCAGGTCGCCTCGCTGATCGTGTACGAGGGGGATTCCCAGGGTGATCCGACGGTGCACCGGCACATCTATGGCCGCCGATGGGTGCCAAATGCCGTGTTTCTACCGCTGGTGCTGCGCAACTTTTAGAACGGCGGATGGCAGGACAGCAACGGGTCAGGACGGCAATGGATGAGCCGGGGCCGGCCTCAGACCTCTGGAGCCGGCCCCGGTCTCTATGGTGATACCACTTATCGTCTCCTACAACCAGTCATCTGTCAACTCCTCCATTCTGCTGCCTTCTATGCTATAGTTAGGCTGGCACTAACTGGTCTGACAACCTGCGCTTTGACTGCTGCGGTCCGTTGACAGCATGCCCCACGTAGAACGAGGAGGAAGTATGAAAAGCCGGGATGGTTTCCCTAATTATGTGAGAACAGCAAGAGATATTTGAGGCCTATCCAGACCAACTGCTGAAAAGAAATGGGTGCAGTTGCTCTCATCTACCACCGTCTCCTCACTAACAAAGATCATCAGGTAGGCCCATAGATTGGAAGTGGCGCCGGTTTTGTGCGTTTCAAGGACAAGTTTTTGCGTATCTTCTCAATATTCCGGGGTAGAGTCGGTTCTTACAGATTTCTGACGTTTCTTTAACGGCAAGATAACGAGCGCGTGGTACAATCACGGCAATTGTCTCTCAAGCAGCACACGAACCGATCTTGTGG
>DAOUEC010000078.1:0-2324 GCA_034430655.1 Anaerolineae bacterium
GTCGTGCGGGCGACGCTGCCGGAGGGGGAACTGGTCGTGCGTGGGGTGAGCCTGATAGACGAGCGCACCGGTGGCTTCCAGGCGCTGGTTCTCTCCGACCGGGGCCGCTTCCGGCTGGCCCACTCCGGCGACGTCAAGATCTACGAGAACCTGGATGTGCTGCCACGGGCGTTTCTCGTTCATCAGGCGGTGGCGGCCCCCGACGACGAAGCGGCGTTGGCCCTGATGCAGGCCCCGGCGTTCGATCCGGCGGCGGAGCTTGTCCTGAGCGAAGTTGAAGGAGTGGTGCTGGCGGCGAGTGATGGTGGGGACAGTTCGGCGGGCCTGGATTGCTCAGCCCGATGCTTCAGCGTCGGGCGGCGTGGGCCGGAGGCGGTGCGCATCGTCTCGTATGGGCCCGAATCAGTGGAGATCGAGGTGGAATTGGCTGCCCCCGGCTATCTGGTGCTCACCGACGCCTGGTATCCCGGCTGGGGGGCTACGGTGAACGGCGAGCCAGCACTGATTTATCGGGCCGATGTTCTGTTCCGCGCCGTCGCCGTGGATGCCGGGCCCCATCGCGTCGTCTTCACTTTCCGCCCGGTGAGCCTGCGCATCGGCGCGGGTGTGAGCCTGGCGGGGCTGGTCGTCCTGATCGTCGTCGCCGCGCTCGCGTTGTCGAAAGCCAACCGCAGTGTTATAATGAGCGCTATTACTGGGAAGAACTTACAGGAGGGTAAATAATGAATGCAGTGAACCGTGTTCTGGTGGTGATCCTGCTGCTGGTCGCCATCCCGTTGTGCACAATTCTGTTGGTAGTGCCGCTGCCGGCGCTGGGGGCGGTCGCGCAACAGTCGGCCGCGCTGGTGGACCTTCTCACCTCCCTTCGGCCATACGTGCGAGTGATCCTGGGCATCCTTTTCGCCCTGACGCTGGACGTTATCTTCGTCCTGCTCATCATCCTGGAGGTGCGCCGGCCCACTCCGAAAGCCATTCGCGTCGAACAGACCGCTGGCGGGGAGGTGCAGATCAGCGTCGCCTCCATCGCCGACCGTCTGAAGTACGAGGTAGATCAACTGCCTGGCGTCCTGCGCACCAAGTCGAAGGTATCGGCCAAGCGCGGCGGCGTCGTGGTTGAACTGGATGTGGAGATGGCGGCCGGGATTGACGTACCGGAGAAGGCCGAGCGGATCGTGGAGACGGCCCGGCAGGTGGTGGAGGAGAAGATAGGGCTCAAACTGGCCCGTCTCCCCAAGGTCAACCTGCGCGCCGTCCCCTATCCCACCACGCCGAGAGCCCGCCCGCCTGCCCCGCCGGAGGAACTTGGGTAGGGGCGCGGTAACGCACGCGCATATCCAACGGCGCACCGGCCCGCTGCGGTGCATTCTGCGGTGGTTTGCCAGGGTAGGGAATTTCCTTAGGGTGGTGAGGTGAAAGAAGGGGATGGTCTCCTCAGCCTGGCGGCGCAGGTGGAAAGCCTGCTCTTCGTAGCCGATGGGCCGGTCTCCATCGGCCGCCTGGCGGAGGCATTGGAGGTCGCGCCTGCCCGGGTCGAGCGGGCGCTGGCCGGCCTGGAGGCCACCTGCGCCGGGCGCGGCCTGCGCTTGCAGCGGGCCGGCAACCGCGTGCAATTCGTCACTGCGCCGGAGGCGGCCCTTTGTGTCGAACGCTTCCTGGGCCTGGAGAGGCGCACGCGCCTTTCGCGGGCCGCGCTGGAGACGCTGGCCATCATCGCCTACCGCCAGCCGATCACCCGGCCCGAGATCGAGGCCATCCGTGGGGTCGGCTCCGACAGTGTCCTGCGCACGCTGCTGAGCGTCGGCCTGATCGAGGGGGTGGGGCGAGCGCCGACGGTGGGCTGCCCTATCCTCTACGGCACGACCTTCGAGTTCCTGCAACACTTCGGGCTGCGTGGGCTGGACGAACTGCCGCCGCTGGAAGAGTTGTCCAGTGCAGCAATGGACGTGATCTGAGCGTCTTTTCCTTGGGAGCAGGAGCAGGTGGTAACGATGAAGTCGCCGGGCTACGGAGCGGCGGGCAATGAATCGCCCTGATCAGGTGCTTCCTCAAATGAGAATTGGTTTAAAGCCCGATTGATCGGGCGCTGCTCCGTAGCCGGGGCACTTCATGCCCCGGCGGGTACGACCAGGACATCTCCCACGGGTTTTAGCCACACTCAACTTGTTTTGGTGATCCTGGCACATATTTCGGTCGGTATCTTCTCAATAAGTTACGTAAGAGGGGGTTTACCCCTCTATCTGGCACAGGGAAGCCTCCACCACCTCGAATCTCTCATCGAGGCTGGCTCCCAAGCTCAACCACTCCTCTTCCGAGGCAGGAGAAAG
>DAOUEC010000079.1:0-2830 GCA_034430655.1 Anaerolineae bacterium
GAAGAGCACTACGGCTATGGCCATAATGGGCTATCTGAGTTCCAACGGCAGAGTGGATGGCGGCCGGGTACTGTTCCAGGGTGAGAACCTGGTGGGGAAGACTGACAAAGAACTGCAGCCCATTCGCGGCAAGAGGATCGCTATGGTCTACCAGGATCCTATGACGACGCTTAATCCATCAATCAGAATCGGAGATCAACTCAACGAGGTACTGGTGGTGCACGAGGGCCTCACGAAGCGTGAGGCTTGCAGGCGCTGCATCGAGATGTTGAAGAAGGTACAGATGCCTGATCCCGGGCAGATGATGAAGCGCTATCCCCACGAGATCTCCGGTGGGCAGCAGCAGCGGGTAGTCATCGCCATGTCCCTTCTTTGCAACCCGGCCTTGTTAATCATGGACGAGCCGACCACCGGTCTAGATGTGACCGTGGAGGCGACGGTCCTGGACCTGGTCAGGGCGCTGCGCAACGAGTTTGACTCCGCCCTTCTCTACATCAGTCACAACCTGGGGGTAATTGCTCGCGTCTGTGACCGGATTGGGGTGATGTATTGCGGCGAGTTATTGGAAGAGGGGAGGGTGGAGGATATTTTCCTGAACCCCTTACACCCTTACACGAAGAGCTTGCTAGGTTGCATTCCCAGTGTCGGCACAAGTAAGACGGTAGTTCCGCTGCGCCCGATCCCTGGGCGAGTTCCTGCGCTGAATGCACTGCCCGCTGGTTGCGTATTCGAGCCTCGCTGTGGTTATTCCGAAGAGCGGTGTCGGGAAGTTCATCCTCCACTTGTGACTATAGAAGGCGACCGGTCTGTGCGGTGCGCCAGGTGGGAAGACATGGGTGAGATGGTTACCCCAGTAAGCGATGACTTAGCCGTCAGCCTGACTGTTCGGGACAAACGGGAGGACACAGAGCCGCTCCTGAGTTTGTCTCATCTCAAGACCTTCTACACCGATAAGCCGTCTTGGATTGGGCGCTTGGTCGCAGGGAAAAAGGAGCAGTGCGTCAAGGCCGTGGACGATGTTTCTGTGGACCTGGAATCGCAGACGATTCTGGGGGTTGTTGGGGAAAGTGGCTGTGGAAAAACATCCCTGGCAAAAACCATCGTGGGGCTGATTGCACCAACCGAAGGCAGGATCGAGTTTCTGGGTGTAGATGTTTCGAAGATAGTGGAAAAACGACCTGGTGGAATACGCAAGGAACTCCAAATGGTGTTTCAAAACCCGGATTCCACTTTGAATCCGACCCAATCGGTGCGGCAAATCATCGCCCGTCCCTTGCAAATCTCCCACACTGTGGTGCGCTCGCAGATCCAAGAGGAGGTGTGCCGATTGCTGGATGTAGTGAATCTGGACGAAAGTTATCTTGGTAGTCGCCCGACGCACATGAGCGGTGGGGAGAAACAGCGTGTGGCCATCGCCAGAGCCATCGCGAGCAGGCCGGAACTTGTGGTCTGCGACGAGCCAGTGTCATCGCTGGATGTATCGGTTCAGGGTGCTGTCCTCAACACACTGCTCGATATACAGAGGGTGTATAAGACAAGTCTTTTGTTCATCTCGCACGACTTGGGTGTGGTGCGTTACCTATGCGACGTTATTGTCGTTATGTATCTGGGCAAAGTATGCGAAATCGGACCCGGAGAAGCCCTCTTTACGCCGCCTTACCATCCTTATACTGAGGCCCTGCTCTCTGCGGTGCCTGTACCGGATCCTACGGTGAAGCAGGCTCGCATCCGACTGGAGGGATCTGTGCCTAGCGCATTGAATCCTCCGACTGGGTGCCGCTTTCACACGCGTTGTCCTCGCAAAGTTGGCGAGATCTGTGAGATGACCGAGCCTCCCGCTCAGTTAGTCAGTGAAGGGCACGTCATCTATTGTCACATCCCTCTCGGATATCTCCGGCAGGTTAAGCCGGTAATCCATGGGGAATAGGTCCAAATGAGGTCTGCTGCTAATATAAGGGGGCATCATTATGAGCACGCTCCATGACCGATACAGCACATACCGGTCCGTCGTGTTCCGTAGTCTGACCGACGATCAGATCATCCTTCTACACGAGGCCAGCCTGGAAATTATGGCCCGGACAGGGATGCGTTTCTACGATCAGGAAGCGCTTGACCTGTTCAAGAAAGCCGGGGCCGATGTTTCTGACGGCAACCTGGTGCACATCCCGCCTCATCTGGTGGAATGGGCGCTACGGACTGTGCCCAAGAGCATCACCATCTATGATCGTGACGGCCGGCGAGCGATGGCCCTGGGCGGCTACCGTAGTTACTTTGGCGTCGGTTCTGACTGCGTGTACATCTACGATCCATATACCAGAGAGCGCCGCCAGGCCGTGCTGGACGACGTGGTCAACGGTGTGCGTCTGGTGGATGCCTTGCCCAACCTGGACTTCGTGATGTCTATGTTCATGCCGGCCGACGTGCCGGTGGAGACTTATGAGCGTCATCAGATGGAGGTTATGCTGCGAGAGACCCGCAAGCCTATCGTCTTCGTCGGTCTTGACGCGACCAGCACTGTCGACGCCGTAGGGATGGCCGTGGCTGTGGCTGGTGGGCTGGAATCGCTCCAACGTTATCCGTTCGTCATCAACTACGTCAATCCAACCTCGGCCTTCAAGCACGACCAGGAGGGCGTGCAAAGGTTGTTCTTCGCCGCTGAGCGTAATCTGCCCACCATCTACGTGCCGGTCGACTATCGCGGGATGACCGCGCCTGTGACTATAGCGGGGGCAATGGCCCTGAGCAATGCCGGGCAACTGGCCGGGCTGGTGCTGTCGCAACTCAAACGCGAGGGCTCGCCTTTCATCTGGGGCGCTGCCGGTGGCAGTAC
>DAOUEC010000080.1:0-3351 GCA_034430655.1 Anaerolineae bacterium
AGGATGGCCGACGTGTAGGATCCCAGGCCCAGGACAGCGGCAAAGCCAAAGTTGACGACGTTGATATAGCCGCCCGTGAAGTCGAAGGCAACCGCCTGTGCCCCCAGGAAAGCACCCATGATCAGCCAACGCAGTATATGTTCCTGGTCGAATGGCGGGATCAAAGGGAGCAGGGCAACGAGGATGAACAAAGCCAGCCCCAGTGGGGAGACCCCGACGTGGCCCAGCGCCGTCGTAAACCCCCTCCATGCGCCTGTCAGACCTGGCGCCCGTTTGGTCTCAAGAGTCTTCTCGGTGTTCACGTTCATTGCTCCCTTACTGCTCCTGGACACCCTTGACCTCACTGCCAAAAATGCCGGATGGCACGAATAGCAGCACAAGGATCATGATTGCGACTGGCACGACATCTTCCCACGCGACGCCGATGAACTGCTGCGTGAATGTCTGGAGTACCGCCACGATGAAGCCGCCCGCGATAGAGCCGGCCACGTTGCCGAGTCCAACTAACATGACCACGTACCAGGCTATGTACAGTGGCTTCAACCCCACGGTTGGATATGCCGGGAACATAAATAAGAGGCTCGCCCCTGCAAGTGTCGCCAGTGCCGTGGCCAGAGCGAAGGTCAAGGTGTGTATACCGTTCACATTGATGCCGACCATCTCGGCACCAGTCTCATCCTGGGACACGGCACGTATCGCCCGCCCCATGCGCGTTCTCTGCAGGAAGAGCCACAAGGACACAATGCTGATCACGGCGACGACGAAAGCAACGATACGATCCAGAGTCAGCCGCACGCCGAGGAACTCCAGCGGCTCCACTTCCCAGTAGCGGGGAATCCCACGGAAGTTGGGGCCCAGGACCAGCATCGTGCCGTTGGTCATAACGAATGAGATGCCGACTGTCAGTAAGAAGGCATTCATCACCCACCCTCTCCGCGTGCGGATGCGCAGGGGATAGAAGACCAATTTCTCAATGATAACTCCCAGGATGAAGCCGGCTGGAAGCGCCACGATCATGCTCACAAGCGGCGCGATGGTGCTCAGGAATGTATTGGGGTTTTCGGCCAGGTAGTTCTGCAGTGGCGTGAAGGTAAAGTAGGCTACGTAGGCTCCTACCATGAACGATTCACCGTGAGCGAAATGACAAATGTTCATCACGCCGAAGACTAGCGCCAGACCTACTGCCATCAGAGCCCACATGCCGCCGGCGACAATGGTATTTGCGAGTTGCGATGGGCCAGCCACCACGCCAGTCACCACGGCAAGCGCTAAAGTGAGCAGGATCACGAGCCAGGTGGCTCTCTTGGTCTTGATGCTCAAAAGCAGGCTTTCCCAGAATGAAGGATCGTCCTTCATTTCTTCCATGCGAAACCTCCCTCATCGGCGGTTAGGGTTAGCGCCCTAAACTTGTGGTTAACCTGGTACAGCCGGGCATAAATCCTTCGATTGCCAAAACTACCCAAAGACTTCCACCGAGGTGTATTAGATGCCCATATACGCAGATCTGACGTGTTCGTTGTTGGTCAGGTCTGAACTCTTGCCCTCGATGGCTATTTTCCCCTGCTCAAGAACGTATCCGCGATCGGTGATGCGCAGCGCGCTCGCAACGTTCTGCTCGACCAGCAGGATCGTCACCCCGCGCTGTTGGAGCGTCACCAGAGCATCGAAGACACTCGTGACCAACTGGGGGGCCAGACCGAGAGACGGTTCGTCCACCAGGAGCAATTCCGGTTGGGACATCATCCCTCTGGCGATGGCCAGCATCTTCCGTTCACCGCCACTCATAGTGCCGGCCAACTGCTTTTCCCGCTCTTTCAGTCGAGGAAAGAGATCGTAGACGAAACTGAGGGCTTCCAACTGTTCCTGCTTGTCGCGGACGTTGTAAGCGCCCAACAGGAGGTTCTCCCGCACCGTCATGTTGGTGAACAGGTTCAACTCCTCGGAGACGAAACTTATACCGGTGCCACTGATGGTGTGTGCTGGCTTGCCGGCGATAGATTGACCCTTGAATCGGACGTCTCCCCCCTGCGGGGTAATAAAGCCGGCGATTGTCTTGAGTGTGGTGGTCTTGCCAGCGCCGTTCGCCCCCAACAAGCACACGAACTCCCCCTCTCCGACATGAAGGGATACACCCCACAGCACTTGCAAGAAACCGTATCCGGCATCTACGGTCTCCACTTCGAGCAATGGTTTCATCCTATCAACTCCTTGATCCAGCATCGTTGCCACGGCGGGCACTAATCAGCCGTGTGGCCCTCTCCCAGGTATGCTTCCAGTACCTTGGGGTCGTTAGCAACTTCTTGAGCTGTCCCTTCGGCGATCTTACTGCCATACTGAAGCACCGCGATCCTGTCACAAAGACCCATGATGACACGCATAATGTGCTCGACCATGAGGATCGTGACGCCGCTGTCCCGGATCTTACGAATGATATCCATCAGGTCGCCCTGCTCACCCGTGGTCAGCCCGGCTGCCATCTCGTCAAGCAGCAACAACTTCGGCCGGCACGCCAGCGCCCGGGCCAGGTCAATCCGCTTGAGCTGCACAGTGTTCAGTTGCTCGGCACGTGTCTCTTTGGGCATGGAAAATTCGACGAAATCCAGTATCTCTGCCGCAACCTCTTCTGGGTTCTTGGAGTACTCATGTGTGGAGCCAAAAATAACTCCGGCGAGCACGTTCTCCAGCGCTGTCAGTTGAGGAAAGGGTTGGCAGATTTGGAACGTCCTCGCCATTCCCTTGTGACACATGATGTCAGCCCGTTGGCTCGTCGTGTCCTCGCCGAGGAAGTGGACGCGCCCCTCACTGGGAGGGTAGGTCCCCGTGATACAGTTAATGAAGGTGGTCTTGCCCGCGCCGTTGGGGCCGATCAATCCGAAAATCTCCCCCTCGTCCATGTGCAATGAAACATGATTGACTGCCGTGAGACCACCGAAGTTCTTGACAAGCCCTTGCGTTTCAAGGATGACCATAAGCCTAACCTGCTTTCATAATGCATGCATGCTTTTCCCCAAAAAGAAAGAAGGGGAGAGGGAAGGGTGGGTAGAGCACCGCCACCCTCCCCTTCCCTATGTATGTACGCGATCGTTACGGGATGGCCTCGGCTCCCTTGCCCACCAGTTTCCCAGTGGCCCAATCGTCAGGCCAGACTATAATCCCCTCCCCGTCCATGTACTGCAGTACCGGGAAGATGAAGTAGCCCTTGCCCACAACCGGGTCGGGGATGGACGTCTCGTTGTACTCGTAGCGGGCGTGCATCATGCCATCCGTGTAGACCAGTTTGCCGGTCCACAGTTCGCTCTGCCCCACCTCGTACAGCGTCTCGCTCGTCAGTTCACCGTGCTTCTCGAGTGT
>DAOUEC010000081.1:0-28906 GCA_034430655.1 Anaerolineae bacterium
GGATGCGAGCGGCTCTACGGCTAACCCGCTTGGTTTCGATACGGCTTTCCGCTACGCTCCAAGCCTACTCAACCGGCGCTAGAGCGTGCTCTGCCCCAGTTTATTGAGAGGATACAGAAATACAATCATGCCACAAGACACAGACAATATGCTCGAGGAGGCCGACAGACTGGCGAGGGAAGTAAGGGGAATACTGCTTGCGGCGCAGGCGTCTATTTCCGAACCCGTTGATGCAAGGAATGTGTTCAAGGGTTTTTATTCTTTTGTTTTCGAGTATAGAAACAAGGGTCTTTCAGCCTGTGGACGAAAGGATGTGTTGACGGCGGGATTCGCTGCGTTTCAGTTGCAAGAAGAGATATGCCAGTTTATGAACAAGGTTGAAAACGGGTTTTACGGTGCTGATTTCAACTTGCTCGGTGAGTATACCGAAGCCTATGAAAAGGCGGGTTTCCCGGATTTGCTCGAGTCCGCGTCCCAGGGCGATCTTGGGGAGCTAGCAAGACAGGTGCGGCGGTTGGATGAAAAGGCGATTGAATGGTTCAGGAGCCATTCAATTGAACTCAGCATCCTTGAGAGTGAGGAGGAATTGCACTGGTTTTTAAACCAGAGAGACCCTGTGTAATTGTGGATTGCAAATACAAAATTGACAAGTGTATTCAGAAATTACCATCGGGCTGATGAGAGAGTGGTGGCAGGCCCGGGCCGCCGGGCAGATGAGCTCGAGCCCGATAGAAGGAGCAGTAGGAATGAACCATAGCGAAAATACATTTAGCGGGTTCGGAGGGTTGGAACTCTATTACCAGCGCTGGCGACCGGAAGAAGAGCCAAAGGCAGCACTGGCCATCGTCCACGGCTTCGGTGAGCACAGCGGGCGCTCCGGCAACGTGGTGGGCTGGTTCGTGCCAAGAGGATACGCCGTCTATGCTTTCGACCTCCGGGGTCACGGTCGCTCGCCCGGCCCGCGCGGCTACGTCAACGAGTGGGCTGAGTTTCGCGGGGACGTGAAATCGTTCCTGGAACTCGTGCACAAGCAAGAGCCGGGCCGGGCCGTCTTCCTGCTGGGGCACAGCATGGGCGGGCTGATCGTCCTGGAGTACGTGCTGCATCACCCAGAGGGGCTGGCCGGCGTGATCGGTTCCGGGCCGGTGCTGGCCCAGGTCGGTATTTCCTCGTTCCTGATGGCGTTGAGCAAAGTACTGTCGAGCATCCTGCCGCGGCTCGCGCTCAACACCAAACTGGATGCCAGCGCCATCTCCCGCGACCCCGCTGTCGTCGAGGCCTACGTCAACGACCCGCTGGTGTACAGCCTGGGCACGCCGCGCCTGGGCACCGAACTCACGCGGGCCATCGAGTGGACGCAGGCGCACGCCGCCGAGATGCGGATCCCGTGCCTGATCGTGCACGGCAGCGCCGACCGGCTGGCCCCACCCGAGGGCAGCCGCGTCTTCTACAAGAACATGACGCTCGCCGACAAGGAGCGGGAGGTCTACGAGGGCTACTACCACGAGGTTTTCAACGACATTGGCAAGGAGCGGGTGTTGGGAGCGGTGGAGGCATGGGTGGAGCAGCATCTGCCGCATCCTGAGTGAGTCGTTGTTTGACCAGCCTGCGCCTTTGTGTTAGAATGTCATCGTCTCCTGGGGTGACGCCGCTGCGGGGAAGGTCGCCCTGTAGGAGGGATGGAGGATTGTGTCTACCGAGGTATTATCCGAATTGCTAATTGAAGTATGGACATTGAAGAGATCAAAGCCAAAGTTCGCGCCAACAAGTACGTCTACTCCTTTCACGCTGAGATTGAGCGCAGGGCGGATGAGTTGACCTTTGCTCAAGTCGAAGAAGCTTTGCTGAGTGGGGAGATACTTGAGCAGTATCCTGATACCGGACGTGGCGAAAGTTGTCTGATTGTGGGTTTTGCAGGGGATGTGCCTGTTCATGTCGTCTGCGGTTGGCGTGGGGAGAAAGTGTCGCTCATCACTGTCTATGTTCCACGCCCGCCGAAGTTCATTGATCCCTGGACCCGAGGGGAGAAAGCTAATGAGGAAAGTACAGTGTAATTTTTGCGGCAGCGACCGCTATGAGGAGCGCAGGATCGAATACCTTTATAGCCACAAGGGCAAGTACTTGCTAGTTCCCGACACCCCTGTTGAGGTGTGCCTCAATTGCGGGATGGTCTACTACGATGCAGCAGTTCTCAAAGAGATCGAACGGCGCTTCTTCGCTATCCAGAACAAGACTGAGAAGCCGGACCGCTACATTGAGATGCCGGCAAAAGCCTATGCCTAAAGGACAATGCTCGATTGTGTTAGAATGCCGTCGTCTGCTGGGGTGAGACCGTTTCTGGGAAGGTCGCCCCGCGCGGGAGGAGGGATGATGAATTGTGGTTGTTCGCAGCGCTCCTCACGGATTTGGTATGGTCGGCGGGGGCGGTCACCCGTCCCACCGCCAATTCTGAGCCGTGCGCGAGGGTTTCCCTAAATGATGCTTGATCTGGGAATCGTCATCACCAGTTACAACACCCGTGACCTGCTGCGCACCTGCCTGCGCTCGGTCTATGCCAGCCAGGGCGATTTCGCTTTTGAAGTCTGCGTCGTGGACAACGCTTCATCCGATGGCAGCGCCGCGATGGTCGCCGCCGAGTTCCCCCAGGTGCATCTGATCGCCAACGCGGAAAACGTGGGCTACCCCAGCGCCAACAACCAGGGACTGGAAGCCTTCGGCTTTACCGACCAACCAACCAGCCAACCAACCAACCAGCCAGCCTTCGCACTCCTCTTGAACCCGGATACGGAACTGCCACCGGACGCGCTGGCGCGGATGTTGGACTTCATGGCCAAGCACCCCGACGCAGGCATCGCCGGCCCCAGGCTGGTGCTCGCCGACGGATCGCTTGACCTGGCCTGCCGGCGTTCCTTTCCCACGCCGGAGGTTGCCTTCTACCGGTTGGTGGGTTTTTCGCGCCTTTTCCCTCGCAGCCGGCGCTTTGGCCGCTACAACCTTACCTACCTCGACCCCGATCAGGTCGCCGAAGTAGATTCCGTCGTGGGTGCGTTTATGCTGGTGCGGGCTCTTGCCATCGCCCAGGCCGGCCTGATGGACGGGCAGTTCTTTATGTACGGCGAGGATCTGGACTGGGCCTACCGCATCAAGACGGCCGGTTGGAAGGTCTACTACAACCCGGCTGTGACGGTGTTGCACATCAAGCGGGCAGCCACCCGTCACAGCCCACGTGCCCAGATCGAGTTCTACCGCGCGATGGGCATTTTCTACCGGAAGCATTATGCTGCGCAGACCCCCTGGTGGCTTCATACCCTCATCGTCAGCACTATTTCACTGCTACAGGGGGCTGAACAGTTGCGGCTTGCCCTCACCTCGACCGGACGACGACCGGAGGCGGCGCTGTGAAGTCGAAGACACAGACCCAGATAATTTTCGTGCTCACGTTGGCCCTCACCGACGCAGCGATGGCCAGTCTGGCCTTCTCGCTAGCCTACTGGATGCGCCAGTGGATTCCCTGGCCGAACGAGGCCCAGGCCATGGGGAGTCTCCCCGACTACTCCGGCATCGTGCTAACTCACATCGGATCCATCGTGGGGGTGTTCGCTTTCTCCCGTTTGTACCTGCTGACTCGTATGCCTTCGCGCATTGACGAGTTCTACTCCATCTTCGCATCCACCACAGTGGGCACACTGATGGGGGTGGCACTCTCCTCACTGCTCTTCAAAAACAGCCCCCTGGAGCTGGATTATTCGCGGGGGGTTATCCTGTACGTCTGGGTGTTTACCATCGCGTTCGTCACCGCTGGTCGGGCGATACACGCGCGCATCCGGACGGGGCTGCGGAGGCAGGGTTGGGGGCGCGACCGAGTGCTCATTGTCGGCACCGGCGATGTGGGGCAGATGATCTTCCAGAAGATCCAATCGAATCCCGGGCTGGGGTACGAAGTGACCGGCTTCGTCATCACCAACGGCTCGAATGGGATTCCATTGGGTGCGCAGATTCTTGGTCACGCTGGCGATCTGGCGCTCATCATTGACGAACATCAAGTTGACGAGGTCATCATCGCTCTGCCAGAGGCGACGCATCAGGAAATCCTGATGCTGCTTTCGGAATGTGAGCGGGGCAAGGTGACGATCAAGGTCTATCCCGACGTGTTCCAGATCATGGCCAGCCAGGTGAGCATAGGTGACCTGGGGGGGCTGCCGCTGCTGACTGTGCGCGACATTGCGCTGCGCGGCTGGCGGCGTGCAGCCAAGCGATTGATGGACGTCGCCGGGGCGGCCTGCGGGCTGATCCTGCTCTCGCCGCTGATGATGCTGATGGCGATCTTGGTCAAACTGGACTCGCACGGCCCGGTGTTCTACGCTCAGGAGCGGATGGGGCTCGACGCCCGGTCCTTCCAGATGCTGAAGTTCCGCTCTATGCGGCAGGATGCCGAGACTTGCGGTCCCGGGTGGACGGTAGAGGACGATCCCCGCGTCACCCGGTTGGGCCGCATCATCCGCAGCCTCAACGTGGACGAACTGCCCCAACTGATCAACGTGCTGATCGGGGAGATGAGCCTGGTGGGGCCGCGGCCGGAGCGCCCGGTTTACGTCAACCAGTTCCGCCGCTCCATCCCGCGCTACATGGACCGCCACTGGGAGAAAGCCGGTATGACCGGCTGGGCGCAGGTCAGCGGACTGCGCGGCGATACCTCCGTCACCGAGAGGACCAAGTACGACCTGTGGTACATTGAGAACTGGTCGTTGCTTCTGGACGTCAAGATCCTGATCCGCACGTTCTTCAACTTTTTCGCGTCGACGAATGCGTACTGATTTCGTCCGAGTGCGCATCAGGGCAGCATGACGCTGTCAGAGAGGACCAGGCGGCCGTCGGGCAGTGGATTGTCCGTCCTGTCGGTTGCCTGGAGGCGCTGGCTCGTTTCGTTGGGCTCGTACCAGCCGACGGCCAGGTCGTACTGCCCGGCCGGCACCCCCTCCAGTGAAAGTACCACCTCGTCGGAGATGACCTCGCCCGGGGCCCACAGTCCGGTGGGATAGGTGAACCCCCGGGGCATCGTGTCCACCTGGGCCACAGGCCGGCCGGTGGTCGGATCGGCCAGGTGGACGAAGAGCATGTAGTGCCGGTCGGGGACGGTCAGCGCCCGCCAGTGGAGCGTCAGGTGCAGCGTGTCTCCCTCTCGTTTCAGGTCGTACCCCGCCAGTTCGATCATTCCGCCGAAGCGGGCGCCCACCTCCTGCTGCATCAGCGGCAGTTCCCAGACCCGCTCGCGCTCCAGCACGTGTACCGGCTGTGGGTGTGTATAGGTGCCCAGCGACGCGCCGCTGATGGGATTGCGCAGCGTGAGCGAGAGGGTATAGTCGCCGGGTGGAGCAGTGGGCGGGATGGGCAGCGCGGCGCGGCCGGCGACCCACGCCCCGACGGGCCAGGCGGTCGGTGGGGAGCCAGGGGCCAGCGGTACGAATTGCGAATTGCGAATTGCGAATTGCGAGTTTTCAATCGCCTCTAACCACCATTCGGCGACGTAGTCCTTTGACGGCCGTTCCACGGCCAGCCAGTAGGCTGTCAGGGGCAGCCTCTCTCCCTGTCGCACGCGCTTTGACACTTTCAGCCGGCTCAATGCCAGTTCATCTCCAAAGTGGGCGATGGTCTGCGCATCGGGTCGCTGGGTGGCCTGATCCAGCGAGACAGGAGAGGCGAATTCCCCCACGCTCTCCCAGGTCATCGCGCGGTAGAGACTCACGGTGAGGGTGTAGCCGTCGCCGGGCGGGGTGCCTTGCGGGAGCGAGAGAGTGTAACGGTCGTGGATGAGATGACCAACCGGCCACAGGCTGGTGGGCAGGAAGCCGTAGCCAGGTTGGGTATCCAAGGGTTGTTGGCCTGGCGTTGCCCATTCGTTGCCAGCCGGGTCGGTTAGCCGCAGACGGAGCCCGTAGTTGGCGGCGACGGGCCTGGCAGCGGACCAGTCGAGCCGTAGATTGAGCCGATCAGGCGCAATCTGTGCGGCTTCGACGGTGTGCAACCGCAGCGCACCGTCGGCAAACGCGCCGCTCACGAGTTGCCCCGCAGCACCTTCCCCCCCGCCCACCCACACCGGCTGCAGGTAGACCGACTCCGCTCCTCCGTCTCCTCCCTCCAGGTGGATCAGGTACAGGCCCGGAGCCACGTCCTGAGGGACGGGCAGTTCAAGCGTAGTGCTGCCCGTCCAGTGGGCAGTGGGCGGTGCCTCCCCCCCTGGAGGGGGGGTGAGGGGGGGGTGAGCAGTGGCCTCCGCTATTGCGGGGAGTTCACCCTGGCGGACTGCTGCCGGCGAGACCAGGCGCAACGTCGCGCTATTTTCTCCTTGCACCGCCTGCCAGTCCAGTGTTATGTGCAGTGTCCTTCCAGGAGCCAGCCGGTCGGCGCTGTAGTGGTAGCCGGTCATCTGCCACCAGCCGAAGTCTACACCACCGGGATTGTGGTGCAAATAGGGCATCTGCTCGAAGTCCATCGTCAGATCGGAGTCGCCGGTGATGGCGATGCGAGGGCTGAAAGTGACCAGCAACGTGAGCGTGATAGCCAGGCCTACGAAGCAGGAGGCAAGAGGCAGGAGGCAGGAGGCAGGAGGCAGAAACCGATCTGCACTCTGTATCTTGCCCCCTGCATCTTGCATCTTGCACCTTGCACTTTGCCACCATCTAATGACCCCCAGCACCACCAGGATCAACGCTGTGGCGAGTGACGTCAACTCTGTCCCCAGTCGCAGCGGCGTGCGACCCAGCCACATCACGACCATGTGTCGCCCGGCGGGGACGGCCAGTGTGAGGTAACCCGAGTCGGGCGCGGGCTTTACCTCGACGGGCGCACCGTCCACCGTCGCCCGCCAGCCAGGCCAGTAGTAGAGCGGGAAGGCTACTTCTGCACCGCCAGCGCCGGCTTCCACCGTCCAGATGCGGCGGGTCGGTTCGTGGGCGGTTTCCTTCGCATCCACCAGTTCCCCGTTGAGCGGGATGGCCCGTGGGGGAGCGCTGGGGTCAAAGAGGGCCGGGCCGGTGTAGGGACGTGGCATCACCCAGTGGGGCAGGTACTCGTAGCGGATGGTCGAGCCGACGTTGCCGGTGAAGAGTTCGTACAGTTGCAGCCGCTCGACGGTGACTTCCTCGGCGGTGATGGGAAGATATTCAGAGCGCAGGCTGATCAGCCCCGTCACGGCAAGGACGCCTGCCAGGACGACGGCGATGGCCCAGCCCCGCCTCCCCACTGGGGGGGATGCAAGGGAGGGAATCGCGCCGGTGAGCAAGGCGGTGAAAAGCGCCTGTACCGAGAGGAAGCGCCAGGGGAACTGCACCATCGGCAGCAGCGGCAGGTGGTCCCACAGCGGACGGGAGAGGGGCGTGATGAGCCAGGTGCAGAGGGCCAGGCCGAGAATTGCGAATCGCGAATGGCGAATGGGGAATGGCGAATGTGCCCACCCGGCGATCACGACGAGCACCCCGACCAGCGCCAGCGCCGCTTGCACGAAGCCCATCGCGAAGGGGGTCGGATCACCGGGGGTAATGACGTAGTTGAAAATAAGTCTCGGTTGCACCAGGTCTGCCCCCCGGAAGTGATTGCCGTAGAAGAAGTAGCCGGTGGTCTGGGCGGTCAGTTGAACGTAGCCGGTCTCGGCCAGGCCCGGGAGCCAATACCAGGCCGAGAGTAGAAGTCCAATGACCAATGAGGCAATGAACAATGAACAATGAGACAATGAACAATGAGGCAATGAACAATGAGGCAATGAACAATGAAGCAATGAACAAATGTCAGACCGCCTCTTGCTTCTCGCTTCTTGCTTCCTGCTTTCTGCTTCCTGCCTCCTGCCTCCTGCTTCCTGTTTCCTGTTTCCTGTTTCCTGCCTCCTATCTCCAGCGCGCGATACCATCACGATGTACAACAGCATAAACGGAGAAAAAATCAGGGCGGAGATGTTGTGGGTGAGAATCAAGCCCGCGTATGCCAGGGCGGGGGGAAGGGTGCGCCGGAGGGAGGGGCGCGCCGCCAGGTGATCCAGGCCCCACAGGATGAGCGGGTAGAAGGCGAAGGCGGCGAACTCGGAGAGCGAGTCGCCTCGCACGTAGACGTTGACCAGGTGGAAGGGGGCCATGGTGTAAGCAACGGCGGCCAGCCATCCGCCAGGCCGGCTGTGCAGCGCCCGCTGTGCCCAGCCATACATCCCCAGCGCCGCCGCCGCGAAGAAGAGCGTCTGGGTAAGTTTGATAGCGCTGAGGATGTCCAGCCCGGCCAGGGTGAACCCCGCGGCCAGGTAGTACGGCAGTGTTGCGTAGTAACTGAAGAAGGGATAACCCAGACCATAGGCGGCGTCGGGCATCCAGCGGGCAGGAAAGACGCCGCCCCGCAGGTTGGCCGCCAGTTGATGGGTGCGCAGTAAGAGGAAAGGGCTATCGCCGCCCCCTCGGGTGTTCAGCAGCCCCGGCCCCCACAGCGGCCCGGCCACGATCAGCGCCAAAAGCAGAAGCGTCGCCAGGGGCACGACGCTTCCCCAGGCGACGCTCCGTGAGTACATCTCAAAGACCTCCGAGGTTCTTCTTGGCATGCCCACCGTGCGGCTTCTGATCGGCTTCCTTTGCCGCGATACGAGTCGGAGGTCAGGCCCTCGAAGTCTGATGGCTCTACATTCTCCGCCGGTTGAGGACGAAGAGTACCGCGACCACTACGGCCAGGACCAGCACCAGCACGCCGCTGATCTTGGCGACGGTCGCGAAGATGCGGCTGAAGGTTGAGCCGTCATCCGGTTCGTCGTCACCCCCACTCGCTGGGGTAGGCTCGGCGGCCTCACCGGTGGTCGCTGGACTCTCGCTCCGCGCGTTGCCAAACTGCAGGTCCCAACTCATATCCTCGGAGAGGGCCACCGCCCACTCTGCAGGGCCGCTGGGCTCGTAGCCCGGCGGCGACTTCTGGATCACCCGGTAGGCCCCTGGGGGCAGCCCGGTGAAGCAGTGGGGTTCGTTGATGCCGTCGGAGGTGTACCGGTCCACCACGCCAGAGGCGTCGGCGACGGTGAACTCCGCGTTGGGCAGGAGCTCCTCAGTCTCCTCGTCTCGGAATGTGTCACTGTTCCGGTCGTGATAGGCCAGCACGCAGATAGAAGCGCCCTCAGCCTCTCCCTCTGTCACGGGGGTCGACTCAGGTGTGGGAGGCGGGGGCAGAGGCGTGGGGGTGGGCGTCTCGCTCGGCAGGGAGATCACCAGTTCCTGACCTGCCCAGATCATATCACCGCCGCCGATGGAGCCGGCGTTGAGTTCGCGAATCTGATCCACTGGCACATTGTACATCAGCGCGATGCCAAAGAGTGTGTCTCCATCTCCGACGATGTGGACGGTCGCGCCGTCCGGACGTGGAGTAGGCGTGCCACGCGGTGTTGGGGAGGGGCCAGGGGTCGCCGTGGGAGGCGGCGGCAGGGGGGTGTTCGTCGGCGGGGTGCCGGGCGAGGTCACCACCAGGCTGGCGTCGTCCCAGTAGGCGTCTTGGTGCTCAAAGCCCCACTTGGTCTGGGAACGCAGGAAGACGCACACGCTGCCTCCCTCCCCCACCTGGGCAGTGACTGGGCCGATGAGGGTGTAGTGGTCGGGTGCCAATTGATCTGGGCCCCAGGTAACGTTCGGCGAAAACGGATCCGCTACGCCGTTGGGCTCAATACCGACCTGGAACCACTGATTCCAGGTGTCGCCACAGGAATAGCCTGGGCGCTCATTATTCTCGCAACTGTACCCATGGCCATAGGCCGAAAACTGCACCGTTGCACCGGGCTCCAGGCCGGTCACGACCTGATAGAAGCCCCCGTCCTGGAGTTCGTAGTAGTTGAAGTACTGCACTGCGTAGTTGCCGCTGCGAATGCGAGGCAGTTCGCCGGTGAACGGGGGCACGTTGGGAATGGTCTTGACCTCGGGTTGGCCATAGCCGCCGCCATGGCGCCACCAGGTCACCCACCCCTGCGGAGTGAAGATGTTGTCGTGAATACTCCCATCGTGGGTGTCGCGCGTCCAGTTGTCATCGCACCATCCAGGTTGCGAGGCGGGATTACAAGTGATCCCCTCGAAGCCGGGGTTCTTCAGCAGGTTTGTCCCTTCCTGCGCTGGCCATGAGAGATCGGGCGCGGCCAAAGAAAAGGCCGACACCATCCCCAGTAACACGGCCGCCAGCAGGACGCCGATCAATGTGCGTTTTTGAAGCATCATATCCCTCCCTTTGAATGAACAATGTGACAATTAACAATGAACAGTGGAACCACGAATTAGGCAGATTGAACATTGCTCATTGTCTCATTTTGTTTCATTGTTCACTAATTATGAATTCATCTCCCAACGGCTCCCCAGCCGGGGTCACCGCCTCAAGACGTTTCATCGTCGGCCAGACATACAGCCCCACGACGAGTTGGGGCTCGCCCACCCATTCCCTCGGAAGTTTCAGCACGTGGGTATCCTCGACCACGTCCCCCCTGCGCCACAATCCCGTGGGATAATATCCCCCGGCTGGTTCTCCATCGTCCTGCGCCACCACCTGCTCACCGTCGCGTAGGTGGACGAATACTGTGTAATTCTCCAGGGGAGACGTCAACGCCTCCCACTCCAACCGTACTTGCCACTCCTGGATGCCTGCCTCCACTGTGCAGTCGGTCAATGCTATCTGGTCACCGAAGCGAGCCAGGCAGCCGGCCGGTCGCTGCGCCTTTGGCTCGGCGGCGTAGGCGACGTAAGCCGTGTAAGGGGCATCCTCCAGATCGCCCCGCGCCAGCGGCCCCGCGTGTATCTCGATGTGTGCATTGCGCGGCAGCAGGCCCAGGTAATGTTCCACCCCATCGTGGGGCCAGAGCAGGAGCAGTGTACCCTCCCCTGCCCCCCCCTCCAGGGGGGGGGACGCCGTCGAGAGTCGGGTCACCCATCCGGTTTCCGGCACGAGGAAGGGGATCGCGGCCCACTCGTCCCACAGCCGGCTGTCCACGTAGACCTCCCTCTTGCCCCCCCCTCCAGGGGGGGGAGCGGAGCGCGCCACCAGTCCGCTCCCGTCCCAGCCGACGCCGACGAAGCGATTGGCCTCGACGGCCAGCGCGGTGGCAGCATCCTCAAATGCATAACCGGTCTGCGGGTCAGCCCTGTAGCGGACGAAGTAGTCCCACCCGGTAGCGGCCAGGCCAACAGCCAGGATCGCACAGGCCATCACAACCGCCCATCCACGCCACCCGCGCCGCCCCAGCCAGAGCATCGCCGTATCCAGCCCCAGCGCGGGCAAGGTTGCCAGCAGGGGCAGCACGCCCACTGCCCGCAAGAAGTGAGGTGCGTCCTCGGCCAGCCATGTGGGCACCAGCATCAGCCCCACCCAGATCAGCGTGAGGGCTGGGGCAACCTCCCGTCGCGCACACAGCGCAGCCCGTACCAGCCCCAATGCCATCGCTGCCCCCAGCAGCGGGTCGAAGACCGGCCGCCCCGGCAGGTTGTGGCGCGGGATAGTGTCGCCGCGGACGAAGAACATCCCCATCGAGCCAACCAGTTGGCGACCCAATGTGCCCCACAGGTCACCACCGTTGATGAGCGGATTGAAGACCGAGACTTGTCCCGGCCGTCCCATCACCACATCCCAGTGGTCCACCGCATAGAGGGCCAGCGGGGCCAGCGCTACCAGCGTCCCGAGCGTGAACCATGCAGCCCCCGGCCACAGTCGGCGGCCCCGTCCGGTGGCTAGCAAGTAGAGGGCGAAGGCAGCCAGCGCGATGGGTGTGAAGCGGGCTGGCAAGTAGGCGTAGAAGCAGAGGCCATACAGAAGCCCGGCCAGCAGCCAGTCGCGCCGGTGGCGCGAGCGGTAGGCTTGCACGCCCAACCACAGCGCCAGCGCCGTCGTCAGTGGCAGCGTGACGGCGCGAAAACCGATGCGGCTGAGGTGCACGTGCCACAGTGTGGTCGCCAGGATCGCCGCGCTGAGCAGGGCCACGCGCTGGTTGAACCAGGCACGGGCCATCAGGTAGGTGGCAGGGATTGTCAAGGTGCCACATGAAGCCGCTGCCAGACGCAGAGCGCCCGGCGTGCGGCCCAGCAAACCCACCGTGGCGGCGACGAGGTAGATAAACAAGGGTTCGCGGCCACGATTGGCCGCGAAGTAGACCGGCCACTGGCCCGCTAGAACGCCCAGGGCATCCAGGCCGTTGAATGCTTCATCGTGATAGAGCCCTGGTGGAATCTCCCCCAGGGCGAAGATGCGTACTGCCGCCGCCAGCGCCGTCACGCCTGCGACCAGAGCCCACTCTCCCGCCCAACTGCGCCGGCGATCTGGCATAATCCCACCGCTCGCCGAACTTGCCAAAGCGGACAAATTATAGCACAATGCAAGTGTCTGTCAAACCTCTGTGGAGTTGACGTAACGGAGCGTCTATGCGCATCTTGATGATTTCCAAAGCCTGTCTGGTGGGCACTTACCAGCGTAAACTGGAGGAAATCGCCCGCTTCCCGGACGTCGAACTGATGGTCGCTGTGCCGCCATCGTGGCGCGATGGCAGCCGCGTGATCCACCTGGAGCGAGCCCACACCACCGGTTATGAATTGGTCGTCGAGCCCATCGCGTTCAACGGCAACTTTCACTTGCACTATTACCCCCGATTGGGACGGCGGATGCGTACCTTCGCCCCCGACGTCGTGCATGTGGACGAGGAACCCTACAACTTTGCCACCTTCCACGCGCTGCGGCTGGCCAAGAGATCCGAGGCCCGCGTGCTGTGGTTCACCTGGCAGAACTTGAACCGGCGCTATCCGTTTCCCTTCCGCCTCATTGAACGCTATAATCTACGCCACACCGACTATGCTATCGCAGGTAGCCGGGGAGCGGCAGAGGTCGGGCGCGAGAAGGGTTACGCTGGACGGCTGGCCGTCATCCCACAGTTCGGCGTGGATCCCAACATCTTCGCCCCACGCGGCGCGCGGGACAGGCTTTCTAGCCTGTCCGAGCGACAGACTGGAAAGTCCGCCCTACTCCTGCGCCGGGAGTGGGACTCCGCTCGTGGTTTCGTCATCGGGTACGCCGGCCGGCTGGTGCCAGAGAAGGGGGTGGACCTGTTGCTGGAGGCAGTGGCCGGGTTGCCAGGCGTGTGGCGGCTGGCGATTGTGGGAAGCGGGCCGGAACTGAAGCGGCTGGAACTGCTTGCCCGCCGTCTGGGGCTGGCCGACCGGGTCTCCTTCGAGGGGGATATTCCTTCCCTGCGCATGCCGGCCTTCTACCAGGAACTGGACGTGCTGGTGATCCCTTCCCGCTCCCGGCCCAACTGGGTCGAGCAGTTCGGGCGGGTGTTGATCGAGGCGATGGCCTGCGGTGTGCCCGTCGTCGGATCCGACTGCGGCGAGATCCCCAACGTGGTGGACGACGCCGGCCTGATCTTCCCCGAGGGGGACGCCGGGGCACTGCGGGAGCACCTGATGTGTCTGATGCGTGAGACCGACTTGTGGGCGGACCTGGCCCGGCGTGGACGGGAACGGGTGTTGGGTCACTTCACCCAGGCGCAGATCGCCGCACAGACGGTGGCGGTGTATCGGGAAATGAACAATGAACAATGAACAATGAACAAAAGCCAATAACTGCTGACTGCTAATCGCTAACGGCTGTGATGAAAGGAGTGCGATGTTTGGTACATTCGAGGAAGCACGACACTACGTGGAAGCGAACGGCGTGCAAATGATTGACCTCAAGTTCACCGACTTTGGGGGGCGCTGGCACCACCTCACAATTCCCCAGAGCCAGTTCACCCCGGCGCTTATGAAGGCTGGCGTCGGCTTCGATGGCTCCGCCGTCGGCCTGAAGTCGGTCAAGGCCGGTGACATAGTGCTGGTGCCCGATCTCTCCACCGGCCTTGCCGACCCCTTCTGGGACACTCCCACCCTCAGTTTCGTATGCATCACGCTGGAGGCCGACACGAAGGTGGTCTTCTCCGACGACCCGCGCAATATCGCCCGGCGTGCCGAGGAACACCTGGTCGAGAGCGGCATCGCCGACCGGAGCCAGTGGGGGCCAGAGTTCGAGTTCTACGTCTTCGACAGCGTGGCCTACGAGAACGAGATGAACCGTGCCGGCTATAGCGTCGAATCGGGCGAGGCCGCCTGGCGCAGCGGTACAGGTGGGCACGGTCACTACATCCCGCTCCACGGTGGCTATCACGCCATCCCCCCGAAGGATACACTCTACAACCTGCGTGCCGAGATGAGCCTGCACCTCCAGGCGATGGGAGTGCCAGTCAAGTACCACCACCACGAGGTGGGCGGGCCGGGTCAATGCGAGATTGAGACACCGCTGATGGGCCTCCTGGAGGCCGGCGACACGACGATGATCGTCAAGTACGTCACCAAAATGGTCGCCCACCGGCATGGCCAGACGACCACCTTTATGCCCAAGCCGCTCTACGGCGAGGCCGGGTCGGGGATGCACTTCCATCAGCATCTGTTCAAGGGGGGGCAGAATGTGTTCTACGACCCCGCAGGCTACGGTCTGCTGAGCCAAACGGCCCTGCACTACATCGGCGGACTGCTGCTCCACGGGCCGGCGTTGCTGGCATTCACCAACCCCAGCACCAACTCCTACCGGCGACTCGTGCCCGGCTTCGAGGCCCCGGTCAACGCCTTCTTCTCCATCGGCAATCGGAGCGCCGCCGTGCGCATCCCGCGCTATGCCACCCAACCCGACCAGGTACGCATCGAGTTCCGCCCACCGGATGCCACCTGCAACGTCTATCTGGCGCTGGCGGCGCAACTCCTGGCCGGGCTGGACGGCATCCGCCGCCGGATTGATCCCACCGAGGCCGGCTTCGGATCTACAGACGCTGACATCTTTTCCTGGACGGATGAACAGCGGGCGGCTATCCGGCCATTGCCCACCTCGCTCAAGGAATCTCTGGACGCGCTGGCAGCCGATCACGATTTCCTGTTGGTGGGCGGTGTCTTCAGCGAAGACTTGATCGAGCGCTGGGCCGCCTTCAAGATGGACGAAGAGTACTACCAGGTGCGCAATCGCCCGCATCCGTACGAGATGGAACTCTACTTCGACGTGTAGGGCATTGACACCTGTCGGTTCTCAGGCTATAATCAGATTGTCCCGGGAGACCCACTATGACCATCAAGTTCGGCACCGACGGCTGGCGCGCCGTCATCTCCGATACCTTCACCTTCGCCAACCTGCGGCTGGTGGCCCAGGCCATCGCTGACTATGTGCTGGAGGAGGCTGACGATGACCAGCCAGAGGTCGTCGTCGGTTTCGACACTCGTTTCCTCTCCGACCGCTACGCGGCCGAAGTGGCCCGCGTCCTGGCAGGCAACAACATCGTCGCCCACCTCACCCGGGCCGACGCCCCGACCCCGGCCATCTCCTACGCCGTAGTCCATAAAGAGGCTGTTGCTGGCGTGATGATCACCGCCAGCCACAACCCGCCGCGTTACAACGGCCTCAAACTCAAGGCCGCCTTCGGCGGGGCGGCGTTGCCGGAGCAGGCCCACCGCGTCGAGGCCCACCTGGTGCGCAACCAGGAGATGGCTCGCGAGCCTAACATAATGGACTACCAGGAGGCACTGGACAAGGGGCTCATCTGCCGCTTCGACCCTGCCTGGGCCTACTACGAGCACCTCAGTCGCCTGGTGGACCTGGACGTGATCTCGGGTGGTGAACTGCGGGTGGTGGCCGACGCGATGTACGGCTCGGGCCGCAAGTGCATCGCCGATATGCTGGCTCGCACGAGGTGCCGGGTGCACGAAATCCGGGGCGAGATGAACCCCGGCTTTGGCGGCATTCACCCGGAGCCCATAGCCCTCTACCTGAGCGCCTTGGGGGCGGCTATCCAGTCCTACCACGCTGACCTGGGACTGGCCACTGACGGAGATGGTGACCGCATCGGCGCGATGGATGCCCACGGGAACTTCGTGGACCCTCATCACATCTTCGCACTGGCCCTCCGGTACCTGGTTGAGGAGCGGGGGTGGAGCGGGACGGTCGTCAAAAGCGTCTCCACTACCCGGATGGTAGACCGGCTGGCGGCGCGCTATGGCTTGCCGCTGGTGGAGACGCCCGTGGGCTTCAACTACATCGCCGACCACATGTTGAACGGCGACGTGCTCATCGGTGGGGAGGAGTCGGGCGGGATGAGCATCAAGGGCCACATGCCAGAGGGGGATGGCGTGTTGATGGGGCTGCTGCTGTTGGAGATTGTCTCGACCGCCAGTATTCCTCTGCACGAACTGGTGGCCAGCCTCCAGGCCGACGTCGGCCCGACCCACTATACCCGCCGCGACATCCCACTCCGCCGCCCTATCGCTAAGGCGGAGATGGTCGCCCGGCTGACCGGGGACGTGCCGGGCTCCCTGGGCGGTCAGGATGTCGTCGAGGTGAAAACACTCGACGGGGTCAAGTACTTGCTGGCCGACGACTCCTGGCTCCTGATTCGCCCTTCGGGGACCGAGCCGGTGCTGCGAGTCTATGCTGAGGCGCGGGAGTCAGGGATGGTCAAAGTGCTACTGGCCTATGGCGAACAGGTGGCCGGTGCGTGGTGACCGATTGCGGTCATGCCTTCCCAATCCGAGTGTCCTCGGTCAAGCGCCAGTTTGGCGCAGTAAGCAGCTTGCATATCAACACAGTAGCATTGTATATTGATGAATGAACAATGACCAATGAACAATGACTATTGAGCAAATACGTACCAAAATCAAAGCAGGGCAGTTTGAGTTCTCAAAGCACGCCGTTGATCAAAGCATCCTTCGCGAAATAAGCGTACAAGAATTGCGCCAGGCGATTGCGAACGGCGAGATCATCGAAGATTATCCAGAAGATAAGTACGGTCCGAGCTGCTTAATCTTTGGTTCTACGCAGGCGGGCAGACCGTTACACATTCAATGTAGCTATCCTTCCCGCCCGTTGGTGAAAATCATTACTCTGTACGAGCCAGACCCAGCCCAATGGATTGATTTTCAAGTGAGGAGAACGAGATGAAGGGGTATCGGTGGGATGAAAGATTAGTAGAGCGTAAAGTCACTTACACACTTGAGGCGAACGGTCAACTCATTGTCATTGAGAATGTTCCCGCACGGGTGAATGTGGAAACAGGCGAGCAGTTATTCTCTCCCGACACTGTAGAGCGCCTACAAAGGATGATTTGGGAACGCAGTAAGCCCAAGCGTGTGATTCAAGTTCCTGTGTACGAGTACGCTTAGACCAAACACGCACGCACCGCAAGCACCCGCCTTGCGACTATGCTAGACGCACGGCGTGTAGCGCTAACGGCTATGATCAAACCTTTCTTCCTCGCCATCGAAGGGGCCATTGGGGTAGGAAAGACGACGCTGGCTCGTCTGTTGCAGCCCCGCTTCAAAGCCGGGTTGCTATTGGAGGTCTTCGAGGAAAACCCCTTCCTCTCCGGCTTCTACACCGACCGCGCCCGCTACGCCTTCCAGACCCAGATGTTTTTCCTGCTGAGCCGCTACTGGCAGCAGCAGGTGATACCGGCGCTTCTGGCGCGCGGCCCCCTCATCGCGGACTATACCTTCGCCAAGGATAGCCTCTTTGCCCACTTGAATCTAGAGGGCGACGAACTGGAGATGTACAAGCGGCTATATGGGGTACTGGCCGACCGTATCCCTGTGCCCGACCTCGTCATTTATCTGCGTGCCAGTACCGACGTGCTGATGGCGCGCATTGCGACCCGCGACCGCGCCTACGAACGGGAGATGGACCGCGCCTACATCGAAAGCCTTCAACGGGCCTATGAACAGTACTTCTCTACCTATACTCAAATCCTATTGCTGACTATTGACACCGATAGCCTGGACTACGTCCGGGATGCGAACGCCCTGGCATTCGTCGAGGGCCAGGTGCAGACGGCGCTCGGGATTGGAGCCTATCAGCAGCCCCTACCTCGAATGGAACCCGCTGGCCCATTGAGAACACCAGCAACGCCGGCAGAGATGGCTCACGTGACATCAGGGGGGGGCGCGGTGAGAGAGTTTCTGGCGGCAAGCGAGGCTATGGGGCGCATGGGCGCCGCGCTGGCTGATGGGGCAGCGGGGTGGTCAGGCGGACAAGAGGCGCAACTGAAGGCGGCGTTGCGGGACGCGATGATGCGACTGCAACATCTGGCACACGCAGCCGGGGTTGACTTGCAGGGAGTACGGCAGTGGACTGGCTGACGCCCGCCCTCAGCAGCGCCGTGATTTCGATGGCGGTGTTGGTGGCCGCCTACGCTTACCTCTATGGACAGCGGCGACAGAGCGAGATGGGGCTGTGGGCCCTGGGGTGGACCGCCTACCTGGGCTACTACTTCGGGCTCCTGGCCGGGATGTTCCTGCCGCTGGCTATGCTATGGCGCTATCTAAGCCTGGCGCTGCTGGGCTTGAGCGCTCTCCTCCTTTGGGCAGGTACACGCCACTTCGTGGGTCATCCTCCTTCTCGCCGCGCTTATGCCTGGGGTGTGCTGCCGACAATCTGGGCTGGCGTCGCTTTCCTGGGGCTGGAGGAACGGCCTTGGCTGATTGTCCCGACATTCATTTTTGCAGGTGCAACCAATCTGTTCACCACCGCGAGCCTGTATCGCTACAGTCGCTCCGGTGAGGACCCGGGGGGCGCTAAAGTCGCAGCGTTGGGCTACGGGCTGTGGGGTATGCTGGAACTGGCTTACCCCTGCGTCTACATCATGCTATCGCCGCCGCTCAGCATGTTGCCTCTGGGCCTGTTACTTGCGAACGGCCTGACACTGGCCATCGCTATCTCCCTGATCGGCCTCAGCATGCGGGAGGGGGAGTGCAAGGCACGCCAACAGGCTGAGCAACTGGAGAGCCTGCGGATAATCACGGCCGCCGTCAGCCAGGTTCTTGAGCCAGACGAGGTGCTGGACCTGGTGGCCCGGCAGGCTGCTGCGCTGGTCGGGGCGGAGACCGTAGCCATCCCGCTGGTCAGCGAAGATGGCACATATCTGATATACAAGGCGGCCTACGGCCGCTGGGCCGATCAGTTGCTCAGACAGAAGAAACCCATCCACGGTATGAGCATCTGCGGCTGGGTCACGCGCACGCGGGCGGGGTTCTACTCCGAGAACCTGGCGCAGGATGAGCGGACGGTTGAAGAAATTGGGAAGGTGCCGGGGCTGGAGACAGCCATCTCCGCCCCCCTGCTGACCAGAGGGAAGGCAATTGGGGCAATCGTAGCATTTAATAAGGTCGGTGGTGGGAATTTCAGCCATGCCGACCTGGAGCAGCGCCTGCAACCCCTGGCGGACCAGGCGGCGGTGGCGATTGAGAATGCGCGGCTGTTTGAAGGGGAGAGAGACAGCCGTCGCCTGGCCAATACCTTGCGGGAAATCGCCCAGGCTCTCAATTCCACACTCAGCCTCAGCGATGTGCTGAACTTGATACTGGCCGAACTGGAGAAGGTCATCGCCTTCGACAGCAGCTCGATTATGCTGTTGGAAGGCAAAGACCTGGTCATCTACGCTGTGAAAGGATTCACCGACCCTGACAGCGTGCTCAAGGTCCGCCTCAACCTGGACATAGCCCCCCTCAACCGCGAGGTGGTGGGAAGCAAGCGGCCTCTGATCGTTGGCTCTGCCCACGAGGATGAGCGCTGGCTGAAGCCGATGGAAGCCTCCGGCCTGGAGCCCGAGTTGCGTGACATCTGTTCGTGGATGGGCGTCCCGCTGGTAGTCAAGGACCAGGTGATCGGCATCCTGACTCTCGACAAGGCCGAGGCTCATTTCTACAGCGAGAAGGATGCTGAGATCGCGCTGACCTTCGCCAACCAGGCCGCCATCGCTATCGAGAATGCCCGCCTCTTCGAAGAGACCAGACAGCACGTGGCTCGCCTGGAGAAAAAGACCAGAGACCTGGAACTGGTCCATCAGGTGTCGCAGGTGGTCAGTTCCTCGCTCGATCTGACCCGCATCCTGGAGACGACCGCCGGGCAGATGGTGGCGCTGTTCGAAGCAGATCACAGCGGCATCCTGCTCTTTGACCAGGCACAGATCTACGGGCAGGTGGTGGCCGAGTATCCATCCACCGGGGCGACGGCGGAACGGTTCCCGGTGCAGGGGTACCTGGCGGCCGAGCGCATCATCGCCGATCGTGAGCCATTGGTGATTGAAGATGCATGGAACGACCCGCTGATGGCTGCCGTGCGGGAGGCGATGCACAGGCTGGACATCCGCTCAATGCTCATCGTGCCCCTGATCGTGAAAGGGGAGGTGGTGGGGAGCATCGGCCTGGACGCCGTGGGGCAGCAGCGACGCTTCAGCGCCGAGGAGGTGGCCCTGGCTCAGACTATCGCCAACCAGGTGTCCATCGCCATCCAGAACGCCCGTCTCCTCGAGGAAGCGCGGCAGCGCGCCCGCCAGTTGGAATCCCTGATAGAGGTCGGGCGGGCCATTGGCTCCACTCTCGATCTCGACGAGGTACTGCAGTTAATCCTGGAGCGGCTGGAGCAGGTCATCCCCTATGATGCCGTTTCCCTGTGGCTGCGGGAAGGGGAAGCGATGCGTACCCGGGCAGTGCGTGGCTTTGAGGCCTCCGAAGCACACCTCGACCTCACGGTCACTCTCCAGGACGATGCCCTTTCCCAGGAGATGGTGAGCACCCGGCGACCGCTTATCCTCGCCGATGCGCAACAGGATGAGCGATTCTGCGGCCTGGCAGGCACGGAGTGGGTGCGTTCCTGGCTCGGGGTGCCGCTTCTGAGTAAGGGGGAGGTCATCGGCCTCGTCACCATCAACAAGAAAGAGCCTGGCCTCTACACTGCGGAGACGGCCGAACTGGCGCTGGCCTTCGGCCAGCAGGCTGCCGTCGCTATCGAGAACGCCCGGCTGTACGAAGAGACCAGGCGATACGTAGGGGAACTGACCGCGTTGCACGCTATTGACGTCGCCATCGCCTCGACGCTGAATCTGGATGAAGTCCTGCAGCAGGTCTACGAGCAAGTCAGCACGGCGATGAACATCGCCGCTTTCCACATCGCGCTGTACGACGAGGAGAAGGGCGAACTCCACCTGCCAATCATCGTGGACCAAGGAGAACAGTTGCCACCGCTGACCTTGAAGGTTGAAGAGGAGAGCGGCCTGAGCGGCTGGGTTGTGCACACCCGGGAAGCGCTATGGATCGGGGATATGGATGAGGAACGGGATACCCTGCCCGTGGAGGCCATTGCCCTGGGTGTCCCAACCCGCTCCCTGATGGTGCTGCCGCTCATCGCCAGAGATAAGGTCGTCGGCGTCATGTCCGCCCAGTCCTATGAGCCCTGCGCTTTCGACGAGGGCCACCGGCGCCTCTTCTCCGGCATCGCCAGCCAGGTCGCCATCGCGATAGAGAATGCCCGGCTGTTCGAGGAGACCAACCGCCGCCTGGCCGAGACACGCCTGTTGCAGGAGGTTATGCAGGCAGCCGCTTCCACGCTCGACTTCGACGAGGTACTCGCACGTACTATCGAAACGCTGCATAAAACTCTGGGCATCGAATACCTGACATTCGTGCTCCCCGACGAGGGAGGAACGGGCCTGATACTGCACCCATCCCGGATTGGCTATCCACTCATGCCGACCGAGTGGCACCTGCCACTGGATGGAAGCGTTACCAGCTGGGTGTACCAGAGCGGAGAGCCGCAGATTATCCCCGACGTGCGAGATGTACCGTGCTACTTCGAGGGCGCGCCGGAGGTCCGCTCTGAGTTGGCGGTGCCGGTCAAGGTGGCTGGTCGGGTCATTGCCGTCCTGAATGCGGAGAGTCCTCACCCGGGAGCCTTCGGCGAAGATGATCTGCGCCTGTTCCAGGCTGTCGCCGCCCAACTGGGCGTGGTGCTGGAGAACGCGCGGCTGTACAAGGATGCCACGCAGCGTCTGGCCGAGGCCCGGCTGACGCAGGAGGTGATGCTGGCGGCCGCCTCGACGCTCGACTTCGACCTGGTGCTCGAACGCACCGTCAAGGCGCTACACCGGGCGCTGGGCATTGCACGCCTCGGCTTCCTGCTGCCGGACGAGCAGGATGGCACGCTGGTGTCGCAGCCATCTCTGGTCGGTTTTATGATGGAGGGCGCTTTCCGGATCCCCATCGAAGGCAGCCTGGTCGGACAGGCCTATCGCACCGGTCAGCCGGTGTTGGTGCAGGACGCCGCGCAGGAACCTGCCTACTTTGAACAGGCCTCTGAGGTCCGTTCCGTGCTGGCCGTGCCAGTGCGGATCGGCAACCACATCGTCGCGGTGCTGTACGCGGAGAGCCCCCGGGCGAGAGTCTTCGGGGAGGACGAACTGCGCCTCTTCACCACCATCTCCGGGCAGTTGGGCGTGACGCTGGAGAGCGCCCGGCTGTACCAGAGGCTCGAGGCTCAGACGGCTGAACTCTCGCGGGCCTATGGTGAACTGCAAGAGATCAACCGCTTGCGCACCGAATTGGTGCAGAACGTGGGCCACGAACTGCGTACACCGCTCAGCCTGATCCAGGGATACGTCGAGTTGCTGCTGGAAGGGGACCTGGGCCGTGTCCTCGATAGCCAGCGGGCGGCGCTGCAGGTCATCCGCGAACGCACCGCCACTCTGACTCGCTTGATCCATAACCTGACGATGCTGCAGACCGTGCCACAGGAGGCGCTGGCGCTGACTCCGGTGTCGGTCGTCGAAGTAGTGCAACGCGCGCTGGCGGAGTTCCGGCGTTCTGCGGAGAAGGCCGGTATCGCATTCCGAGAGGAATTGCCAGGGGGATTGCCGCTCGTGCTGGGTGATCGAGAGCGGCTGGAGTTGGTCTTCGGCCACCTCGCGGATAACGCCATCAAATTCAGTCCCGGTGGCGGCACCATCACTGTCCGCGCCTGGGCTGATGAAAACCAGGTCTACGTCTCGGTTACCGATGAAGGAATCGGTATCGCACCCGATCACCTGAACCGCATCTTCGAGCGCTTCTACCAGGTGGACGGCACCACCAAGCGGCGCTTCGGCGGCATGGGGGTGGGGTTGGCGCTGGTGTGGGAGATCGTCGAAGCACATCGTGGAACGGCCGAGGTGGAGAGCAAACCGGGAGGGGGCAGCACGTTCACCGTCGCGCTGCCGCAGGCAACCTAACCGCCCGATCCCCTCCCCTCCCCGCCTCGGGGAGGGGCCGGGGGAGGGGTACGAGAACAGATTGATATGAAACGTTTCGTCGCCATCGCGGGTAATATCGGGGTAGGCAAGTCCACTCTGACGGCGCTTTTGAGCGAGCGGCTGAACTGGGAGCCCTTTTTCGAGGCAGTCAACGACAATCCCTATCTGGCCGACTTCTACGGGGACATGCAACGTTGGAGTTTCCACTCGCAGATCTATTTCCTTTCGCGCCGTCTGCGTCACCATTGGCAGTTGCTTAAGCGCGTCAACTCGGTGGTGCAAGATCGCACCGTCTATGAGGATGCCGAAATCTTCGCCCGCAACCTCTACCGGCAGGGATTGATGGAGGAGCGGGATTACCGTAGTTACCGCGAACTATATGAGGTCGTGACGACTGTGCTCCCTCCACCTGACTTGATCGTCTATCTGAGGGCCTCGATTCCCACACTTCAGGAGCGCATCCGTCTCCGTGGTCGCCCGTATGAACGGGATATTTCGACGACCTATCTGGGGCAACTCAACGACTTGTACGAGGGATGGATCGGTGGATTTTCCCTATGTCCAGTACTGAGTGTTCCCTCTGATGATCTGGACTTCGTGCTGAATCCCGGCCATCTGGAACTGATCACGGACAAGGTGCTCGAGAAACTACAAGGGCGGGAGGAGGTTGTGTTCGACAAGTGATGACAAGCATCAAATCCCAAATCCCAAAGCCCAACTCTCAAATCTCAAATCTCAAATCCCAAATCCGCGAACTGACGTTTCTTCAAGAAACCAGCCAGGTCCTCACCGCTACCCTCGACCTGGATAGTGTGCTGCAATCTCTGATGGTCCAGGTACGGGATTACTTCCAGGTGGAAGCAACCTCGGTCGCCCTGCTGGATGAGGGAACAGGGGAACTGGTCTTTCGCGTTGCTGTCGGTGAGGCAGGCGACGAGGTAGTTGGGCTGCGCATGGCTCCCACTCAGGGAATTGTAGGCTGGGTGGTCCAAACTGGTGAGCCATCGCTGGTGCCCGTAGCCCACGCCGACGAGCGCTTCTACTCCGGCATAGATGATCGGACCGGCTTCCACACGCGCACGATGCTGGCTGTTCCAATCAAGGTCGAGGGCCGTACCATCGGTGTGATCGAAGCGCTCAATCCGGCCGCGGGCATCTTCGACGAGGACACGCAGCGGCTGCTCCCGACTGTGGCCGACCTGGCCGCCGCCGCCATCCGCAACGCCGAACTCTACGAACGCGCCCGCCAGGCCGAGCGCCGCTACGAGAGCCTCTTCAACGAGAGTACGGATCCCATCATCGTGCTGGACCTGGAGGGGATGATTCTGGATCTCAACCAGCAGGCGGTGGAGATGTTGGAGCGGCCACGCGAGCAGTTGATCGGCGCTGATGCCTGTGACTTGTTCGGAGTACCACAGGAGGTATGCCAGGCGACCATGCAGCGGGTTCGAGAAGGCCAGCGACTGAGCCTGGAGATGCAAGCCCCGTCCGGTGAGGAAACCCGCATCCTGGAAACGCACATGGCCAGGATTGATTACGGCGGGCGGGAAGCCATCCAGTGGGTCGGGCACGATATCTCGGAGCAGGTGGCGTTAGAGCAGATGCGCGATGATCTGACGCACATGATCATCCACGACCTGCGCAACCCGTTGGCCAGCATTATGAGCAGTCTGCAACTGATCCGTACCGCCTTCGTCGAACACGACGAGGCGCTGCCAGTGATGCAACTGCTGCGCATCGCCATCCGCAGCGGGCAAAAGCTCTATCGGCTGATCGACTCGCTGCTGGACCTGCGCCGGCTGGAAGCAGGCGAAACGGAGTTGAAGAAAACCCTCGTGGACTCTGAGTCGTTGTTTCAGGAGGCGATTGAGCAGATCCAGCCGCTGGCGTTGAATAAGGGGCAGACCCTGGCGGTGCGCATCGTCTCCGGCCTGCCCAGGGTGCCTGCCGACCGCAACCTGATACTGCGTGTGTTGACCAACCTGCTGGACAACGCAGTGAAATTCACCCCGAATGAAGGACACATCACGCTTGGCGTGGAACTGGCAGGTGAGGGCATGCTGTTTACAGTGTCGGATACCGGCCCTGGCATCCCGGCGGAATATCGCCAGCGCATCTTCGATCGCTTCGTGCGTCTGGAAAGTGTCAAGGGCCTTAGAGGAACTGGCCTGGGTCTGGCTTTCTGCAAACTGGCCGTGGAGGCCCACGGGGGTCGCATCTGGGCGGAGAGCGAAGTGAACCAGGGCAGCCATTTTAGGTTTATTCTGCCGCTGGAGGCCCGGTGACCAAGCGATTGTATTACACAGACTCGTACTGCACCCGCTTCTCCGCCCGTGTGGTCGAGCGGTTGACCTGGGAAGAGCACCCGGCTGTCGTGCTTGACTGCACTGCTTTCTACCCCACCTCCGGTGGTCAGCCATCTGACCGGGGAACGTTGGGCGAGGCGACAGTGCTCGACGTCGCCGTGCGAGAGGAAGACGGCGCGGTTATCCACGTCCTGGAGCGCATCCCGCCAGGCTCCCCTTTCCCTGGTGAGGAGGGGAGTTTGGAGGTTGGGTCCGAGGTCGAGGGAGTGCTCGACTGGCCTCGCCGTTTCGATCACATGCAGCAGCACACGGGCCAACACATCCTCTCCGCCGCCTTCGAGCAGGTGTTCGACGCCGACACCGTGGGCTTCCACCTGGGGGCGGAGGTGAGCGCGGTGGACATCAACGTAGCCCGTCTGGATCCGGCAGCGGTGACGCCGGTCGAAGAACTGGCCAACCGGGTGATCTGGGAAGATCGCCCGGTCAGCACGCGTTTCGTCGGCCCCGACGAACTGGCTGTACTGCCCTTAAGACGTCCGCCGGCCGTGAAGGGCCCGGTGCGCATCGTGGAGATCGCAGGCTTCGACACGAACCCCTGCGGCGGAACTCACGTCGCCCGCACCGGCGAGATCGGCCTGGTCAAGATCGTGCGCCTCGACTATCGCGGGGACGAGACGCGCGTTGAGTTCCTGTGTGGCGGGCGTGCCCTGCGCGATTACCAGGCCAAGAACGCGATGACCAATCGGCTGGCAGGCTTACTGACCGTTGGCCATTGGGAACTGGATCAGGCTGTGGAACGGATGCAGGCCGAGGCTAAGCAACTGCGGCGTGACCTGCGTCGGGCGCGCAAACGATTGCTGGGGGTGGAAGCGACTGAATTGGCGGAGGCTGCCGCCGTCCACGGCCCGTACCGCGTGGTGTGCCAGGTGTGGGAGCGGCGTGAGCCAGGGGAACTACGTGCCCTGGCCCAGGAGTTAGTGCAGCGCCCTGGCGTGGTGGCTTTGCTGGCCAGTGTCGGCGAGCGGACGCATCTGTGTTTTGCCCGCGCTGAGGGGTTAGACCTGGACGTGGCGACACCACTCCGGGAGGTCTGCACGCAGTTGGGGGGTAAGGGGGGTGGACGGCCTCACCTGGCTCAGGGCAGCGTCCCGACGACCGATGTGTCCCGCCTCGAAGCGGCTCTTGCCAGCCTGCTGCCATCCCTGGGAATGTACAGTCATTGACCAGCATCCAGCATCCAGCATAAGGACACCTCTCATGAAAGAAATTGCACCACACATCTACGCTTCAACCGAATACTCCGGCGTCAACGTCGGCTTCATTGTCGTGCCAGCGGGGGCCATCGCTGTGGATGCCCCAACCCTGCCGGGCGACGCTCGTGCCTGGCGGCAGCGGATTATGGAGGCCGCCGGAGGCCCTATCCTGTACGTGGTGCTCACCGATGCCCATCCCGACCGGCTGCTAAGCGCGGGATTGCTGGAGGTCCCAATCGTCGCTGCACGGACGGCCTATGAGCACGCGGCTGCCTATACCGATGGTTTCTGGCGCGGCATCATCGAGGATTGGACACGCCGCCATCCAGGGGCAGCCGACGACCTGGCGGGTGCGCGTATTGTGCTGCCTGAGATCATGTTTACCAGTCGCGTGACACTGCACAAAGGAGGAGTGGACGTGACGGTCGAGCGCGTCGCTGGGGCTGCTCCGGGTAGCGCCCGAATCTATCTGCGGGAACAAGATGTGCTCTTCGCAGGAGACACGCTCGTTGTGGGGGCTCATCCCTACCTGGCCGCAGCGCCGGATACCAGAGCGTGGCTGAAGACGCTGAGGACACTCCGCCGCGCGCGTTTCTCGAAGACTACCATCGTTCCCGGTCGCGGCCCGCTCTGTGACCAGTCCGCCACCCAGCCGCTCAGCGAATACATCACACTGGCGCGCCGACGGGTGCGCTCGTTGCATACGGCCGGGCGAGCGCGGGTGGATACGGTGGCCCTGGTGGCCGAATTGCTGCCTCTCTTTCCCGCTCCCGACGATGAACGCGAGTTGGTCCAGCGCCGCATCAAGGCCGGACTGGACCGATTATACGAGGAACTCCGGCCGGCCTGACGGCTGGAAGCCACAACTTGTTGCGGCAAACCTGGCACAGATGCAGAAGGAATAGCGAATTGCGAATTGCGAATTGCAGATTGCAGGTCGCACACTATCAGGTAAACCGCCGTCACTACCCAGGCCCCCACCACTGCCGCCAAGAGGTTGGTGCGGAAATTGAACCTCGCTGCCGGTCAGCGACGCTAGTAGGGGCGCGGTGACCGCGCCCTTACATCGTGGGCTTGGTGACAATGGGCAAATTCTTCATACCTCTCACCGCTCGCACCCCCGCCGACCGCATCCGCGAATCGCTGGACAGGGCCGAGCGGCGCGTATCCAACCTGCGCGGAGCGGGTACCCAGGCGCTGGCATTGCTCCACCTGCTCGATCAGGCTGCTCAGGGGTTGGCAGAACTCGAGGCGGCCGGCGTGGACGTGCGTGCCGAGCGTGTCCGGTTCGAGACTGTCCAGCGGCAACTCCGCCGCCGACAGGACCGCTTCCTGGCCGAGGCCGGCGCTGCACTGCGGGAAGAACGGGCATCCGTGCAGCCGGATCAGACGCGCTGGTGGTGGTTCCTGGACCAGGCGGCGACTCAGCAGCAACGGCGCCAACTGCGCCACCGGCTGGTCGGAGTGCTGGTGGCAGCAGTTCTCCTCCTGGTGGCCTGGCTGGCCTACGACCACTTCATCGCTCCTCCGCTTCAGGTGCGCCAGGCGTTCCAGCACAGCAACGCCGGGGAGATGCTGGTCGAGGAAGGGGACCTGTGGGCAGCGCTGGCCGAGTTTGAAGCGGCTGCTGCTCTAACCCCCGACGATCCCGATCCATGGCTCTGGCAGGGGGTCATCCACTTTGAATTGAATGAATTGGATGACGCGGAGGTGGCCTTCGATACGGCCCGCGCTCTGTACGAGACGGAGTTCGATTTTCTGCTGGCCCGCGGCATGACGTACTTGCGCGTGGGCGACTTGACTGCGACCAGCGCCGACGCCGAGCAAGCCATCGTCGAGAGTCCGCACTCGGGATGGGGGTACTACCTGCGAGCAAGCATTGCCGTGGAGGAGGGGGATTGTGATGCAGCCGTCGCTGATCTGGAACAAGCAGAGGACCTGGCCCGTGCAGCCGGGGATGCGCAGTTAGAGGCGTACACTCGCACTCAACGGGCAATGGTGATACAATTGCAACTGTATCAGCAACCTACACTCTCGCCCTAGACAAGGAGGTGGGATAATATATGATAAGGGATGAGGAATTGGATCGCCTGCGGACCATCAAGGCTGCATACGAGGCCGATCTGATGCGCAGAGCCAACGTCGTTGGGGTGGGGATTGGGCTTCGGCAGAGAGGGGGGGAACCGACCGGCGAACCGGCCATTGTGGTCTCGGTGACTCGCAAGATGCCCCTCTCTCAACTTGTTCCAGGC